>DRPG01000733.1 GCA_011376105.1 Deltaproteobacteria bacterium
GGCGCTGACGGTGGGTGTGGGGCGCACTGCGGCGGCGCTGGTGGTGGACGGCGGCGCTGGCGGTGGGTGTGGAGCGCACCACGGCGGCGCTGGTGGTGGGTGTGGGGCGCCCCCCTCGCTACCCCTCGCTACCCCTCGCTACCCCTCGCCGCCCCATGCCACACTTTGCCGCTCAGTCACGGCGGGACTCCGCCCCGGCGGGCCTGTGGGGGAGCCATGGCTCCTCAGTAGGCCCGGGCGAAGATCGCCCACTCCCGCGCAGGCTTTCCGGTCAGGGGACAGGTCAGCCCCTCGATCGGGGGCTGCTTTAGGGGGTAGCAGCGCAGGGTGGCCTTGGTCGCGTCCTTCACCCGATCCTCGTCGGCGTCATCTCCACCCCAGGGGATCTGGTAGAAGCCTGGCTGTTCCTCGATCAGCCGGACGAAGTCGTCCCAGGACTCAGCGGCGTAGGTGCGCTCGTCGAGCCTGCGCCGGGCGGTCTCGAGCAGCGCCTGCTGCACCTCGGCGAGGATCTCCTCCACGCGCTCGACGGCGCCCTCGAACGGGATCGCGAACTTGTCTCCACCGGTGCGGCGCTTGGCAAACGCCGCGCCCCGCTTCACGTCCCGGGGGCCCACCTCGAGCCGCAGGGGCACACCCTTGTGCTCCCACTCGTAGTACTTGGCGCCCGGACGCAGGTTGTCGCGATCGTCGACCCGGACGCGGACCCGACCTTCGAGCTGGGCATGCAGCGCATCCACCGCGGCCATTACCGTCTCGCGGTCCTTGTTCTTGTAGACCGGGATGATCACGACCTGCACCGGCGCGAGGGCGGGGGGCAGCACCAGGCCCTCGTCGTCGGAGTGGGTCATCACCACCGCGCCCACCAGCCGGGTGCTCACGCCCCAGGAGGTCGCCCACACCAGCTCTCGCTCGCCGGCCTCGCTCTGGAAGGTGACGTCGAAGGCCCGGGCGAAGTTCTGGCCGAGGAAGTGGCTGGTGCCCGCCTGTAGCGCCCAGCCGTTCTGCATCATCGCCTCGATCGTGTAGGTCTCGACCGCACCGGCGAACCGCTCCCGCGCAGACTTACGCCCCCGCAGGACAGGGATCGCGAGCACCTCCTCGGCAAAGGATGCGTACACATCCAGCATCCGGCTGGTCTCCTCCTCGGCCTCGGCGCGGGTCGCGTGGGCGGTGTGGCCCTCCTGCCAGAGGAACTCGGCGGTGCGCAGGAAGGGACGGGTCTTCATCTCCCAGCGCACCACGTTGGCCCACTGGTTGACCAGGATCGGCAGATCCCGCCAGGAGTCGATCCATCGCCCATACATGTGCCAGATCATGGTCTCCGACGTGGGGCGGATCACCAGGGGCTCTTCGAGCTGGCTCGCTGGATCGGGCTCGACCCCACCGTCGGCGGAGGCCCGGAGCCGGTGGTGGGTCACCAGCGCGCACTCCTTGGCGAAGCCCTCGACGTGCTCCGCCTCCCGGGACAGGAACGACATCGGGATGAACAGCGGGAAGTATGCGTTGACGTGGCCCGTGGCCTTGAAGCGATCGTCGAGATCGCGCTGCATGGCCTCCCAGATCGCGTATCCATGGGGCTTGAGTACCTTGCAGCCGCGAACCGGCGAGTCATCGATCAGATCTCCATGGGAGATGACATCGAGGTACCACTGGCTGTAGTTCTCAGAGCGGGGGGTGACGCCCCTGTCCTGGGCCATCGGCTCGTCCTCCTGGGCTGCAGCACGCCTAACCCGGCCGGGACGGGATACGAGCCAACGATGCCCCAGCGCGCCAGCAAGACCATCCAGGTCAACGATCTCCCTCGGATCAACGAGATCTCGCTGGTCCTCGCCCGCAACGGCTTTGGCCACCTGCTCAACCTGATCGGGATCGCCGCGGTGCTGCCCCCGGGCGCCGACAAGGCCACCGGCCCCTTCGCCCGGCGGCTGCGGCAGGTGCTGATCGATCTCGGCCCCACCTTCATCAAGCTGGGTCAGGTGCTGGCCGTACGGCCCGACATCCTGCCCCAGGACGTGATGGACGAGTTCGAGAGCCTCCAGGATCGGGTCCCCCCCATGCCGGTGGAGGACGTCCAGTGGGTGATCGAGCACGAGCTGCAGCGGCGCGTCGACGAGGTCTTCGAGTCCATCGATCCAGAGCCCCTGGGCTCGGCCAGCATCGCCCAGGTCCACCGGGCGGTGCTGTTGTCGGGGCAGGAGGTGGCGCTGAAGCTGCAGCGGCGTGGGATCGAGCGCACGATCCGCAGCGACATCTCGATCCTGTACTCGCTGGCGACCCTGGCGGAGGGTCGGCTGGTGCTGCCGGGGCTGCACACCCCCCGCGCCATCGTCCGGGAGTTCGACGTCGCGATCAGCCGGGAGCTCGACTTCCTCCAGGAGCTCCAGAGCGCTGAGCGCATGGCGAGCCACCTCGACGGCCTGGATCTGAACGTGGGCGTGCCCCGGATGTACCCCGAGTGGTCCACCCAGCGGCTGCTGGTGATGGAGCTGGTGGAGGGCGAGCCGCTGAAGCAGGTGCTCCAGCACCTGCAGCCCAACGGAGAGCGAGCTCAGCGCCTGGCCCACGGGATCATGGAGGCCACCTACCGCCAGGCCTTCGACTTCGGGTTCTTCCACGGTGATCCCCACCCCGGCAACCTGATGGTTACCCCCGATGATCGGCTGGTGTACCTCGACTTCGGGGTCACCGGTACCCTGACGGGGGCGATGCAGGACACCATCGTCAGCACGTTCACCTCGATGGTGTTCCGCGACGCCGAGACCCTGGCGCTGACGATCTACCGGGCCGGCGCCACCCGGGGCCGGGTGGATCTCAAGGCGTTCACCGAGGAGCTCGAGCGCAAGATGCAGCAGTACTACGGCGCGAGCCTCGATGATCTGGCCCAGGCCGCGACCTTCATGGAGGTCGTCGAGATGTGCACCCGGTTCGAGATCTCGCTGCCCGCCGAATTTGCTGTTTTGTCAAGGACAATCACCTTGGTCGAGGGCTCGATCCGCAGGATGATGCCCGGGATCGACATCGTCGATGAGGTGAAGCCCTACGCCCAGCGGCTGATGACCCGCCGCTTCTCCCCTGAGCGGGTGGCCCACGACGCGGCCCGGATGATGATCCAGCTCCAGGGGCACTTCCGGGATCTACCCACCCAGGTCAACCAGACCCTGATGGATCTAGAGGGCGGCAACATCACGATCGTAGCCCGGGATCCCGACGCGGCCCGGCTCCGGGAGGAGATCCGGAACGCGGTGCTGCGGCTGTCGATGGCCGCGGCGGCCTCCACCGTCACCATGGGCTCGGCGCTGTTCCTCGCCGCCTGGTCTCCCGCCCCCTTCGGGATCCCGATCTTTGGCCTGGTCGGTGCGGTGTTCCTGCTGGTGGGGTTGTCGCTGTTCGGGGCGCTGGGGATCCATGTGTTCTTTGCGCGCTTCCTCTCGATCCTGTACTGGCAGCGCCTGCTGATCAGCGTCCTGCGGTTCCTCCGCTGGCGACGGGACTAGCGCGTTCGTGGCGCGCTTCGGCCCCCCGGCCCACAGCCTCGAGGCCCTGCCGCCGGGCGAAGACCGCTACGACGATCTCGCCCTGCTGGGGGAGGGCGGCATGGGGATCGTCCGGCGGGTCCGCGATCGGGTGCTGGGTCGTGTGGTGGCGATGAAGGTGCTGCGACCTGAGCTGGTCGATGATCCGGAGAGCCTAGCGCGCTTCTACCAGGAGGCGATGACCCACGCCGGGCTCCAGCACCCCGGCATCGTCCCGATCTACGATCTGGGCCGGCTGCCGGACGGCAGGCTGTACCTCACCATGCCCGAGCTGTCGGGGCAGACCCTGCGCCGGTGGATGCAGGAGGAGCGGGCGCAGCGGGAGCTGATCGAGGTCTTCGGGAGGGTGTGCGAGACGGTGGGCTTTGCCCACGGCCACAAGGTGGTCCACCGGGATCTCAAGCCCGCCAACCTGATGCTCGGTGACGACAATCAAGTGTTCGTCCTGGACTGGGGGCTGGCGAAGGTCCTGCACAACCCCACAGGGCTGCTGGCTGAGACCCGCCTCGGCGCGGTGTTCGGCACGGCGGGCTACATGGCGCCCGAGCAGGCCGCCGGCGACGTCGATCAGATCGGCACCTACAGCGACGTGTACGCCCTGGGCTGCATCCTGTACGAGATGCTGTCCGGCCGCGTGCCGTTCCCGGGCTCCGATCCCAGGGCCATCCTGCGCGCGATGCTCACCGAGGCCCCCGCCCCCCTCCCCGGCTCGGTGCCCCGGGCGCTGCGCTCGCTGTGCCGCGCGGCGCTGGCCCGCGAGCCCGCCGATCGCCCCGCCACCGCGTCCGATCTGGCCCGGGCGGTGACGGCCTGGCTCGAGGCGAGCCACCGCGAGGCCCTGGCGAAGCTCGCGCTCCAGCGCGCGATCACCGGGCGCCGGCAGGCCACGGAGCTACGCACGAGCGCAGCAGGGCTGCGTGCGTCCGCGGCCCAGACCCTCTCTGCCCTGCACCCCGCGGATCCAATCGAGCACAAGCGCGGGGCCTGGTCCGCCATCGACCGGGCCGACGCGATGGACGCCCGGGCGGCGAGGCTCGAGGCACAGTGGCTGACAGCGGCGAGCGCCGCCCTGGCCCACGCACCGGACGAGCCCGAGGTCCACGCCCTGCTCGCGGAGCACCACCGCGGCGTGATGGAGGCCGCCGAGGCCCGCCGCGATCCCTCTGAGGCGGCCCGGGCCGAGGCGCTGCTGCGGGCCCACGATCGGGGCGAGCACGCTGCCTGGCTGCAGGGCACCGCGTGGCTGTCCCTCGAGACGATCCCCGGCGCCCGGATCGGGATCCATCGCCACCAGCTCCAGGATCGGCGCCTGGTCCCCGAGCGGATCACCGAGGAGTTTTCACCGGTGATCGAGCTGGCGCTGCCCCACGGCAGCTACCTGCTCGAGATCCACCCCCCCGGGCGGGTGTCCACCTTCGCCGTGCCGGTGCTCCTGGGGCGGGGCCAGCACCTCGATCTCGGCTCCCTGCCCCTGCCCGATGATCTAGCCCCAGACGAGGTGTTCATCGCCGGTGGGCCGTTCCTCGCGGGCGGTGATCCGGTCGCTCCGGGGGCCGGCCCGTCGCAGACGCTGCACCTCGCGCCGTTCGTGATCGCCCGCTACCCGGTCACCCACGTCGAGTACATCGCCTTCCTCGATCACCTCTCAGCCCAGGGCCGCACCCCCGAGGCGTTCTCCCGCTGCCCCCGGACCCCCCACGGCGATCTACTCTACAACTTTGTCCACGGGCGTTTCATCCTCCCGAAGGGGCCCCCGGGGCCCGGCTGGCGACCCGATGGGCCCGTGGTCCAGATCACCGGCGAAGACGCGCGGACCTACTGTGCCTGGTACGCCCAGCGCACCAGCCAGCCCTGGCGGCTGCCCACCGAGGCCGAGTGGGAGAAGGCCGCCCGGGGCGTGGATGGGCGCCTCTACCCCTGGGGGGATCGGTTCGACGCGTCGTGGTGTGCGGTCCGCGAGCACTTCCGGGGACGCCCCCGGATCGGGCCAGTGCACGCCGTCGCAGGGGACACGAGCCCGTACGGTGTGCACGGCCTGGCGGGCAACGTCCGCGATCTGTGCACCGTCGACGGCGATCAGGCGGAGCTCGTGGCCCGGGGCGGGAGCTTCCGGGCCCCGGGCCACGAGGCCCGGTGTGCAGCCCGCGTCCCGATCACCAGCGACGATCTCAGCGAGGAGTGCACCGTCCGCCTGGCCCGCTCCTGGCCCGGGGGCCCGGATCTAGGCTGATCCCACCCGATCCACCGGGCCGGATCGTCCCACCCCCCCGGGACACCGCCGCGTCCCAACGCTCACCGCTCGCCGCTCACCGCTCACCGCTCACCGCTCACCGCTCACCGCTCACCGCTCACCGCTCCAGAGTGGGCTCTAGAGCGGGCCCGGGCTCTAGAGCGGGCCCGGGCTCTAGAGCGGGCCCGGGCTCCAGGCGATCCACGAGCCAGCTGGATCCGCCGGAGCCAGCGCGGCACCCAACGAACCCACCCGGGACAGAACACCTCAAGGCTCCCTAGGCTCCGCCGATGGATCAGCGTCCCGTTGTAGGACATGTGTCGAACGGGGCCACAGGGGCAATGCTGTGGTAGTGTCCCCAAGGCCCCCTCAGGGGGTGCTGTGCGTGCACCACGTGGCGAGGAGCGACAACCGGTGGCGACAAGGCTCGAATTCTCCCGCGGAGAGGTGCTTGCCCAGAAGTACGAGGTCGTCGATCAGCTGGACGAGAGTCCCCTCGGGGTGACCTACCGGGCCAAGCACCTCAAGAGCGGCTCCTACGTCCGCCTGACCCTGCTCACCCCGAGCATCGCCGGCCCTGAGCACAAGGAACAGATCGTCGCGGCGTTTCGGACGGCCAAGTCCCTCGATCACCCCAACCTGTGCAAGGTGGGGGAGCTGGGCGAGCACAACGGTGTCGCGTTCTACACCTTCGAGGACTTCGACGGGAGCACCCTGCGGGAGCTGCTGCAGGAGTACCGGATCAACGGCAAGAGCTTCGCGGTCAAGGAGGCGGCTCAGATCTGTGTGCAGATCCTCGAGGGGCTGTCGGAGCTCCACCAGCAGGGCCTGGCGCTGCGGGCGCTCCGCCCCGAGTACGTGCTGGTCAACATCCGCTGGACCGGTCCCCGCCGCCAGACCTTCGTGGCCCAGACCAAGATCACCGGGGTGGGCCTGTGGGATCTGGTCCCCACCCAGCTGCTGGCGGAGGACGAGTTCACCCGGGGAGAGGCCCAGTACCTCGCCCCCGAGCTCAAGAGCTTCGATCCGATCCCCACCCCCCGCTCCGATGTGTACTCCACTGGTGTGATCTTCTACGAGATGCTGGTGGGTCAGGCGCCGGTGGGCACCTTCCAGCTGCCCAAGGTCCGCAGGCCCGATCTACCCGCCCACGTCAACGACGTGGTCGAGCTGGCGATGGCCCAGGCCCCCGACGATCGCTACCCGACACCACAGGACTTCATCAACGACATCCAGCGGACATTCCAGGACGCAAACCTGCATGACGAGCTGCCCCAGCGACCCCTGGTCACCCCGATCGGGTGGGGCCTGGCGCTGGTGCTGGTGGTCTTCATCGGGGTGATCTTGTTCAACCTCCGCCCCGATCCCCGTCGCCTCGCCGAGACCGCAGACGCTCAGATCCGCAAGGAGGTCTTCGACGAGATCCAGGCCTCGCAACCTCCCCCCGAGACCTACAAGGAGATGTACGCGAGGCACCCGCAGAACATGGTGTTCATCCCCGCGGGTCCCTTTGTGGCGGGCCGGCTACACACCGAGAGCGACAACGTGTCGCTCTCGGAGCCCACGGCGGAGAAGCGCTACACCGAGGGCTTCCTGATCGACGTCTTCGAGTACCCCAACCTCGAGAAGGCTGTGCCCCGGTTCGAGGTGAGCTTCAGCGAGGCGAAGGGCCTGTGTGAAGAGCAAGGCAAGCGCCTGTGCACCGCCGATGAGTGGGAGCGGGCGTGCAAGGGCCCGCGCTCCCTGGTCTACAGCTATGGCGACACCTTCGATCCCGACTTCTGCGGCCTCGGGGTCGAGGATCCCTATCCGTCGGGGACCAAGCCCCAGTGCAAGTCCGAGTGGGGCGTGTTCGACATCTCCGGGGGCTTCCGGGAGTGGACCAGCACCACCCCGGCGAACAGCAAGTCCCGGGCGCTGGTCCGGGGGGGGCTGAAGAGCCACCCCGAGAAGGGCACCCGCTGTGCGATGTCCACCGACGAGTCCATGGGGTTCTCCGACAAGTCCATCAGCTTCCGCTGCTGCCGGGATCCCGACGCGCCCGAGGCCGAGAAGTAGCCCACCACGGTCGAGCGGGAGGCAGGAGCCGTGGCGTACTTGTCCAGCTTGCTCAAGCCCCGGCGCAGCTACAGCGCCCTGCGGGATCAGCTCGGCAGCGTGCGCAGGGTCTACCTGTCCGGCGAGCAGATCCAGCGCCACGACGACATGGCCCAGCGCGACGAGATCGTGCTGCTGCTGCACGGCTTCTTCCAGACCCGGAACATCTGGGAGGTGATGGAGGATCGGCTCCGTCACGATGGCTACGGGGTGATGTCGTTCAACCTCGCGGGCCTGCTGCGGCGGTTCAACACCCAGCCGATCGACACCTCGGCTCAGCTCGTGGCCGACAAGATCGAGGGCCTGGCTCAGCGCCACGGCTTCGCGCGCGTCCACGTGGTGGGGCACAGCAAGGGGGGGCTGATCGCGCGCCGCTACATCCAGCACTACGGCGGAGATCGGCGGGTCAAGTCCCTGATCACCCTGGGCACGCCCCACCACGGGACCCCCACCGCCCTGCTGGGCATGGCCCTGATGGGGTTCGGGACCCTGACCAGCTCAGCCCGCGAGCTGCTCCCGGGATCCCGGATGATCACCACGCTCCGCCGCGACATGTTCCCCGCCCACATCCCGCTGACGTCGATCTACTCCCGGGAGGATCTCGTCTGTCCCTACTGGTCGAGCCGGCTGCTGCCCCGCCCGGGGGAGCACGGGCACATGGAGAACGTCGAGGTCCGGGGCCGGGGCCACTCAGAGCTGGTGTGGAACGGCGCCGTCTACCGGCTCGTCCGGGATCGTCTGGCCTCCGCTGCGCAGCTGTGGCGCGAGCGCACGGCGCGTTAGTCCGGCCGCCGGAGGGCACATGGGCCACGATCCCGAACCGACCACCGACGCCTACCGCGACGCCGGAGTCGACGTCGCGGCCGGCGAGGCCCTGATCGAGCGGATCAAGGGCGCCGCCGCCCGCACCCACCGGCCCGGAGTGATCGGGGGGCTGGGGGGGTTCGGGGGCTTGTTCGCCCTGCAGGGCTACACCGATCCAGTCCTGGTCTCGGGGACCGACGGCGTGGGCACCAAGCTGCTGCTGGCTCAGGCCCTCAAGCAGCACGGCACGATCGGCATCGATCTGGTGGCGATGTGCGCCAACGACGTGGCGGTGACCGGGGCAGAGCCCTTGTTCTTCCTCGACTACCTCGCCACCGGCACCCTCGATGTCGACGAGGCGGCGCAGGTGATCGAGGGGATCGCGCTGGGCTGCGAGCTGGCCGGCTGCGCCCTGCTCGGCGGCGAGACCGCCGAGATGCCGGGCATGTACGAGGCCGGGCGCTACGATCTCGCGGGCTTCTGTGTGGGGATCGCAGAGCGCGATCGCCTGCTGGATCCTGCCCAGGTACGCCCAGGCGACGCGCTGGTCGGGCTCGGCTCCTCCGGCCTGCACAGCAACGGGTTCTCCCTGGTGCGATCGCTGCTGTGGGATCCAGGCAAGCTCGATCCAACCCGGGATCCAGGAGATCTGGGGCGCCCCCTCGGAGAGGAGCTGCTGCTGCCCACTCGGCTGTATGTGCGGGCGCTGCTGCAGGTCCGCGACCGCTTCACCCTGCGGGCCGCGGCCCACATCACCGGGGGCGGGCTGACCGGGAACCTCCCCCGGATCCTGCCGCAGGGGCTCGGGGTGCACCTGTGGCGGGGCAGCTGGCCGATCCCCCCGATCTTTGGCCTGCTGTCCCGCACCGGCGGGCTGTCCGAGGCCGAGATGCTGCGCACC
>DRPG01000734.1 GCA_011376105.1 Deltaproteobacteria bacterium
AACCCGCGATCCTGGGCCCGGCGTTCCTCGAGGCGCTTCAGCTCCCCCCCAAGCACCAGATCTTCGGCGACGAGACACGCACAGTGTGGGGTACCCCTCAGGCGGAGCTGCTAGCTCAGATCCGGAGGCGGATCGGCACATCGAGCGAGACCATCGTCCGCCTCAGGGTGTACGGCGAGGCTGGCTCTTGGGATCCGACGGGCTGGTCGAGCCGGGGGCTGGTCAGCGCGCTGCACGCGCTGGGACCGATCCGGGTGCAGCTCGTGGTGCCCGACGCAGGTCTGGAGACGCTCGACTGGCAACAGCGCCGCCAGCTCGCCGGCCTCGTAGAGCACAGCGGCGTCGAGCTGTACCGCGCCGATCCGCTGATCGATCCACTGAAGATCTGGGCTGAGGTCTTCCTGGACGGCGAGTCCCTCGGGTTTGCCTCCGACGGATCGCTCACGTTCGATCCTTGCTGGACGGATCGCGCTGACAGCGACGTGCACGTCTGGGGCCCGCTCGCCGATCCGCCCCCTTTGGGTGCGCCGATCCAGCCCGAGACGCTGATCGCACCCCTGCAGGGCGGCGTGGTGGAGATCGATCTGCGTCCTGTGGCAGAGGGGCCTGCCTCGGGCTTGAGCTCTCGGCTGCGGCAAGCGCTAGAGGGGGCATCTCCGGGTCTGCTCGGCGCGCTACAGGGCCGCGGCTCAGCGACCGAGGTCACCTACCGGGATCGCTACCTGAAGACCCCCCAAGCCGTGCATGGGCTGTACCAGGCGCTGCTCGGGCTGCGGGATCTGGGTGCGCTCGGCGGCGGCACGGCGATCGTCGTGCAGACGCTCGAAGCCCACAACGAGCGCCGCCCGCACCGGCTCTCCCACGACTGGTCCGATCCGGGCGATCAGCGCAACGTGATCGAGGGCCTACTGCGCTCGCTGGGGTGCGACGTCGATCCTCAGCTCTACCCTCCACATCGGCTCGCCCAGACGCCCCACCACCGGAGCCTGCTGCTGCGGTGGGGAGGTGGAGCCACACTCGAGCTTCGTCTGGACGCGGGCTTTGGCTTCCTGCAGCCCGTCGGCGCAGACGCGTTCCCGTTCGAGGGCTCCGTCGACGCTCAGATCAGCCGGTTGCTCCAGGGGAGCTGGCGGACTGGCCCCAGGGGCCCACACCGCGCCCCGGCCTACCTGATCCGGAGCCAGACGTCACCCCAGACAGCAGCACCACCAGCAGAAGCCCTTCCGCCTCGGTCATCACGGTCCACTGAGTTCCTGCCTTGAGGGTGAAGAGGATGCCGCGCAGCGCCTCCTTGTCGTCTGCTCGGGGGCGACCGCCCCCCACCGGGGGTTCGTAGACAGGAGGCAGCGGTTCAATCCGCCCACAGAGCGGACAGGGTCCGCCCACACCGCCTCAGCGATCACCGATGGCGCTCGCTGGGTCGCTCGTCGGGGGCCGGGGCCACAGCATGGCGACGCGCAGGCCCCCCTCCGGGGCCTCGTCGAGCCACGCGCGCCCCCCGTGGCGGGCGAGCACACGTCTCACGATAGCGAGGCCGAGGCCGTGCCCGGAGTGGTCGCTGTCGCCTCGCTGGAAGGGCTCGAGGAGGCGCTCCCTGTCTGCGGGGAGGATCCCCGGCCCGTCGTCGTCGACGTAGACCACCGAGCCGTCCACGGTGCGCTCGAAGCGGACCCACACCTCCTGCGCGCCGTGCACCGTCGCGTTCATCAAGGCGTTGCCCAGGGCGTGGTCGAAGCCCATCGGATCGGCCCACACCGAACCTCCGGGCGGTACGTGTAGCACCATCCCGGGGCAAGCAAGACCTCGGCGGATCCACAACCGCCGCACCTCTGAGGCCACGGCCAGGTCGATGGGCTGGAGGGGAGGGGCTTCCTGGGTGCGCGCGAGCTCGAGCAGCTCCTCCACCAGGCGGTCGATCTCGGCGATGTCGCCGTCGAGCGCCTGCCGGCGCTCAGCGCGCAGCGCGGCGTCGTCCTGTAGGGCCAGCAGCTGGAGGCCCAGCCGAAGGCGCGACAGGGGGGTACGAAGCTCGTGGGAGGCGGCCTGGAGCATCGCCCGGCGGGCTTCAGAGGACGCCTGGATGCGGGTGGCGAGCAGGTCGAACGTCGCTCCCACGGGGGCTGGTGATGGCCCCACACGATCTGGCGGCCGCCCCTCCGACAGATCCTTTAGCGCCCGCGCCATTCGTCGGTGTTGGGCGTCGAGGGGGCGAAGGGACAGGCCGATGGCGAAGGCGAAGCCGGTGCTCACCAGCACGAGCAGGAACCCTCGGCTGATCGGATCGGGGGGTGCGAAGGTGGGCAGTGGACCCACCACCAGGGCTTCCGAGACGCCGTCGTCGCGGGGGATGGCGATCCACAGCGTGACGCCCCCACGGGCCCAGGACACAGCCTCGCCTTGAGCCTGGAGCTCCTGCTGGGTCCCCGGCGGGAGGCCGCTGAGGGAGACCACGTCGACCTCCGTTCGGTATGCCCACCTCAGCGTCTCGACGACCTCGGCGCGGCCGTCGGGGCTGGTTGTGGCCACGGACGCGACCGCCAGACGGAGCCCTGGGGCCACCCAGGCCTCCTCGAGGGCGCGCTCGGCGTCGGACAAAGGCACCCAGGTGAGCACCTCGTGGGCACCGCCGGCGACCAGGAACAGAGCGACCAGGAGGCCCCAGAGCTGGAGGTACAGTCGGCTCAAGCCGGCGCCAGCTGGTAGCCGATGCCACGCACCGTGAGCAACCAGCGGGGGGCCTGGGGTGGATCGCCCAGGGCCCTGCGGAGACGGGAGATGCGAAGATCCACGGTGCGGTCTAGCCCGTCCCATGCCGTCCCCCTCAGGGTCTCATGGAGGGCGTCCCGGGGCACGGCGTGTCCGGCGTCCACGGCGAGGCGCCACAGCAGATCGAACTCCGTGCTGCCCAGCGAGAGAGCCCGGCCTTCGAGCCACGCTGCCCTCTGCCCCGCGTCCACCACCAGGTCCCCGAGCTCGAGCCGACGCGGCGCCGGGGGCGCTGTGCGGCGCAGCACGGCGCGCACATGAGCGAGGAGGCGCTGGGGCTCTACGGGCTTGGCCAGGTAACCGTCTGCTCCCGCGTCGAGTCCCACGACCTCGTCGAGGGCATCCCCCCGCGCCGTGAGGATGAGGATACCCCCCTCGAACTGTGGCCGGAGGCGTCTGCACACCTCGAACCCGTCCATGCCGGGTAGACCAACGTCGAGCAAGACCAGATCGGGGTCCTCGACGAGGGCGCGCTCCACAGTGAGGTCTCCGCGGGCCTCCGTCGTGACCTCGTGGCCGCTCATGGTGAGGAGCTCCTCGAGCATCGAGGCCAGGCGGGGCTCGTCTTCCACAACCATGACCCGCGCCATGCCATCCTCACAGTCCGAGCTGATCGATGCGGTCGGCGACCTGGGGGCAGGAGGCCCCGTGGTCCAAGATCTCACAGCCATCGTAGCGCTCTGCCCGGAAGGCGGATCCATGGGTGTCGGGCCAGTCGAGACGCCAGACCACCTCCGGCCCGGAAGGAGCCGAAGGATCGAGCTCGATCACCCCGCTCCGCTGCCCGAACAACCAGGGCGTGACGCAGCGAATAAAGCCCTTGTTGATCAGCACATGGCCATCGGGAAGGTAGTCAGCGTCGCCGATGAACGGTGTCCACCAGTCGGCTTCGGTCCAAGACCACAGGGGCGTGGCGGTGCGTGCCTCCAGATCGAGCTGGTACTCCGCGACGCGGGACTGACTGCCTCCGGGTCGCCCGACCCCGTTGTCGTAGAGCAGCACCCTCCCATCGGCGGTCACCTCGGGATCGTGCTGGCCATAGAACCAGCCGGACGGAGGGAGCGGGGCCCCGGCCGCATCAACCAGCTCGAAGTCCCCTCTAGCGCCCAGGATGTGGGTGATCTCTCCTGTGCTTCGATCGACGCGCCACAAGGCCTGGCTCACGTAGGTGCTGACCCACACAGCGTCTCCGAGTGGATCGCGGACCCAGTCCAGGGCGTTTGCGTGCCAGGGACTCTCGATCCCTGCCCTCGGGGGGGACAACCGACCCGAGGCGACCGCCTGCTCTGTGTCCCAGCTCCACACCACCGACTCGCTGGCCGGGTCCCACTTCTCGATGGCCACGCCGTACCAGGCATGACCGTCCACATCGTGGGGGTGGGTGGTCAGCGACAGCATGGTGCCGTCGTCGAGGACCTCGCTGTGGTGGTTGAAGCCCAACCCCTTGGCGGGGGTCTCCCGCTCCAGGAGCACGCCTCCCTCTCGATC
>DRPG01000735.1 GCA_011376105.1 Deltaproteobacteria bacterium
CCCGCCGGGGGAGCCACCCCACGCCGGAGGATCCACCCCACGCCGGGGGAGCCACCCCACGCCGGGGGAGCCACCACCCCGGAAGCCCGCAGCGCCCCGCCGGGCGCCTCGTGCCGGAGGCTGCGGGGTGGGCTCACCCGGCCAGCTGGTGGACCAGGGACACCGCCGGCCCTGGATCGATCACCAGGCGCTGGATCCCGGGGGGGAGTGCCTCGAGCACTGGATCGGTGTCGAGCCCCACCAACAGAGCTAGATCGCAGGTCGACAGGGCGCGCCGGGCGTCGTCGAGGGCCAGGAGCGGCTCCCCCGGCAGCACGACGTCGGGGCGCAGAGGGCCACCACAGATCCCGCAGGGGCGCAGGTGGCGCTGGGCGCCGAAGATCTCCACCCGGGGGTGGGAGCGATCCTGCAGGCAGCGCAGCCGGAACAGGGAGCCCTCCAGCTCGATCACGTGCTCCGCGGCGGCCTTCTGCAGCAGCCCGTCGATGGTCCTGGTGATCAGGGTGCACCACCGGGCGGTCCTGGACTGTTGCAGGCGAGCCAGGGCCTCGTGCAGCGGGCCCGGCAGCTGCGTGGCCACCGCGGTGCGCCAGGCGTCGAGGTGCTGTCGGACACCGTCGGGATCTCGCCTGATCGCGTCGGGGGTGGGGCGGACGAAGGGGCTGAAGGTGCGGTGGGGCTCGCGCTTGGACAAGCGTGGGCCACAGAGCACCGCCAGCCGGCTGCAGGGGCCAGGGCGGGTCATGATCAGCTCGCCTCCGGGGTCGCCTCGTCGAACCGGCTGTGGAACAGCGCTGCGTACGCTCCCCCCCGGGCCAGCAGCTCGGTGTGTCGGCCCTGCTCCAGCACCTGGCCCGCGCTCAGCACCACGATCCGATCGGCGTGGGTGATCGTGGACAGCCGGTGGGCCACCACCAGCACGGTGCGACGCTCGAGCACCGCCTCGGTGGCCACCTGGATCCGGGCCTCGGTGAGGGTGTCTACGCTCGCGGTGGCCTCGTCGAGGATCACCAGGGGGGACTCGTGGGCCAGGGTGCGGGCAAACGACAGCAGCTGCGCCTCACCGACGCTCACGTTGCGCCCGCCGTGATCGATCCGGCCGTCCAGGCCGCCCAGGCGCGCTACCACGTCGCCGGCCTGGGCCAGCTCGATGGCGGCCAGCAGCCGGGCGTCGTCGATGTCTCGCCCCAGCGCCAGGTTGAACCGGACGTCGCCGGGGTAGAGCACCACGTCCTGCTGGACCACCGAGATCCGGGATCTGAGCGCATCGAGCCTCACCCGGGACAGCTCGATCCCGTCGATCCGGATGCTGCCTCGGTAGCCGTCGTAGGCCCGTCGCAGCACCCGCCCCACCGTGGTCTTGCCGCTGCCGGTGCGCCCGACCAGGGCCACGACCTCCCCCGGCGCGATCGTCAGATCGATGCCCCGGAGCACGTCAGGCCCACCGCCGTAGGCGAAGGAGACCCCGGAGAGCTCGATCTTGCCTGGCTCCGCCGGGAGCCCTCGATCGCCTGGGGTGATGTGCTCCCGGTGATCGAGCAGGCCAAAGATCTTCTCCAGGGCGCTGGCGGCTCGCTGGAGGATCGCCAGCTTCGAGGAGAGCTCCCGGATCGGTGTGAACAGCTTGCCGATGTACTCGATGAACGCAGCGAGCAGGCCCGCGGTGGCCACCCCCTCGAGCCACGAAGCGCCGCCATACCACAGCATCAGGGCCATGGTGATCGAGGTCAGCCCGTCGACGATGGCGTACAGCAGCGCGTCCCACACGTTGGTGTGGATCGCTGCGTCACGGTAGCGTAGCAGCCGCTCGTCGAACTGATCCAGCACCCGGGCCTCGTCACGGTACAGCTGCACCACCTCGATCCCCGCGATCCGCTCTGCGGTGTAGGCGTTGAGGGTGGCGAGGCTGGTGCGGACCGTCTGGTACAGCTTGCGCAGCATGCGCCGGATCAGCTCCACCGCCAGGGCCAGGGGCGGCGCCACCAGGAGCAGGGTCGCGGTGAGCCTTGGATCCAGGGCGAGCATCGCCACGAGGATCCCGACCACCAGCATCACGTCGAGCACGATGGTGAACGCACCGGCCGACAGGGTCTCCCCCAGGGCCTCCACGTCGGAGGTGACCCGGGTGAGCAGCCGGCCGGTGGGCTCGCGATCGAAGAACGCCTGGGACAGCGACAAGGTGTGTCGGAACACGTCGTCCCGCAGGCGGGTGATCGAGCGGGTCGCCGCGTAGGCGACCGCCAGGGTGTAGCCGGCCTCGGAGAGGAACGCGACGAACACCGCCCCGAGGTAGGCCAGGGCGAGGTCCGCGAGGGCTGCCTCGTCTCCGGGCAGGATCGCGTCATCGATCGCGTGCTTGAGCAGCCAGGGCTGGAGGATCATCAGCCCGGCGGAGACCGGGGCCAGCGCCATGGCGGTGGCGTACAGCGGAAGATCCGCACGGAGGTACGGCATGAGCTTGCCGATGAAGCGCAGATCGCTCGATCCCTCCTCGGGAGGGGACGCGCCCCCGGGGGGGTGGCTCGCGGGAGGGCTCATGGGCTGGGCTCCACGGGCTCTCCGTCGGACTGTCGGGCCCAGGCCTCTCGGTAGATCCCAGGCTGCTCGGCGAGGGCCTCATGGGTGCCCCGGGCCACCACCCGGCCCCGCTCGAGGACCAGGATCACGTCGGCGTGGCGCAGGGCTGAGATCCGGTTGGCCACGATCACCGTGGTGGGGCGATCGCTCTGAGCCTGGAGCTGCTCGATCAGCCGGGCCTCGGTGGCGTGGTCGACGGCGGAGAGCACGTCGTCGAGTAGCAGCAGCTTCGCCTCCCGGGCCAGCCCCCGCGCCAGGGCGACACGCTGGCGCTGCCCACCGGACAGGGTCAACCCCGCCTCCCCGACCTCGGACGCGACACCGTGGGGCAGCGCCGCCATGTCGACGTCGAGCTGTGCGCGCTGGAGCAGGCCCTCGAGGGAGCCCGGATCGCCACCGAGCAGGATGTTGTCGCTCACCGACTCGGAGAACAGGAACGCGCGCTGGGGCACCAGCACCGCTGCGTCCCGCCAGCCGTCGAGATCGATGCTCCGCACGTCGACCCCGTCGACCCACACCGTCTCCGCCGGAGGATCGTTGAGGCGGGCTAGGCAGCGCAGCAGCGTGCTCTTGCCGCTGCCCGTGGGCCCGAACACCCCCAGCGTGCCCCGTGGAGCCAGCTCGACGGACACATCGTGCAGCGCGTCGTCTCCGGCCCCGGGGTAGCGGTAGCTTAGGCCCTGGAGGCGTAGGCCCGGAGCCTGGGTCGGGGCCTGCCGGGGCCCGGGTAGATCCGGGCGCAGGGGCTGGGGACGCATCACCGCGTCAAGCCGCTCAGCAGCGGCCTGCGCCTGCCGAAACAGCGACAGGATGAAGGTCAGGCCCCGCAACGGGCCGGTCAGGTAGGTCACCAGGGTGGTGAACGCGATGAGCTGCCCCACCGTCAGGCGCTGCTCCATCACCATCGGGCCGCCGATCCACAGCAGCAGGAAGATGTTGAACGACGCCGCCAGGGACAAGATCGGGCCGATCCCGACCCGGAGGCGGGCCCGGGAGAGCTGAGCCTCGAGGGCCTCCCGGTTCAGGGGCGCGAACCGCTCCCGGACCGCGCCCTCGGCTCCAAACGCCTTGATGGTCGCGATCCCCTGGTAGCTCGACAGGACATGGTCCGACAGGGCGCTGTTGGCCTCCTGCATCCGGAGCATGATGCTGCGAAACCGGCCGACGATCCCGAGCGTGATCGCGAACCCCAGCAGCAGGGGCAGGGTGACCGCACCCGCCAGCAGCGGAGACAGGCGGATCATCTGGGTGGCGGTCAGCGTGATCGCGAGGATGGTGTTGATGATCCCCAGGATGGTGAACCCGAACATCAGCCGGATCATGTTGACGTCGGAGCTCATCCGGCTCATCAGATCGCCGGCGGGGATCCGGGCGTGGAAGTCCGGCTGCTGCTCGAGGATCCGGGCGAACAGATCGCGCTTGACCTGGGCCTCGACCATCCGACCGGGGGTGAAGAACAGCATCCTGGAGCCGAACCG
>DRPG01000736.1 GCA_011376105.1 Deltaproteobacteria bacterium
GGGATCCGTGCGGGGCACCGTCGCAGCGATCGAGGCTGGGGTGATCGCCTGGCTCTCGGGGCAGGGGATCGAGGCGAGACGACGTGAGTCCCACCCGGGGGTGTGGGTCGGACGCGACAAGATCTGTGCCCTGGGCTTGCACCTGAGGCGTGGGGTCTCGATGCACGGCTTCGCCCTGAACCTCACCTGCGGGCTCGGCGGGTACACAGGCTTCGTCCCCTGTGGGATCACCGACGGCGGGGTGACCACGCTCGCGGCGTTGTGCGATCGTGCCCCAGAGCCCTGGGAGGCCGCTGATGCGGTAGGGGACGCGATCCTCAAGGCTATCTTTGACACCCCGGGCCCGCTTGATTATCGAGACGAAGCTGAAGGCACGTAGCTCAGCGGGAGAGCACCGCCCTGACACGGCGGGGGTCAGCGGTTCAAATCCGCTCGTGCCTATCCCTTCATCCATGGCTCTACGGTGTAACGTTCGATGCTGTCCTCTGGTGTCCCGATCGACATCGAGCGCTGAGATCTTTCCCGAGAGCCAAGACCATCCTTTTTCTGATGTGTGTCGTGGGCTATCCTTCGACCTGCCAACCCGACAGCCTGCCATCCCCGAGCCCAGAGAGGGACATTGAGAAGAGGACCCCGTCGCCGGATCCAGCCGGAGCCTGATCGAAACGAACCCCGTGTCAACCGTCGGATCCGTGTCCCTAGGGTGCTGGTCATCGATGAACAGGGCAACAAGCTCGGTGAGTTTCTCACCGAAGACGCTGTTCGCCTCGCGGAGGATCGTGGACTTGATCTGATCGAGGTGGCCCCCAACGGTCGGCCCCCCGTCTGCCGAATCCAGGACTACGGAAAGCTCAAGTACGAGCGCAAGAAGCGCGCGGCTCAGGCGAAGAAGAACCAGGTCCAGGTCCAGATCAAGGAAGTCAAGCTCCGACCGAAGACCGACGAGCACGACATCGGGGTCAAGGTACGCCATGCGCGGCGCTTCCTCGAGGAGGGGAACAAGGTCAAGGTGACGATCCGGTTCCGTGGGCGCGAGCTCGCCCACCGCGACATCGGCTCCCAGCAGTGCCTCCGGGTCGCCCGGGAGTGTGAGGATCTCGCCGCCATCGAGACCCATCCCCGGATGGACGGTCGGCAGATGTTCATGATCATCGCCCCGAACGCACGCACCCGGGCCCGAGCCGCCGAGCGCGCGATCGCCGAGGATCCTGAGGCTGAGGTCGAGCTCGCCGACCGAGACGATGGCGACCTGGGTGAAGAGTAGCGTGGCGCAGGCCCCGGGCTGCGGTTAGCTCCCCGGGGTCGTACGGAGTCCCCATGCCCAAGATGAAGACCCACCGTGGAACCGCCAAGCGCTTCCGGAAGACCGGGTCTGGCCGCATCCGGTTCAAGCGTGCCAACCTGCGCCACAACCTGAGCTCCCAGCAGACCTCCACCAAGCGGAAGCTGCGCCAGGCGGGCTATGTCGACGACGTCGACGCGCCGGCGATCCGGCGCCTGCTGCACGGAGATCACTAGCTGGATCGGGTGATCGGGCCCTCGCGGGCCTCGATCACCGCCGTCACCACTGGAATCGTCCCGCCGCCACCGCCCCCGGGGCAGGGAAGCGGCCCACTGAGAGGAGCCGAACATGGCACGCATCAAGCGCGCTCAGATCCGCAAGACCCGCAAGAAGAACTTGTTTCGCCGCGTCCGCGGCTTCTTCGTCGGCCGCCGCCGCCTGCGGCAGGCCATCGAAGCCAGGATGAAGGCTGAGAAGCAAGAGTTTATCGGCCGAAAGCAGCGCAAGCGGCAGTTCCGGCGGCTGTGGACCCAGCGGATCAACGCCGCCGCTCGACAGCATGGGCTGTCCTACTCGCGGTTCATCCACGGCTTGAAGCAGTCGGGGATCGACATCAACCGGAAGATGCTGGCGGATCTGGCGGTGCGCGAGCCCGTGGCCTTCTCCGCCCTCGTGGAGCGAGCCCGCTCCGCGCTCTGAGCGAGGCGACCCGACACAGCGACCCGACGCGGCGGCTCGGCGTGCGATGACGCACCGAGCCGCCGTCTCTGTCCCTGGGGCACGTTGTCGAGGTTGCATCCTGCGGTCAGGGGGGTACCGTGTCCCTCATGATGAACTCCCTCCGGCCCTGGTGTGTCCTGATCTCGTGCGCTTGGCTCACCGGGTGTGACAACGCAGATCTCGTCTGGGTCCCCTTCAACTCCGGGGACCAGGAGCTGTCGATCCTGGTGCAGCCGGACTGCACCGACGAGCAGGCGGCCCCGAGCGTGCTCGAGCTCCAGTCTAGCCTCCGCAAGCGCCACGTGGGCGACGCCGTGGTCACCCCCGGCTGTGGGGCGGTGGGCACCGAGCACGAGCTGGCGGTCGAGGTGTTCGACGAGTGGCAGGATCTAGTCGGCCGGGTCACCGTCACCGTGATCTCCGAGGCGGTGTCCGATCTCGACGGCGACGGCGAGGCCGACTCCCGGGGGGAGCAGGTCTACGATCTCCGCCGGGACTCGGCCGACATCGGCGTGTACGCGATCACCCTGCAGTCCCAGGGCGCCCCCGGGGAGACCCGGGAGGACGTGTTCCAGATCGTGTTGTTCCAGCCCGAGTCGCTCGAGGAGACCATCGAGACGGCTGTTGAGTAAGCTGGAGCCCGAGACCCTCCCAGACAAGCTGTCCCTCCGCATCGGCGAGGCAGCCCAGCTGGTCGGTGTCGAGCCCCACGTGTTGCGCTACTGGGAGAGCGAGTTCGGGCTCCACCCCCGCCGCTCAGCCTCCGGCCAGCGGCTGTACCAGCGAGAAGACATCTCCTACTTCCTCCGGATCCGCAGGCTGCTCCACGGCGAGGGCTTCACGATCGCCGGCGCCCGCAAGATCCTGGAGGAAGATCAGGGCAGCGCCCCCGCGGTGGATCTAGAGCGGCTGCAGGGGGCGCTTCAGCGCATCCAGCAGCTCCGTCAGCGGATCAACGGGCTCCAGGAGCGGGTCGGGGAGATCGGGGTCGCAGGCCTCGACGAGGATCCCGACGGAGAGGCGTAGGGATCCTGAGCAGGTCCCGGCTCACCTATCGGAGAACTCGTGGCTTCCTGTGCTGGACACGTTGACGGGGGTCAGGCCCACGGTTAGCTGCACCGTGTTCGGGGCGTAGCGCAGCCTGGTAGCGCACCAGACTGGGGGTCTGGTGGTCGCTGGTTCGAATCCAGTCGCCCCGACCACTTTTAAATTCCGTTTTCGACGGCTCCAGGCCTTTCGTTCCTGTGTACGACAGGTACGGGAGGTCTGGAGGTCGTTGTACGGGGCGCCCATGCATCACAGCCCCGGCAGCGGTACTGCAGCTTCGGAGCCTCCTCAAGGTCGCGGGTGAGCCACATACCGCCGCAATCGAGACCACACACCCCGGACGGCCAACGAAGCTCGGCGTGATCGGGCGGCACCACCGGGACGGGCTCCCCGCCGGCGCCCTCGTCGGGCTGGCCGTGTCCGGGGGCGAGGGGTGGGCTCGTATCGTCCCCGGCGCGACCCGACACCTCCGCGACGGGCAGCGCGTGCGCGTCCATCTTGCGTGTTACCTCCAGGTCCGACCGGAGCTCGACAGCAGCGGACCCGGTCGTTGATGATCTCACATCCACGGAGCTGGAATGCTGGACCTCTCACGTCTGAGGGTCTCCCTTGCCGTCTTGACGGTCTTGGGGCTCACTCAGTGCACGCTCGAGGGCGTGGCCCCCGATGCCTACGATGAAGATGGAGACGAGACCTTCTTCATCGAGCCGCCCTCCTCCGAGCCCGGATCGGACGAGGGGCTCCGGCGCTGCGCCACGCCCCCCCCGACCACGGCCCAGCAGCAGAAGATCCGCGATCAGCTTGCTGCGGTCACGGCGATGCGTGGGCCCATGCTGCCCAGCCTGCCGGGGAGCATCGACATCCCGGTGGCGTTCCATGTGCTGCAGACCACCGGTGGGGTGGGCTTCGTCAGCCAGGCCGACATCGACGCCCAGATCGCCGTGCTCAACGACTCCTACAGCGGCGCGACGTCGGGCTCCTCCATCGACACGCCGTTCCGCTTCGTGCTCTCCTCGGTGGACTACACCACGAACAACAGCTGGGCCCGCATGTCCCCCGGCTCCTCCGCTGAGGCGAACGCCAAGTCTTCGCTGCGGGTGGGCGGACCCGACACGCTGAACCTCTACACCGCAGACATCGGAGGCGGGCTGCTGGGCTGGGCGACCTTCCCCGACAGCTACGCGGGCAACCCCAGCGACGACGGCGTCGTCGTGCTGTATTCCTCCCTCCCCGGCGGGAGCGCGGCTCCGTTCAACGAGGGCGACACCGCGACCCACGAGGTGGGCCACTGGCTGGGCCTGTACCACACCTTCCAGGGCGGCTGTGGTGGCGCTGGAGACCAGGTCTCGGACACCCCCGCCGAGGCCTCCCCCGCCTACGGCTGTCCGGCGGGCCGCGACACCTGCGGCGGTGGGGGGGTCGATCCGATCTACAACTTCATGGACTACACCGATGATGCTTGCATGGACGAGCTGACCCCCGGCCAGTCCACCCGCATGGACGATCTGTTCGACCTGTACCGCAACGTCGCCAGCGAGATCTGCGACGACGGCCTCGACAACGACGGTGACGGCGACATCGACTGTGCCGACAGCGAGTGCAGCGCCAGCCCCGGCTGTGCCACCGAGTACACCGTGATCGACACGATCGGGGGGCTGGCCGACAGCTCGGGCGCGTCCCAGGGCTTCCAGTACGACACCAACGGCGCGACGGCCATGAAGTTCGAGCTCTCTGGTGGATCGGGCGACGCAGATCTGTACGTCAGGTTTGGTGCGGCGCCCACCACCTCGACCTATGACTGCCGTCCCTACCTCAACGGCAACAACGAGACTTGTGAGTTCGATCCAGCGCAGTCCGGCACCTACTACGTCATGGTGCGCGCCTACACCACCTACAGCGGCGCGACCCTGACGGTGAGCGCGGCCGGCGCGACCCCCCCCACCCCCGAGGTGTGTGACGACGGGCTCGACAACGACGGCGACGGCGACATCGACTGTGTCGACGCCGACTGCGCCGCCGATCCGGCGTGCGCCGTCCCCACCCCCGAGGTGTGTGACGACGGGCTCGACAACGATGGCGACGGCGACATCGACTGTGTCGACACCGACTGCGCCGCCGATCCGGTGTGCGCGGTCGCCTGTCCCGGCGGCGAGCACGTGGGGACCCTGTCGTCGTCGAACCGCAACGACTACTACGAGTATGTGGTCGCCCTCGATGGCCTGTACGAGGCGAGCCTGAGCGGCCCCGGCGGGGCAAACTACGACCTGTACCTGCAGTACTGGAACGGCAACCGCTGGCGGAACCGTCGTCGGAGCACGGGCCCCGACGCGAACGAGCTCATCTCCTACAACGAGGCCAGCGTCGTGTTGCACCGCTGGCGCGTCCGTCGGCGCTCGGGCTCGGGCGACTACACCCTGTGCATCACCTCCCCGGAGTGATGAGGGGCCCCCTGTAGCGGCCCTGGGCCCTCCGCCGGCCCCACGATCCCGGCGGAGGGCAGCCACAGGGCAGGCGGGGCCTCCGCCGGGGCCGCCTGTGGTGGCGCGTGGGCCCCGGCAGCGTGGAGCCAGGGCCCGTCCCCCCCGGGGGGCAGGCCCCTGGAGCGTCTGAGCCCGGGGGCCACCGATCCGGTGGGCGCGGTGCGGCCACGGAGCGTCGGGGAGCACGCCAGGGCCCTCACCCCGCGTCCCTGATGCCGTTGCCCGGTGGGCCCTCCGCCGGGGTCGCGGGGGTGATCCGCCAGCACACACGCGCTCGCGTCTCAACGGCGCCCCGGGCGTCGGCCTCCTCGAGGTGACGTCGCCGCAGCGTGTCTACACAGCTGGGGAGCTGGTGGGCGAGGTGTGAGCGGAGGATGGGGTGCTGGGGGGATCCGATGCAGATCCCATCTGTAGCTCGACGGGCCGCCATCATCGACCGTCACGAGGCGTCCGGACAGACCGTTGCAGCCTTGGCCCGGGCCAATGAGCTCGGCCCGTGCGCTGGTCTGGTGGAGCTGCTTGCTGCAGGGGGTGTCGCTCTATGTCTGCACCATCACCGGCGTTGCTCAGGATGGGAGCCACACTCAGTCGGCTCGGGCGGGACCCCACCCACCATCTCCGCCACCATCTCCGCCACCATCTCCGCCACCATCTCCGCCACCATCTCCGGCCC
>DRPG01000737.1 GCA_011376105.1 Deltaproteobacteria bacterium
CGCCGAGAAGATCGAGCAGCACCCGACCTGTGGTCGCTGCAAGGCGGCGCTGCCGGTGGAGGGGGCGCCCCTTCACCTCGACGATGCGTCCCTCGAGCGGCTGATCCGCTCCAGCCCTGTGCCGGTCCTGGTGGACTTCTACGCCGACTGGTGTGGTCCGTGCCGGGCCCTCGCCCCGATCCTCGAGCAGCTGTCCCGTCGCTACGCGGGCCAGCTGTTCGTGGTGAAGATCGACACCGTCGCCCACAAGCGCACCGCCGGGAGCCTCGGGGTGCAGGGGATCCCGGCGATGTTCCTGTTCCGTGGCGGGGAGCTGGTGGACAAGGCCACCGGGCTGCGGCCGCTGGGGGCCATCGAGGAGATGATCCGTCCCCA
Organism: Deltaproteobacteria bacterium; assembly: GCA_011376105.1. Classification (GTDB taxonomy): domain Bacteria; phylum Myxococcota_A; class UBA796; order UBA796; genus DRPG01. The sequence continues at coordinate 376 of DRPG01000737.1, forward strand.
CCTCGCGGCCTGAGCCCGTGCTACCGTCGCGGCGACGGAGGTGATCGTGGGCAGGCGTGGACGGCCCGGCAGGGGCATGATGGGTGGACCGATGCGGCGCGGGGGGCGCCGCAGCGCAGGCAACCGCCTCGGCGATGTCGCACGGCAACGGCTGATGGAGGCCCACCAGCGGTACCAAGACGGGCAATACGCCGAGGCCGCCGAGCGCTTCGGCCGGATGGCGGAGGTGGCCCGCGAGCGGAACATGCCGCAGATCGCGGCTCACCTCTCAGCCAAGGCCGCCGCGTCCCATGCACAGCTCGGCGACGCGGGCCAGATGCGGAGCTGGCTCGATCGTGCGGTCTCCGACGCGCGTCAGGTCACCGACAAGGATCGCACCGCGCGCACCTTCGGGACGCTGGTGCAGGTCCTGCGGGGCTCCCCCCTGGCGGGCTCCGCCGACGAGATCGAGGCCGAGCTCCGCCAGCAGCTCGGGGTCACCCCCAAGGCGTCGGAGGGCGGGGGCACGGTCAACCGGAGCATGCGCCGCCAGCTGCCACAGCGCTGCTCTGCGTGTGGGGCTCCGGTCTCGGGGGCCGAGGTCCAGTTCAACGAGGACGGCTCGGCCGACTGCAACTTCTGTGGCTCGATCCTCACCGGGTAAGCTCCGCGGAGCCTAGCCGCCCGGTCGCTCAGCCGCCGGGATCGGGGCTTGAGGTGATCTCGATCCAGCGATCGGGCTCAGGGCCAGGGTGGTGGGTCGTGGTGCCATCAGGCCACACGATCCGCACCTCGTCGATCTGATCGATCGTGCCCAGGCCGAGGTGGGCCTCCGGGGGGCCCCCCGAGCTAAAGCCGGTGCTGCCGGCCTCGATCATGCGGGACACGGTGCCGGTGGGGAGCTCGACCTCGATCCGGGCGCCGATCCCGAAGACGTTGGGGGCGGGGCCCACCAGCCGGATCCCCAGCCAGTGCGCGCTCCCACAGGCCGCGGTGTACACGGTCACCGGGCCCCCCAGCTCCCGCTTCACGAGATCGAGCCAGCCGTCGCCGTCGAGATCGGCCACCACCAGCCCCCGGGTGGCGCCCGTGTCGTCGAAGCCCCAGGCCGACCCCACCGGCTCGAAGGTGCCCGCGCCGGTGTTTTGGTAGATCTCGTCGGGCTGGAGCCGCAGGGGGCTCTGGGGGATGGCGCCATAGCCCATGGGCAGATCCAGGGCGCCGTCATTGTCGAGATCGGCGAAGACCCCGCCCCAGGCCACGGACTGATCGCGAGCCCGATCGGGGACGATCCCCAGGGCGCCGGACCAGTCGATCCACTGGCCGGGGCCGGTCGAGCGGAGCACTGCGATCTCGTCGATCCCGGGGACGGCGAAGTCGGTGATCCCGTCGTCGTTCAGATCGGCGGCGGCCAGGCCCATGCCCGCCAGATCCACCTCCACCCCGGTGCCCTGCAGCGGGGACAGGCCGCCGGGGCCGTTGTCGAGCAGCCTGGCGCCGTCGAGCACCTCCGGCAGATCGGTGACCACGTACAGCTCGGGCCAGGGATCGGTGTCGATCTGGTGCCAGCCGGCGGCCATCACCCTCAGGAGCTGCACCTCGTCCGAGAGCTGATCGCTGGCGTCGGTGAACCCGCCGGCGCCGTCGCCGAGCAGCAGCCGGCTGGGGCAGGGGTGGTAGGACGGAGGCGAGGCGTCGCGATCGTACAGTCCCAGGCGGCCATAGAACAGATCGAGATCTCCATCGAGATCGACGTCTGCCCAGGCTGCGGCCCCCCCACAGCCCCCGCGTCCCTCGTCCCAGTCCGCCCGGGGCTCGATCGCGAAGCGCCCGGTGCCGTCGTTGAGCAGCAACACCACCGGTGAGCGGGCCCGGTAGACGATCAGATCCAGATCCCCGTCTCCGTCGGGATCGGCGGCGGAGGCCCCGAGCGCATCGGAGAGCCCATCGGGCAGGGCCTCGGAGGTGCGATCCTCGAAGGTGCCGTCCCCCCGACCGAGCAGGATCCGGCTCACGAACGCAGTGCGGGGCACGAACAGATCGAGGATCCCGTCACCGGACAGATCGGCGACCACGATCCCGCGGCCTCCCTCGACGGGATCCCCCGATCGGGGCCAGTCTGCACCGATCGTCGCCTGTGACAGGGGCGCAGCGGCGCGGGCGTCGGGGTCGGCGCAGATCACGGTGGGGCCCTCGACCATCCGCTCATCGGGTCCGTGTATCGGAGCGCCGCCCCCGCAGGCGGGCAGGATCCACAGCAAGAACGTGCGCAAGTCCACCAGCACCTCGCCCCGGGCTGAGGTTACCCTCGTCAGGATGGTGTGGCTGGTTTGGTGGGTGTTGGTGTGGGCCCACGGGTGTGGTCCTCCACCACAAGATATAGATGGGCTCGTGCTCCTCGAGCCGACCGGGCGTCTGGTACGGGCCTCGATGGCAGTGCGGGGCACCCGCCCCACGGTGGAGGAGCTGCGGCAGGTGCGCGCCGATCCGGGTGTGCTGCCCGTCCTGGTCGAGGGCTGGCTGTCGTCAGAGGCCTTTGGGGCCACGGTGCGCGACATGTGGGCCGAGGTGTTGCTGCTGCGCAACGACACCTTCAACCAGCTGCCCGCCCTGGGGGCGCTGGAGGGCTACCTGCTCGACGACATCTACCAGGGCACCGCCGAGGAGCCGCTGCGCTTCATCGAGCACCTGGTGCTGGCCGATCGGCCGTTCACCGAGCTGGTGACCGCCGAGGACATGTTCACCGACGAGATCACCGCCCGGATCTATGGCGTCGACTATGACGCGGCGGTGGGGGGCTGGCAGGCCTCGACCTGGCCCGACGCCCGGCCCCGGGCCGGGATCCTCTCCAGCGCCCAGCTCTGGCGGCGCTGGGAGTCCGACGGCAGCAACTTCAACCGGGGCCGGGCCAACCTGGTGGCCAGCCGGCTGCTGTGCGAGGACTTCGAGGGCCGCGACATCCTGATCGAGGGCGGGATCGACGTCGCCGACGAGCTGCAGGTCGCCTACGCTGTGCAGGTCAACCCCGGCTGTGTGAGCTGCCACCAGAGCCTCGACGCGTTGGCCGGCTACTTCTGGGGCTACAAGCAGCTGATCCACCGCAACTACGTCGCGGACAGCATCACTGGTGGCTGTGCCTTCAACTGGGCGGGGGGCAACGAGCCAGAGTTCGGCCCGAGCTACCTGCCCGAGGACTACTGCTACCCGATCAAACAGTACAACCCCGCCGACGAGGGCGGCTGGGTCGACAGGGGGCTGCGGGCGCCGGGCTACTACGGCCAGCCCGCCCACGATCTGTCTGAGGTCGGGCGCCTCATCGCCGACGATCCCCGCTTTTCCCAGTGTATGGTGCGGCAGTTCTTCGGCTATCTCGCCCAGATCGAGCCGGGCGATGTGCCCTTCGAGGTCGCGAGCGAGCTCCAGCGACGCTTCGAGGCCTCGGGCTTCTCGGCGGCCTCCCTGGTGCACGACGTGGTGATGCACCCCCGCTTCCAGGCGATCGCAGCCGATGATCCAGCGGACACCTCCGTCGGGCTGAGGACGATCCGGCCCGAGCAGTACGCCCGGGTCGTCGAGGATCTCACCGGATATCGTTGGTGGGCGCTCCCCGATCCCCCCGGCTGTGACAGCCCCACCAACCCCGACGTGCAGCGGTTCGGCACCCAGTGCTGGGGGACGGTGGATCTGTCCAACAGCGACGTGTTCGGGTTCCGGGCCATGTCCGGCGGGGTCGACGGCAAGGTGATCCTGCGCCCCACCCACTCCCCGACCCCGACCAAGGCCCTGACCATGGCGATCCTCGCCGCAGACGCGGCCGGGTGGGTGGTGCAGACCGATCTGGCCCGGGACGCGTCCGCCCGTCGGCTGCTGCGGTGGGTCGAGGCCGACACCGTCGCTGAGGCGCAGGTGCGCGGGCAGCTGGCCTGGCTCCACGCCCGGATCCTGGGCGAGCTGCTCGAGCCCGACGATCCCGGGCTCGACGCCAGCCTCGAGCTGTTCGAGCTGGGCCTGGAGCTGCGGGGCTCCGCCTCCGGCGCGTGGATCCTGGTGATCACCGCCCTGCTCCAGGATCCTGCGGTGATGTTCTGGTGATCGCCCTGCTGGCTCTGCTGGCTCTGCTGGCCTGTCCGGGTTCCGGGCCCACAGGATCCGATCCCTGTGGAGCGGGCGCGCCCACCTGGGACAGCTTCGCCCAGGGCTATGTGCGCACCTGGTGCACCCCGTGCCACAGCGCCGGCCTCGAGGGGCCACAGCGCCAGGGCGCGCCGACGGGGATCGATCTCGATCACTACAGCGATGTGATCGCGCTCGCCGATCGGATCGAGGCCCGGGCCACCGGCCCGGACGCTGACATGCCCCCGCTGGGGGGCGTGGAGCCCGACGCGGTCGAGCGCCTTGGGGCGTGGCTGGCCTGTGGTGCGCCCGGCTTGGATCCTCCCCCCGATCCCTGCGATCAGCCGATCGAGGGCCCCGCCGCCACCGTCGCCTCCCAGGCCGACGCCGACGCGCTGTGTGCCGGATCCAGCGCGGTCCGGGGGCTCACCGTGACCGGGGACGCGGCGCTGGACTGCCTGTGTGTGGTGTCCGGCCCGCTGACGATCGAGGGTGGCGCCGTGAGCCTGCCCGCGCTCGAGGAGGTGACCGGCACGATCTCGGCGCTGGGGGGTGCGGCCTCGCTCTCGGCGCCACGCCTCGAGCAGATCGGAGGCTCGCTCCGCCTCGGGGGGGCGGTGCACACCGTGTCGCTGCCGAGGCTGGAGCAGGTCTCTGGGGAGGTGGTGATCGAGGGGGCCGTGGCGCTGCGGGCCCTGGCCCTGGACACCCTGAGCCAGGCGAGCGCGCTCCGGGTGCGGGACGATCCCGTCCTGGCCAGCCTCTCCCTCGCGCGGCTGGCGGAGGTCTCCGGGGACGTGGTGATCGAGGCCCTGCCCGCCCTGGTGGCGCTGGAGCGGACGCGGTCTCTGCGCACGGTGGGGGGCGACTTGGTGCTGGCGGAGCTCGAGCGGCTGGCCGGCCTAGACACCTGGGCGCTGCAGTTCCTGGCCACCGTGGACGGCAGCGTCCGGATCGAGGGCAACGCGGCGCTGCGCAACGTCGGGGGCTTCACCCTGCTGCAGTCCGTGGGGGGCGATCTGGTGGTGGCAGACAACGCCTCGCTGCGGGGGATCGACGGCCTCGACAACCTGCGCACGGTGGGGGGCGATCTGGTGCTGGCGGACAACCCGCTGCAGGAGACCGTCGCCGGCCTCGACAACCTGGATCAGGTCTCTGGGGCGGTCGTGCTCGACGCCCTGCCCTCGCTCAGATCCCTCGCGGGGCCCGTGGCCCTGCGCCGGGCGGGGGCGCTGACGGTGTCGCACACCGGCCCGGTCACGCTGCCGTGGCTGACAGCGCTGGAGCAGGTGGACGGGGTGGTTCGCATCGAGGGCAACGCGTCCCTGAGGTCGATCGACGGGCTGTCGGCCCTGGGCTCCGTCGGAGGGCTGGTGATCGCGGAGCACCCTGTGCTGGTGAGCCTGGATGGGCTGGCCGCCCTGACATGGGTCGGCGGTGATCTGGTGCTGGAGCGCAACACCACGCTGGCCACCGTGGCCCCGCTGCACGGGATCGAGGCGGTGGACGGCGGGCTGACCGTGCGCGACAACCCCACCCTGCCCACAGCCGGGATCGACGCCTGGATCGAGGCCATCGGCACAGACGACATCGCCGGGCCGATCACGGTCGAGGGCAACGGCTGACGATCAGCTGCTGCCCACCTCCAGCAGGATCTTACCGACGGTGGCGTTCCCTTGGAGCAGGGCGTGGGCCTGCTCAGCCTCCTGGATCGGCAGCACTTGATCGATGATCGGCCGCACCGTGCCGTCGGTGAACCTCGGCCAGAGCTCTCGCTGGAGCTGGGTCAGGATGCGTGCCTTGTCCTCGGCGCTGCGGGAGCGCAGGGTGGTGCCCACGATCCGCTGGCGCTTGACCAGCAGCCGGCCCAGATCGAGCCCTGCGTCGCGCCCCCCCAGCAGGCCGATCACCACCAGCCGCCCCCCGATCGCCAGCACCCTCTGATCATCTGTGATGTAGTCTCCACCGACGGGATCGAGGATCACGTCCACCCCGTTGGGGGACCACTGAGCCACCGCGTCACGCCAGGGGCCCTCGTGCCGATCGTGGGTCCCGCTGGCTCCTAGCTCGACGCAGCGCTGCAGCTTCTCGCTGCCCCCCGCGGTGGCAAAGCTCCGGGCACCGAGGACCGTCGCCAGCTGGAGGGAGGCCGTCCCGACGCCGCTGGCGGCGGCATGGATCAGCACCGCCTCGCCGGGCTGGAGCTGCCCCTCGCTGCACAGCACCATCCAGGCGGTGGCGAAGACCTCGGGCAGGGCCGCGGCCTCCACCACCGAGAGCCCCTCGGGGATCGGCAGCACACAGCCCGCGGGACAGACCACCGACTCGGCGTAGCCTCCGCCGGCGAGCAGGGCGCAGACCGGATCCCCCGGAGCCAGATCCGAGACCCGCTCCCCCACCTCGTCGATCGTCCCGCTGCACTCGAGGCCCAGCAGCTCGCTCGCGCCGGGGGGCGGTGGGTACAGGCCTGCCCGCTGCAGCAGATCGGCACGGTTCACCCCGGCGGCGGCCACGGTGATCCGGACCTCGTGGGGGCCGGGATCCGGGGTCGGGACCTCGCTCCAGGTGAGCTGTCGATCCGAGCCGACGACGATCGCGTGCATCCTGACCCCTCGGGTGGAGGCCGAGTCTATCGCACGCTCCGGGGGCCCCCAGGGGATCGGAGCGACCTGTGCTGCCCGCTGCTTGGGCGGCGACGCCTGCACGGCGACGCCTGCACGGCGACGCCTGCATGGAGGCAGCGATCGTGACGGCGCGGGCAGGGGGGGTGAGGCACGAGGCCCGCCGGGATCCTCGCCGAGGGGAGCTCGACGAGGCCCGCCGGGATCCTCGCCGAGGGGAGCTCGACGAGGCCCGCCGTGCTCAGCAGCGCCGCCCGACCCCACAGGGGGAGCGCCATCAGCTCCCGAGGAGCTCGCGGACCAGCCGGTTGGCGAGCTTTCCATCGAGATCACCGCGGTGGGCGCTCATCAGCGCCCCCATGACCCGCCCCATGTCTCCGGGGCTGCTCGCCCCGGTGCTGGCGATGGCCTCCTCCACCCAGGCCCGGGTGGTCTCCTCATCGGCGAGGCTGGGCAAGAAGGCGTCGATCACCTCCAGCTCGGCCCGCTCCAGGGCCGCGAGATCGGCCCGGGACCCCTGCTCGTAGGCTTCGATGCTCTCCCGGCGCTGCTTGGCCAGGCGACGCAGGATCGTGGTGGCCCGATCGTCGGCGAGGCTCTCTGAGCCGTCTTCCTTCAGGGCCTCGATGAACGCGGCGCGGATCCCCTTCAGGGCGATCAGCCGCACCTTATCCTTCGCCCGCATCGCGACCTTCATCTCCTCCGTGACTCGCTGCTCGATGGACATCTTGCCCTCCGGATCGAGGCATAGCCGGCGTGCTGGACGTGAACAAGGAGCCGGATCAGAGCACCTGACCGGCGACCGACTCAGCCTCTTTGGTTGCAAGGTCGGGCCGACCTTGACAAGATGCACCGCCCAGCGGCCCCACTCTTCAAACGAGGAGGGGCACGGACACGGCGTCGGAGACCACACGTCATGAAGAAATCTGCACTGTTGTTCGCCCTCTTCGTGGCGGCCCCCACGGCCTCCGCGGCCGATGGGGTGATCGGGGCTGGCCTGTTCGGTGGCGCCCTGTTCACGGATCAGCTCGAGGTCCTCGGCGACACCCTCGTGCTCGCGCCGAGGGTCAGCTACTGGCCCACCAACACCCTCGGGGTGGAGCTCGATCTAAGCCTGATGCCGATCGGCCAGACTCAGGAGGGGATCCCCCAGACCTTCCCCTACTTTGCCGCCCTCCCCGCCGCGAACCTGGTCGGCCGGGTGTTCGAGGACCAGCGCGTCTCGCTGCTGCTCAACGTCGGCGTGGGTCCGTTCTTCGACTCGATCAACGACGGTGGCGCCCTCGATCTCTCCAACGATGGCCTCGATCTCTCCTTCGCAGGGATCTCCGGCCCGGGCCTGCTCATGCCCCTGGGGGATCTGGCCCTGCGCACCGAGTACCGCTGGATGCTCACCATCGGTGGAGATCCGGCTGAGGGCACCGGAGGGGCCTTTATCAACGGCCAGTGGACCCTGGGCCTGATGTACCTGCCCACGGGCCCCAGGGACACCGACAAGGACGGGCTGACCGACGACATCGATCGGTGCATCGATCAGGCTGAGGATCTCGACGAGTTCGAGGACGACGACGGCTGCCCCGATCCCGACAACGACGGCGACGGCGTCGCGGACGTCGACGAGGAGTGCGACAACGAGGCTGAGGATCTCGACGAGTTCGAGGACGACGACGGTTGCCCCGATCCCGACAACGACGGCGACGAGATCCTCGACGGCGACGATGACTGTCCGCTGGAGGCCGGCTTCGCCGCCACCGCCGGCTGCCCCGACGCCGACAAGGACGAGGTCCGCGACAGCGACGACGAGTGCCCCGAGGAGGCGGGCCCCGCCTCGGCCTTCGGCTGCCCCGACGCCGACGAGGATCGAGTGCCCGACTTCCGGGATGACTGCCCTGAGGAGCCCGTCCAGGCCGAGGTCGACGCCCGACGCTCCGACGGCTGCCCCAAGAAGGCCTACATCGCCGAGGGCAAGATCGTGATCACCGAGAAGGTGTTCTTCAGCACCGGCCGAGCCACGATCCAGAGAAAGTCCTACGTCGTGCTCGACGACGTCGCCAAGATCCTGACCCGCCTCAAGGGCATCAAAAAGCTGCAGATCGCCGGTCACACCGACTCCGAGGGCGACGACGACAAGAACCTGACCCTGTCCCAGGCCCGGGCCGACGCGGTGATGCTCTACCTGATCGAGCAGGGCATCGACGAGGGGCGCCTAGTCGCCAAGGGCTTCGGGGAGACCGAGCCCGTCGGCGACAACGAGACCAAGGAGGGCCGGGAGCTCAACCGTCGGGTCGAGTTCACCATCCCCGACGACGCCGTCGGGGGTCGCCTGAAGAAGAAGATCAAGGAGGGCGTCGAGGAGGGCAAGATCGACACCGCCACCCCCGATGAGGCGCCCGAGGCGCCCGAGGCGCCCGAGGCGCCCGAGGCGCCCGAGGCGCCCGAGGCGCCCGAGTAGCCCTGGATCCAGCCTGATCACGACGAGGCCGCTCCCGCTCTCGGGGCGGCCTCTGTCGTTGGGGCTCTCTCCGGGAGCGAGCCCTCGTCAGGGAGAGCCCTCGTCGGGGCTTCCCCGGGCGCTCTCGGGCTCGCCCCGGACGGTCCGCCGTGCCCTCCCACCGACAAGCCCGCGGCGAGGGCCAGCGTCGAGGGCCCGAGCCTCCTCGCTGGCCCGAGCCTGGGGCCGTCAGTCTTCGCTGTGACCCGAGCCTGGGGCCGTCAGGTCCGGCGGCGGGGGTTCAGGGCGAGGAGGAGCAGCCCCAGCAGGCCGATGGCTCCCCCCGGCGCGTCGGTGCTGCAGCCGCAGCCCGCCGGGGCCTGCCCCCCGGTCCCGCAGGAGGGCAGATCGATCACCCCGTCGCAGTCGTTGTCGAGGCCATCGCAGATCTCGGTGGCCTCGGGGTTGGCACCGGGACTGTCGTCGTTGCAGTCCGTGTTGTCGAGGACGTGGTTGAGGGGGGTGTCGCAGCCGACCCTCGGGCGCCTGGGATCGCCAAAGCCGTCGCCGTCGAGATCGGGGAACCAGATCTGCTCCCCTTCGGTGCCGGGCTCGTCGATCAGGCCGTCGCAGTTGTTGTCGAGCCCGTCGCAGACCTCGACAGCGCCGGTGAACGACAGGGGATCCGCTGGAGCGCAGTCACATCCATCGGGATCCCCATCTTCATCTCGATCGAGGGCGTCGGGGTGGCCGGAGCACACATCGAGGCTGTCGCACACGCCATCGAGATCGCTGTCTAGGGGATCCTCGGGGCAGGGATCGCAGGCGTCGCCGAGGCCGTCGCCGTCGGCGTCGCGCTGATCAGGGTTGGGATCGATGGGACAGTTGTCTTCAGCGCCGTCTACGCCGTCGTTGTCGGGATCGGGATCGGTCAGCTCGAGGTAGGCTGAGCCCTCGGTGCCCCCCGAGCCCGGCAGGGACATGCTCGAGCTCTGATCAGAGCCCCGCATGCCCGGGCCCACATCCCAGCTCAGATCGGGATCGAGGACCCCATACAGGATCCGGATCCGCCCGCCGCCGCCGCCACCGCCACCGCCGGCGAGGCCCCCGACGCCCGCCTGAGTGTCACCTCCGTGGCCGCCCCTCGCGGACAGCAGGCCGCTGCCCTCGACGCTGGCGGCGTCGATCTGCAGGGTGCCGCCGCTGCCCCCCCCGCCTCCCCCGGAGGCGTCGCCGGCGTTGGTCCCCTTGGCCCCGTTGGCCCGGATCTCGCCCTCGACCCGCAGCACGCCCGCGACGATGTGGATGCTGGCGCCGCCGTTGCCTCCCCGCCCTCCGGGCAGGTTGCAGCCCGAGCCCCCTCCGCCCCCACCGGAGCCCAGGACGAGGCTGGTGGGGTCGGCCTCGTCCCCGTAGGGCGTGCCCCCGAGGCCCTGGCCGTTGCTGAAGTAGTAGCTCCCGTAGCCGCCATAGCCGCCATAGCCGCCGCCGCCGCCGCCGCCGCCGTGGACGCAGGGGCCCTCTAGACCTCCGGTGCCCGCCCCCGCGCCGGTGCCTCCGCTGCCCCGCTGCCCCCCGCTCGGCGCTCCGTTGCCCCCCGGCAGGCCTCCGCCGGTGCCGTCGAGCACGCCGTCGATCTGCACGGTGTTCGCGAACACCTCGAGGGCGACACCCGGCTGGACGGAGACGCTGGCGCCGATCGGGATGATCAGCTGGTTCACGCCGGTGAACGAGCCCTCGAGGATGTCTCCATCCGACAAGATCAGATCCCCTCCGGCGAAGGTGCTGCCGATCCAGGTGGTCTGAGCCAAGGCTGGAGCAGACAGCGAGAGCGTCACCAGAGCAGTCAAAGACATCGTCCCTCCCACAGCCGAGGTCACCACAACCAGGGCGATCTGTCCAGGATAGATCCCAGGTGTGCGCCGGAGCCCGGGTCGCCAGGCGGGCGTGTATGGTGGACCCGAGGAGCCCACGATGAACGTCTTGATCTGGATCGGCGCCCTCGCCGGATGCTCTGGCCCCGCGCTCCCCCCCGAGGAGCCGCCCACCGATCCCTCCCGGATCGTCTGCGTCGGGGAGGCGACGGTCGAGACCGACGGGCAGCTCGAGTCGACCCTGGTCCGGGGGCTCGACGCGCAGCTGCGCACCGTCTCCGACGAGGTCTGGGGGGCCGACGGCGTCCTGCAGAGCGTCATCCAGAGCCGGTATGAGGGCGAGCTGCTGGTCGAGCGGATCGTCGACGACGACGGCGACGGCGAGAGCGACTTCACCGAGGTGTGGACCTACGACGAGGCCGGCGTGCGCGAGCTGTACGAGGTGTACTACGTCGACACGCTCTCTCAGATCGAGGCCTGGTCCTACGACGCTGAGGGGAACCTGGTGGAGGAGTGGATCGATCTCAACGCCGACGAGACCCCCGAGGAGATCCGGACCCACGTCTGGTCCGGGGGGCGGGTCGAGCGGATCGACACCCACAACGCTGGAGGGACCCTGATCGTCACCTCATCCTTCGCCTACACCGAGCCCTTCCCCTCGATCGATCACGAGGAGCGGCTGGATCTGGCGGCGGACGGGGTGATCGACGACACCATCCTGCGGGCCTTCGACGCTCAGGGGCGGCGGATCCGGGAGGAGGGCCTCGGGCCCGGGGTGTGGTACGTCCTCGAGCAGCGGTGGCGCGACGACGACGATCGGCTGACCTTCCGCAGCGAGGAGACGACCCACAGTCTGCACACCGATCGCTGGACCTACTCAGGCGACGGTCTCCTGCTCGACCGGATCACCGAGCGAGACGACGGGCTCGACTCGATCCTCGAGTGGCGCACCGTGGAGCAGTGGCGGTGGACGTGCGAAGACTGACCTCTACGGGATACCCGGGCTGTCGTCTCCACCCCCTGGAGGTCTCTGGTGGACGATCTGCTGCCCCGGGAGCTGCTGTTTGGCAACCCCGATCGAGCCTCGGTGCGGGTGAGCCCCGATGGAGCCTGGCTGTCCTACCTGGCCCCTGAGGAGGGAGTGCTCAACGTCTGGGTCACCCCCGTCTCGGATCTGAGCGCCGCCCGGGCGATCACCCACGATCGGGGCCGTGGGATCCTCGCCTACCTCTGGGCTGAGTCGTCCCAGCGCCTGCTCACGCTGCAGGATCAGGACGGAGACGAGAACTGGAGGCTGATCGCGGTGGATCCCGCCGACGGCGCGACGGTGGATCTCACGCCGCTGCGGGGGGTCGCGGCCCAGCTCATCGGGGTGAGCCCACGCCACCCCCACCACGTGGTGGTCGGTCTCAACGATCGCGACGCACGGCTGCACGATCCCTACCTGATCGACGTGCGCACCGGCGAGCGCACCTGCCTGCTCGAGAACCCCGGTCTGGTCGACTTCCGCATCGATGCTGAGCTGAGGCCCCGGTTTGCGACGCTGCCCGGGCCCGATGGCTCGAGCCAGATCCATCGCCTGGAGGGGGAACGCTGGGTCCCGTTCCTCGAGGTCGAGCCCGCTGACGCGCTGACCACCATGCCGGTGCAGGCGACCCTCGATGGAGCGGCCTGGTACTGGCTCGACTGCCGGGGCCGGGACACCGCCGCGCTGATCCGGGAGGGCAGCGATGGTGAGCGAAGGATCGTCGCCGAAGATCCCCGGGCAGACATCACCGACTGGGTGGCGCATCCCCAGACGGGGGAGATCCAGGTGGTGTGGAGCACGTTCGACGTGCGCACCGCGCTGGTCATCGATCCCGCGATCCAGCCCCACCTCGATGTGCTCCAGCGTGCCCGGAGCGGCTCGGTGGACATCCTGTCCCGCTCCCGGGACGACGCGCTGTGGGTGGTCGCCTGGCTGCGCGAGGACGGGCCGATCCAGTATGCGACCTACACACCCGACTCGGGGCGGATCCAGGATCTGTTCCTGTCGCGCACCGCGCTACAGGGCCTGCCGCTGGCGCGGAGGCGCCCGGTGGTGATCGAGGCCCGCGACGGTCGCTCCCTCGTCAGCTACCTCTCCCTGCCGCGGTGGTGCGACTCAGGCGGTCGCCCCGGGGCCGCCCTGCCGATGGTGCTGCTGGTCCACGGCGGACCCTGGGCCCGGGACGCACCCGGCTACGATCCCTACCACCAGCTGCTGACGAACCGGGGCTATGCGGTGCTGTCGGTGAACTTCCGAGGCTCGCTGGGCTTCGGCAAGGAGTTCCTCAACGCAGGCAACCTGCAGTGGGCCGCCCAGATGCACGACGACCTGCTGGACGCGGTCCAGTGGGCCGTCGGGGAGGGGATCGCGCTGCGCGATCGGGTCGCGATCATGGGCGGCAGCTATGGGGGCTATGCGACCCTGGTGGGCCTGACGTTCACCCCCGAGGTGTTCGCCTGTGGGGTCGACATCGTGGGCCCCAGCAACCTCCTCACCCTGCTCGAGAGCATCCCACCATACTGGGCACCGCTGAAGGCCCAGTTCACCACCCGGGTGGGGGATGATGGCACCGAGGAGGGCCGGGCCCTGCTGTGGGAGCGCTCCCCCCTGAGCCGGGTCGAGGCCATCGAGCGCCCCCTGCTGATCGCCCAGGGCGCCAACGATCCCCGGGTCAAGCAGGCCGAGTCCGATCAGATCGTCGAGGCTATGCGGCAGCGCGGCATCCCGGTGACCTACGCCTTGTTCCCCGACGAGGGGCATGGCTTCGCCCGCCCCGAGAACAACATCGCCTTCATGGCGGTGGTCGAGTCCTTCCTCGCCGAGCACCTCGGAGGACGGGCTCAGCCTGAGGGTGGCGTGTTGGCTGCCTCCTCGATCCAGCTGTCCTGAGCCCCGGGATCCTCCGGGGCGGGCTACACAGAGAGAGGAGGTGCTGTGGAGCGCAACAACCCCCTCGCTGCGACGTCGATGGTCTGTGGGGTGGTGGCCCTGGGGCTCATGTTCACGAGCTACTGCCTGGGGATCCTGCCCTATGCCGGCTGGATCGCGCTCTTGCTGATGCCGGTGGAGTGGGCGCTGGCGTTCGTGGGCCTGCTGACGGGGATCCTCGGCTACCGCACCGCCGCTGAGATCGGGGGCGCCGGCCGGGGATCAGCCCTGTCCGGGGTCTCGCTCTCGGCGGTGTTCATGGTCCTGCAGGCCCTGCTGTGGACCATGGCCTGCTTCGGCATGGGCACCACCATGCTCCTCGAGCAGTGGTTCTGATCCAGCCCACCCCGACATGGACCAGGCTCGCCCGCCACCGCCGGGGCTCGCCCGCCCTGTCGGCGGCGGGACCCGCTGTGCTCAGGGACAGCTGCTCTCAGGATCGTTGGCCGCGATCACCCGCACCGTGCCCGAGGCGATCGAGCCGGGCGCCTTCAGGTCCTCGATCTCCACCCGTAGCTCGAGGGCCTCACCCCCGAGGGTGCAGATGAATTCCTCGTACGATCCGGTCAGCACAGGATCGTCGATGAAGGCCCGCACGCCTGAGAACTCCCCCTCGCACGCCCCGGTGTCGACCAGGGCTAGGTAGGTGGGGGGCTGATCCCCGGCGAGCTGTAGCCCGTCGGAGATCCGGGTGACCGTGGGCAGGACCGAGATGATCCCGGTGGTCCCACCGACCAGGCCGCTGACGTCGATGTGCCACCCGCCCTGGTCCCCCTTGACCACCACCACCGTGTCGTCATCGCTCAGGGGGATGTGTTCCTCAGCGCCGTTGCCGATCTGCAGGGAGGGCAGCGCACAGGGGCCGGGGGTGCCGGTCTCAGTGGTGCTGCCGGTCTCGGTGGTGCCGGTCTCGGTGCTCCCCGACGTGTCAGTGGTCGGGGAGCCGGTCTCTGACGTGGTCTTAGGCTCCACCCCGTCGGTCGTGGGCTTCGTGGGGCAGGCCAGGAGGAGGGTCAGCAGCATCGAGGCTCCGTGGGTGGGTGCAGCGATCGTTGCACGATCCCCATCGTGACATCTAGATCGACCGCTGGAAACAACGACGTCGGCCCAGCCCGGTGAGGGCCCGCCCTGGTCTCCAGGAGCCTATGGCGCGTCCGGATGGCGTGTCGTGCTCTGACGGGCCGCTGGACGAGGGCGTAGGAAGGATCACGCCCCTGCA
>DRPG01000738.1 GCA_011376105.1 Deltaproteobacteria bacterium
CCCGCCACACACCGAGCACGTCACGCAGACCCGCCACCGCGCGCTCCCGTGCACAGACTGCCACCCTGAGCCGACCACCGCGCTCACCCCGGGCCACCTGTTCGACGACGACACGCCGGGGATCTCGGAGGTCACCCTGGCCGCGGGCCTGGCGGCGAGCGGCACCTACAGCAGCGGCACCTGCAGCAACGTGTACTGCCACGGCGATGGTCGCAGCGACGGCGACATCTCCGCCACAGACGGGCCGCGCACCTGCGAGTCGTGCCACACGACCGGTGGCCTCAGGGGGGAGCACACCAAGCACCGCAACGAGGGCGTCGATTGCCACGACTGCCACCCCGACGTAGACGCAGCGGGGATCTCCGTCCCTGCACAGCACGTCGATGGCACGATCCAGATCGATCTCGCGGGTGCGATCACCTGGAACGGCAGCACCTGCGACGGGGTCTGCCACTTCGAGAACCACAACAACCGGCGCTGGTAGCCGGAGCGATCGTCCGCGTCCCGGGGCTCGGGCCCGGGGATCGCCGGGCTATGCCAGGGCCGGCGCCGGGTCGCTCTGGGACGTGGCGGGCTCCCTCGCCCGTCGGGGCAGGGCGATCTCGAAGGTCGTGCCCTCCCCGGGCTCGCTGTGGACCCGCAGCGAGCCCTGCATCAGCTCCACCAGGCTGCGGGTGATGGTCAGCCCCAGGCCCGAGCCTCCATAGCGGCGGGTGCTCGAGCTGTCCGCCTGACGGAACAGATCGAAGACGTGCTCCAGCTGCTCGGACGTCATCCCGATCCCGGTGTCGGCGATCTGCAGGTAGATCTGATCGGCGTCGCTGCGGGCAGACAGCCGGACCTCGCCCTCCTCAGTGAACTTGGCCGCGTTGGACAGCAGGCTCATCAGGACCTGTTGGATCCGCGCTGGATCGCCCCACGCCGTGCCTAGCTCCTCGTGTCGGACCCAGAGCTGGTTGCCGCGACGGGTGCACAGGGGCCCGGCTCCCTCGATCACCTCCTTGAACAGAGCGTCCATGTCGACGGGGACGTGCTCCAGCTCCAGCTGCCCCGCCTCGAGCTTCGTCAGATCGAGGATGTCGGAGATCAGGCCCAGCAGGTGCGTCCCCGAGGATTCGATGCGCTGCAGATCGTGGAGCATGGCCTCGTCCTCGTTGTCCTGCGCTGTCTCCAGCAGCAGCTGGGCGTAGCCGATGATCGCGTTGAGCGGGGTGCGTAGCTCGTGGGAGGTGTTCGCCAGGAACTGGCTCTTGGCCTGGTTCGCGGCCTCGGCGAGGTACCGGGCGCGGCGGGCCTCGTTCAGGGCGCTCCGCAGCTGCTGGGTCTGGGCGCTCACCTTCCGCCGCAGCGAGTTGCGCTCCACCGTCAGCTGCTCACGGAGGTGGACCGCTGAGAGGATGTGGGCGCAGGTCTCGAGCAGGTGGCTGAGATGATCGCTGTCGTTGTCCAGGAAGTCCGAGTAGAACCCAGCGGTCCGGGAGGTCCTGCCCACCACCACCACGATCTTCGAGGGCCGGGCCGGGATGCAGCCCCCGATCAGGTAGGGGAGCGAGGGATGATCGAGCCTGGCCTCCACCTCGGATCCAAGGCTGTGGGCGAACGTGTGCAGCACCTCGATGTCGGTGGGGGCGAGCTCCGCCCCCGCGAGCTCCGTGCCGGCGAGGGCGAACTCGAACGGAGAGTGCTGCACCAGCTCCCAGCTCAGGCGCTGGCAGCCCTCTTCCAGGGTGGAGGCGGTCGACAGGCTGTGGGTGATCTTCCAGATCCGCAGCATCCAGTCCCGCTCGGCCCCCCGCTGCTTGCGCAGCTCGCGCAGCTCGCGCTCCCGGATCAAGAGCAGACGCGCCTTCTCCACCAGCAGATCGGGCCTCATGGGATCACGAGCGCTCGGCGAGGATCACGAGGGGGAATGTGTAGTTGTGGAGGTAGGAGTGTGCTCCCACCGGCGCGATCTCGCCCCAGGCGTAGGTGCCCAGCCACGGGGGATCCCCCAGGATCTCCTGCATCTGGGTGACCTCCTGGGCGGCCAGGGGATCGCCGAGGAACGGTCGGGGGCGAGCCCCACACTCGAAGGACAGGGCCAGCAGGGGGCGGTACGGCGCACAGCGGCGCTGCAGGCGGGTCGCCATCTGCAGCGCGCGCTCGTACACCGCGTCGGGGGTGCGGTGACACAGCTGCAGCCGGCTCCCGGTCTCGATGCTGGCCTGGAGCACCAGCTCCTTGGTGTCGTGGCGGAAGCCAAACACCGCCCGGGTGATCAGCTCCTCGCCGTGGCTCGCCAGGGCCTCGGGCAGGGCCACCCCCAGGGCCCAGCTCGCGGTGTCCTCGACGTTGTTCGAGGGGCCACCCCCGAGCTGCTCAGTCCACACCTCCAGCGCAGGCTGGCCGTCGATCTGCTTGAGGATGTGCCCCGCCGCCTCGGTGACCTCGAGCTCGATCCCGAGGGACTCGGTGCCGTTGGTGACGTCGTGGATCAGGATCACGTCCCCCTCGATGGCCATCGCCACGGCGGCGTCCTGGAGCACCACGCCGTCGTGGTACTGGTAGGTGTGGTTCAGCGGCCCCCAGGGCTGGCCCGCACCACCCCCGACGATCCGGGGGAACCCGCCTGCCTCAAGGCCCCGCAGCAGCTCGGTGACGTTGCCGCCGGTGAGGGGATCGTACCAGAGCAGCAGCGGACCCTCAGCGCCGGCGAGCCCCTCCGCCAGGGCGAGACCTGCGGCGTGGGGATCGGCGCTGAAGCCCTGGACCGCGATGGTGCGCGCCCGGATCCTCGGGGAGGCGCTCACCACGGCGACCCCCACGACCCAGCTGCACTCCTCGACGCGTCCAGCGGTGGACACGCCCTGGGTCGAGCCCCCCACCAGAGGGACCTCCCCCAGCACAGCGCGGATCCCGTCGATCAGGGCCTGCTGATCGTGCATCACCGTGGCATAGACGATGGCGAGGGAAGCGGATCCACCGGCGCGCTCCAGCGCCTCGAGGGCGGCCTCTCGGCCAGCCTCATGGGACGAGGCGGACACGCTCCGGCCCACCCCAGCACACAGTGACTCCTTCATCGAACCTCCGGATCCCTCATCGGTCCGGGGCATCGTGGGTTCAGCCCCTACCTGGCTAGTCGGGCGTAGATCGCGGCCGGTGCGCTCCCGCAGGATCCAGGTGAGGTGGTCGACGATCACGGGGAGCTGCACCCAGGGAGGTGGGGCCGTGGCCCGGGGAGCGTACGTTATGGGTGCCCCCGGGACCGCAGGGCGGAGCGAGGAGGGCGAATGGCGGGGCTGAGGATGGCGTTGGTCGGAGCGACCGGGGCGGTGGGGGGGGCCTTCCTCGACGTGCTGGAGCACATGAAGATGCCGGTGGAGACGCTGGATCTGCTCGCCAGCAGGCGCTCGGCGGGGCGGCGGCTGAGGCTAGGGGATCAGGAGCTCGAGGTCCAGGCCCTGGATGACTACGATTTCTCAGCCTGTGACGTCGCGTTTTTCTCTGCAGGCGGCTCGATCAGCGACACGTTCGCGCCCCGGGCCACCGCCGCTGGCTGCACCGTGGTCGACAACAGCAGCCGGTTCCGTATGGACCCCGACGTCCCGCTGATCGTGCCTCAGATCAACGGGTCCTTGCTGGCGGAGCTGCCGCAGGGCTCGCTGATCGCCAACCCGAACTGCTCCACCATCCAGATCGTGAAGATCCTCGATCCCATCCAGCGCCTGTTTGGGCACCGGCGCTCGATCGTTAGCACCTACCAGGCCGCCTCAGGGGCCGGGAGCGCGGCGGTGCGGGAGCTGATGGCCCACAGCCGGGCCGAGCCGGTGCCCTCGTCCAGCGAGCACTTCCCGCGCTCCCTCGCCTACAACGTGGTCCCGGTCATCGATCAGCTGTTCGACGACGGCTGGACCCGGGAGGAGGTGAAGATCACCAGGGAGTCGCGCAAGATCCTGAGGATCGACGACCTCCAGATCACCGCGACCACGGTGCGGGTCCCGGTGGCCACCGGGCACTCGGTGGCGATGTACACCGAGACCGCCTCACCCGTCGATCGAGCGCGCCTGCTGGGGGAGCTCGAGGGCAACCCCGAGGTCGTGGTGTGTGGCGACGACGAGATCCCCACCCCGAGAGCCATCGCCCGGCCGGAGATGACCTATGTGGGGCGCATCCGCGTCGATCCCGACAACCCGTCGGGGCTGTGGACCTGGATCGTGGCCGACAACCTCTGGGTGGGCGCCGCGTTCAACGGCGCTCAGATCGCAGCAGCCCTGATCGAGCGCTCCTGATCGCGTCCCCGGGAGGCTCAGGCCCCCCCTCGGCTCAGGCCCCCCCTCGGCTCA
>DRPG01000739.1 GCA_011376105.1 Deltaproteobacteria bacterium
GCCAGGGCCAGAGCCAGGGCCAGGGCCAGGGCCAGGGCCAGGGCCGGGGGGGCTAGAGCGCTCCCCCCCGCTCGGGCCGCCACCCGATCCTCCCCTGCCTTCCCCTGATCTCACCGCGATCTCCCCTGATCTCGCCGCGATCTCCACAGGACCCACCGCGATCTCTGCTCCCTCGCCTGCCCCCGCGCTGTCCCTCGCCTCTCCCACGCCCCGGGCCCCCGCCCCGCCGGGCCCACCTGTGCAGGCCCCTGTGCAGCCGATCCCAACGTCACCGGAGCCCGTCGAGGGACCGGCTCCCCGATCCAGTCCTCCGGATCGAGCCCGCCCCGTCCCCGGCGGTGAGTCCCCTCCGGAGCGGCCCGGCGGTGAGCCCCCGGAGCGGCCACGGGTCCACGTCCGCTTCATCGTCGCGGCTGGCTTGATCGCCCGCACCCCGTTTGGCCCGCTCCAAGCCGGGAGCCCGAGCGTGCTGGAGCTGCCGATGGACAGCATCGTGAACGTGGAGGTCCAGGAGGGTGTCGAGCGCTGGTCCTGCACCATCTCCGTCGGCAGCACCCCCAGCGAGGTGAGGATCCAACCCCAGGGGGAGGGGCGGTGCACGCAGTAGCCTTGTGGATCGGGCTCGCCCACGCCCAGCCCTCCCCCGCGCGCCTGTGTGCCGACGCAGCCAGCGGGACGGAGATCGAGGTGTGCCTCCGGCTGGCGGTCGCCTACCCCGACGCGATCGCCGAGCTGACCGCGGCCCTGGTGGCCCACGTGGATCGGAGCGAGGAGGCGGATCGGGAGCTGCTGGACGGCCTGCTGCGCCTGGCCGGCCCCGACGGCGCGGAGGGCGCCCGTCGGCTGGGGGAGCTCGGCGATCCCAGGGCGCTGGTGGCGCTGGCCGTCGCGGTGGCCCACCGGGAGGAGGCCACCGCGACGGCGGCGGTCGAGGCGCTGGCTGCCTGGCCCGAGGCCTGGCCCACCCTGGGGGAATGGCTCGACGACGAAGAGCTGCCCTTTGCGGTGAGGCTCGCCGCGGCGAAGGCCCTGGCCGAGACCGGCGACGATCGAGCAGCGGTCCTGCTGAAATCGGTCTCCCAGCGCCCGGGGATCCCCCAGCGGATCTACCGGGAGGTGGTGGAGGCCTTCATCCAGCAGTTTCCGGATCGGGAGCCGCCACAGCGGGGCCTGACCCCGGAGGCCGCCCTGTGGCTGGCGGGCGGCGCCGGGGTCGGCCTGGGCTTCGCCCTGGGCGCGAAGAGCTACCTGGACTCGCCCCAGCTGTGGCCGGTGGCGGTGGCCACCGGGGCCGCCACCGGCGTGTCCATCGGCTGGACCTATGGCCGCGCCTGGCCGATGGAGCCCGGGGATGGCGCGCTGATCACCGTCAGCGGCCTGGGCGGGGGAGCCTCGGGGGCCCTGCTGGGGGCCGCCCTCGCCCCTGACGGGGCCGACGGCGCCCTGGTGGGTGGGCTCGTGGGGGAGCTGGTGGGCTTCACCACCGCCACCAGCCTGCGCAAGCGGTACCCGGGGTCGCCCCGGGACGTGCTCGAGGCCTCAGCCTTCACCGCGCTGACCACCACCGCGGCCCAGGGGGCCCTGTTCGCCTACGCACCCGAGGCCTCCGGTCGCCAGGGGGCCACCGGCGGTGTGCTCCTCGGGAGCCTGGTGACCAGCCTGCTGGCCGCTCCCCTGCTGGATGTGACCACCGAGGATCTAGGGCTGATCGCCACCGCCAGCATGGCGGGCGCCTCCGCCGGGTTGCTGTTTCCCATCCCTGAGGGCCGCTTCGAGGACACCCGACTCCCTCTGCTGGTGGCGGGCCCTGCGGGGGGCGCCGCCGTCGGGCTGCTCCTCGCCGATCCCGTCGATCTCGGCGCCAACGTGTGGATCGCCGGCCTCACCGGCTCCACCGCGGGCAACGCAGTGGGAGCCGGCGCTGGGCTGCTCGCGTCCGATGATCCCCGGGTGGCAGCCCTGCTGGCCCTGAGCAGCGGTGGGCTCGGGCTCGGGCTCGGCGCCCTGGCGGGCCAACGGATCGCCGACCCCATCGACGATCGGGATGTCTTGATGGTGAGCGCGGCCACCACCTGGACAGCGGCCGAGGCCACGATCCTCGGGACCCTGCTGTCCCCCGACGGGAGGCTCGGCCGGCGTGAGATCGGCGGCGTCGCGCTGGCATCGGGGCTGGCGTCGGCGACCACCGCCAGCCTCAACCTCAGCCTGGACGTGCCGGTCCCCCACACCCTCACCGCCAGCTCCGTCGGGATGTGGGGAGCCTATGTCGGCGGCGCCGTCGGCACGATCGTGTGGGAGGAGCCGCGGGTGGCGGGCCTCGTCGGCACCAACCTCGGCCTGGCCTCCGGCGTCGTGCTGATCTCGGATCTGATCGGCACCCCGCCCCTGGTGATCTCGATGGCCAACGCCGGAGGCGTGCTGGGCGCCTGCACCGTCGGCCTCGGTGCGTGGGCCCTGATCGAGGAGCCGGAGCTGGCCCTGGGGCTCTCCCTGGGCGGGGCCACCGCCGGGGCCGTGATCGGGGGCGCGATCGGTCGCGCCTGGCACCGCTCAGGGGAGCGGCGGGA
>DRPG01000740.1 GCA_011376105.1 Deltaproteobacteria bacterium
CCTCGTGGCGGGCGCGCCCGCTGCGATCCAGGTCCTTGCGGAGCTGCTGGACCTCGTGCCGGACCTGCACCCAGCCCGCCAAGACCACGAACAGCGACACCAGCCACACCGCGTGGCGGGCGAGGGCGAAGAAGCGCCCCGGATGGAGCTCGTCGTGCTGTGGGCTCACGGGCGCCTCACAGCGGCCCGCAGCCGGGCCGAGCGAGACCTCGGGTTGGGATCCGAGGGATCGGGGACCACCGGAGCCCGCAGCTCAAGGCTGATCTCCCCGACGCGGTTGCCCCAGGCATCCCGAGGGAGATCCTTACCCGCGCCCGCGGCGAAGAACCGCTTCACGATCCGATCTTCGAGGGAATGGAACGAGATGATCGCCAGGCGACCGCCCCGGGCCAGCCGCTCCACCGCGACGGGGAGCAGCGCCTCCAGCTCGGACAGCTCGCTGTTGGTCGCGATCCGGAGCGCCTGGAAGGTGCGGGTCGCAGGATGGATCCGCCGACCCCCACCCCCCACCGCCGCAGCGACGGCGCGGGCCAGGGCCCGGGTGTCGGACCAGGGCCGCCCAGACACGATCGCCGCAGCGACCCGGCGTGCCCGACGCTCCTCCCCGTAGGTACGGAGGATCTCGATCAACTCCCGCTGATCGTAGGTGTTGACGATCTCCGAGGCGGACAGCGGCGCCGAAGGATCCATCCGCATGTCGATCGGCCCGGAGCGCTGCAGAGAGAACCCCCGCGACGCCGTGTCGAGCTGGTGCGACGAGACACCCAGATCCGCGAGCACACCGTCGACCCGGTCGATCCCAAGGTGATCGAGCACCGAAGCGAGGGACGAGAACGAACCCTGGATCGCGGAGAAGCGCTCGCCGTAGGGCGCACAGCGCCCCCGGGCGGCCCGCAGCGCCGCAGGATCACGATCGAGGCCGATCACCCGGCAGGGGGCCGCCTCGAGCAGGGCGAGGGCGTGCCCGCCCCCCCCCACCGTGCAGTCAACGAAGATCTCGCCGGAGCGGGGAGCCAGCGCCCGGACCACCTCGTCGCGGAGGACAGGGACATGGTGGAAGCCGCTCACCCCGACTTCCCGGGCATCCCCGAGCGCGCCCGGGTCTTCGCCAGGGACTCTTGGAACCGCCGATCCCAGGACTCTCGATCCCAGATCTCGACGTGACCCAGCAACACGTGGACCACGCAGTCCCGCTCCAGCCCGGCGAGCTCCCGCAGCGGGGCGGGGATCCGGATGCGCCCCTGCTTGTCTAGCTCCGCGTCCTGCGCCGTAGACATCATCGAGTGGGCGAAGTCCAGCACGTCGACGGAGAAGGGATCCTGCTCCATCATCCGGGCCTCGACCTCCCGCTCGTAGTGATCCGGCGCCCAGCCCCACACCGCACCCCTGGCGAACGCCAGCACAAGCGAGCTCAGCTCCAGATCCTCCAGAGCGCGGCGGATCGGAGCTGGGAGAGCGAGTCGGCCCTTGGAGTCGATGGTGACGTGTTGTTGGCATCGGACTCGAATCAACGGTGGGGCAGTGGGAAGCAGACAGACCGAGGGTCATCCCCGGCTACCCCACTCTAAACCACTTTCCCCCACTTGCAACCCACCGCGCCCCACGGTGGCGCACACCCCCGACTTAGATCAATTGATAAGGTCGCTTTCGGCAAATCAGACACAGGGGGCACCCGGTGAGAACGACGGTCCGACTTGGGTCGCAGTGGAGCATCCGCCCCCCCCCTAGAGGTCCCTCTGTGGGTCGCCCCAACCACTTTCTCCCACCGAAGCCCCCCCACGGGTCCCGAGCGGATTACGACAGCCCCCATGTCCGGTGCATCCACAGGCGCCCCCCCGATCCGGGTGCTCATCGACAACCGACGGGTCCGCCATGAGTACACCCTGCACGACACCTTTGAAGCCGGGCTGGTCCTGCTCGGCTCCGAGGTGAAGTCGCTGCGGCAGGGCAACGGCAACCTGTCGGAGGCCTACGTCCGGATCGAGGGCGACGGCGCCTGGCTCGTCGGGTGCCACATCTCTCCGTATGCAGAGGCAAACCGAGAGAACCACGAACCCACCCGCAGGCGCAGGCTGTTGCTCCACCGCCACGAGCTGCTGAAGCTGGATCGGGGTGTGAAGCAAAAAGGTATGACCATCGTGCCGGTGAAGCTCTACCTGAAGGGATCGCGCATCAAGCTCGAGATCGCCCTGGCCAAGGGCAAGCAACACCAGGATCGACGCCAGGATCTGAAAGCCCGCGATGCCCGGCGTGACATGGAACGCGCCCGCCGGTAGCCAAAGGTCACGGACGATTGCAGCGCCGCCTGCTGGGCGATAGTCCCCGACGCCATGAGCACCAACACGCAGTATGTGCCGTTTGCGGTCGCTTTGGTGGTGGGGTTGTCCGGGTTCGCCCTCGACGACTGGTCCCTGATGGCCTGGCTGCTGGCCGCCGCCATCGCCTGCGGCGGCGTGATCCTCGTCGAGACCCGGTGGGGCATCCTCGCCACGTCCGTGCTCGGGCTCGGCTGCAGCAGCTACCTCTTCACCAGGAAGCTCGAGTCGGCCTCCGGGCCCGCGCTGTGCAACGTCAACGACGTCATCAACTGCGACGTCGTGAACGGCTCGGCGGCCTCAGAGCTGCTCGGGATCCCGATCGCGCTGCTGGGTGCAGGCTTCTTCCTGGGCCTGGCCATCTCCGCGTTGATCGCGAAGGAGGCCTCAGCCCGGCTGTTCAGCACATCCGCCGCGCTGTCGGGGGTCGGGTGCCTGTACTCCCTGTACCTCGCCTTCGAGTCCAAGCAGCTCGGCGCGGTCTGCGTGATGTGCATCACCATCTACCTGTGCTGTGGCCTGCTGCTGTGGGCCGGGATCCGGGGCATCCACCAGTCCGGCGGCAGCTTCGCGGCAGAGTTCCCCAAGATCCCGGGCTCCACGAGCTTCGTCACCACCTCCGCGGTGCTGGTCATCGTCGTGCTCCTGGGCCACACCACCTGGTCCTCCACCGTCAAGAGGGGGCCACAGCTGCCCGAGATCACCGGCACTGCGCCGGATCCCGTCACCCCCTCCCCCGAGCCCCAGGAACACACACACCCCGAGCCCTCAAGCAGCCTCGATCCCTCCACCATGGCGCAGCTGGGGCAGGCCTACACCTACGCCCGGGGGCCCGTCGCGCTGTCGGGCAGCGAGCCCGTCCTCGGGGATCCAAACGCGCCCTACATGATCGTGGAGTTCGCAGACTTTGGCTGCCCCCACTGTGCCGAGGCCGCGATCCAGCTGAAGCAGCTGGTCAAGCAGGTGCCCGAGATCCAAGTCCGGTTCAGGCCCTTCGCCCTGTCCGGGGCCTGCAACCCCGCGCTGAAGGGCACCGAGGGCGTCGAGCGCTGCCGGGCGGCGATGGCGTCGGAGTGCGCCAAGCACCAGGGCAAGTTCTGGGAGTTCTCGTCCAGGGTGTTCGCCAACCAGCGCGATCTCTCGGATCGCTCCCTGGTCGACTCAGCCCAGGCGGTCGGCCTGGATCTGGCGGCCTTCCAGGGCTGCATGCAGGAAGAAGCAACCGTCCGCTCCGTCGCAGAGCACGCGGTGGCCGGGGCCCGCGCCGGCGTCATGGGCACCCCGGCGCTGTTCCTCAAGGGTGTGCAGGAAGATCGCTGGCTCGACGTGTGCTGGGGCCCAGAGGCCGTGCTGGCGCTGGTCGAGCTCCACCGCAGCGGCGAGCCCCTGCCCACACCCACTCAGCAGTCCTGCTACCAGCCCTGACGTGGCCACCTGGACCGAGCTGAAGCTCACGGGTCTGTCCCGGGCCCGACTCGCTACACTCTCTGCACGACTGTTCGCATTGGGTTCGATCGGGCTGGAGGAGTCGTGGATGCCGGGCCAGGCGCCCCCGCCACCCCAACCCTGGGATCCCCACGATCCTCCACCCCCCGATCCCCTGATCCTCAGCGCGTGGTTCGAAGATCCGGATCGTCAGGCGATCGAGGCCGTGATCAAGGACTGTGGGGCCTCGGCTTCCTGGCTCGAGATCCCCGACACAGACTGGGAGGCTCAGTCCCGCGTGGGCCTCAGACCCGTCCAGATCTCCGATCAGCTCGTGATCGCTCCTCCGTGGGATGCTCCCCCCGGCGCGCTGATCATCGAGCCGGGACAGGGCTTCGGCACCGGGAGCCACCCCACCACGAGGCAGGCCCTGCACGCCCTGGTCCGCCTCGCCCCCCGGGCCCGCTCGGCCCTGGACGTCGGCACCGGCTCGGGGATCCTCGCCCTCGCGGCGGCTCGCCTCGGCCTCGAGGTCCGCGGGATCGACGTCGATCCCACCGCGATCCGAGACGCTGAGCGCCACGCACACCTCAACGGGCTGTCGGTGGCGTTCTCCACCACCCCCCTCGATCAGCTCGATCAGCCTGCGGATCTCGTCCTGGCCAACCTCCACGCCGAGCTGCTGGTGGCCCTGGCCCCGGAGCTGATCCAGCGCACCGGGCACGCCCTGATCCTCGCTGGGATCCTGGAAGATCGTGAGCCTCTGCTCCGTGCACGCTACGATCCAGCGCTGGAGCTGGAGGATCGTGCGGCGGACGGCGCATGGATCAGCCTGGTCTATGTGCGGTGAGGCGCTTCGTCGTCGAGGCGCTGGCCCCGGAGTCCGGGCAGGTGAGGCTCGATCCTGCGACGAGCCACCACCTGCTCGTCGTCTGCCGTCACCCCCGCGGAGCGCAGCTGATCGTGTTCGATCGCGGAGGGCTCGAGGCCGACGCCGAGCTGATCGACGTCGAGGAGGGCTGTGCGGTGCTGCGGCTGTGCTCAGCCCCCCGGAGCGCAGCGGTCCGCACCCCGCGCCACCTGGTGCTGGGTCTGCCCAGAGGGCCCGCCCTCGATCACGCCCTACGCATGGCGGTGGAGCTCGGGATCACCCACCTCCACCCCGTGCTCGCGGCCCGATCGGTGCGGCGCTCCGATCGGGCCGATCGGTGGCAGCGGATCCTCGAGGGCGCGGCCCGGCAGTGCGGGCGGGCGGACGTGCCCGAGCTACGCCCCCTGTCCCCCCTCGATCAGGTCCTGCCCCTGCTGCCGGACGCGCTGGCGTGCTTCGTCGGGGTGCCCGGAGGGCCCAGGCTACGGCCCGGCCCGGGCCCCGCGGCGCTGGCCATCGGGCCGGAGGGAGGCTTCACCCCCGCCGAGATCCAGCGGGCCCTGGCTGTGGGCTGGCAGCCCGCGGGTCTTGGGGCCTGGGTGCTCCGCACCGACACCGCGGTCGCCGCAGGCCTCGCCCTGCTCGCTCCGGATCCCGGCCCCGGGGCTCCGGGCCCGTCGTGAGCCACACGATCCCTGGGGCCGGGGCCGATCCCGGGGCCGATCCCGGGGCCAGAGGGAACACATCTCCACCCAGACCCGGAGCAGAACGGCCAGGATGGCAACCCACCGCACCGCGGGTAGCCGAGCAAGTTGACCACACCCCCAAAGGGCGGCCGCAGGGCGACCGAGGGCCCCTCCCGTGTACCGGGCGCGGGCTCTCGTCGGGCTGATCTAGGCACCCGCCGGGCCTGGCGGTGCGTACACCAGCTCTGTGTGGGGAGGGCCGACAAACAGGCCGGATCCCACCCGACGTCTCAGTCCGGGTTCAGGGCGTTCTTCAGGCCCTTGCCAGCGCGAAACACCGGGATCCGACGCGCGGGGACGTGCATCGGCTGACCGTTCTTCGGGTTGTGGCCCTCGAACGCAGAGCGCTGGGAGACAGTGAAGGTCCCGAAGTCAGAGATCGTGACCTTCTCGTCGCGGACCAAGGCCTCCTGGATGGCCTCGGTCAGGATGTTGATGTAGTTCGCGGCACGCACCTTCGGGATGGCGCCCCGCGCTGCGAGAACCTCGGTGAGATCTGCCTTGTTCATGGCTTCTCCATGTCTGGGGGGAACTCGATGGTGAATAATCAAAATTCTCTAACCCCCAAGTCCAGATTCACGGGCCCGCCACCTTGCCAACGGGCTCTTCGAGCACAACAGAGGTGGCTGACTTTGTGGATGGGGTTCAGACAATGTCGGTCTGACGGATACTTTCTAGAGCCATCGGACGAACCGTGCAAGGGGGGCGCAGCGATTTTCATCACCTTCCAATCCTACCTTCGCCGATCGAATCAAAAGGTATGAGAATTTGGATCTTCTCCCGCCACGGGAGGGCGCGGACAACGCGCCGAGAGGTGAAGCATTCTCATGCTATGAGCATTGCTTTTGGCAGCACATCAACCTTTGCCGGCAGCCTCCCCGTCAGCTCCCCATCGAGCTCTACCAGGACGTCATTTCCAGATAGGGAAATCCCCTCGAGGGATCGTATCGGCGCCCTCAACACCCCCTCGACGCGATCCATGGTGCCGAGGAACAGCCGAGGGAACCCGAGCACCATCCGCCCCGTGGACAGCTGAGGCACCACGGTCAGATCCGCGAGCCCGTCCTCCATCGAGCCCCCCCGCCCGACCCACATCCCCCCACCACAATACTGGCCGTTCGCGACAAACGCGCTGACGAGCGGCCCCTCCCACGCGCCCGCCTCACCCCCACCGTCGATCCAGTCGAGGCGGACGGGCCAGGGGCGGTGAGCCGCCAGGGATCGCACCGTCGCCCCCACGAACGTCGCCCGGGGGCCCCAGCGCTTGCTCCCCTCGTTGGCCCGCTTCACGACCTGGCCGTTCATCCCGATCCCTGCGACGTTGATGCAGACCCGCCGGACGGTCTCGTCGGTGCCGAGGCCCGCGAGCTGGACGTCGAGCACATCGATCGGGCGTAGCTCAGCGGTGGAGATGCGCTCAAGGGCGGCCCGGAGGTCCCGGGGCACCTGGAGGGTCTTCACAAGATCCCCCCCCGTGCCGGTGTGGACGATCCCGAGACCCACCCCAGGGTGGATCACCCGGCCGTCATCGATCAACCCGTTGACGACCTCGTGGACGGTGCCGTCTCCGCCCACCGCGACGATCAGATCGAAGCGCTCGACCTCTCGCCGGACGATCTCTGTGGCGTGGCCGGGCGCCTCGGTCAGCTGGAGCTCAGCTCCGTCGAGGATCTCCTCCGAGAGCCCGAGGAGCTGCTCCCGCAGCGACCCGCCCCGGCCCGCCCCCGAGGTGGGGTTCAGGATCAACAACACCCTGCGGCTCATGACTCTTCACCACCTAGACGATCCACCACGTCGTGCACCGACGCCCCACACCGGCGCAGGTGCTCCCGACACCGGGCGTCGAGCAACACACCACCCCCACAGCGCTCCAGGAACAGCGCTCCGACCCGCTCAGCGTCCTCAGGGTGGTGACGAGCCAGGGGACCTGCGGCCCCACAGCAGGCGAGGCCCAGCCTCCGCCCCCCCGTCCTGCAGCTGGCGATCGTCCTGTCCGCCACCAGCTCGGGCAGCACCTCGTGCAGCCAGGAGAACGCGATGTCTGCGCGCTGCAGCACCGTGGCGATCCCACCGTCCGCCACCACGACCTCGAGATCCGCGACGGCCTCCCGCAGCCGGGCGGCGCGGTGGGTGAACACAGGGTGCTCCACCGCAGCGATCCCAAGGCGATCGGGGGTGGACCAGCGGCGCACCGATCGCCCCAGCGCTCGCTGCAGCCACGCAGCGAGCGGACGGGCGTCGGCCTCGATCACCACCAGCGAGCCCTCGCCCTCGATCGGCTCGAGGGGCTCCAGCGCCGGAGGAGGCAGCAGCCGGGTGCGGGCCCCCCGCAGCAGCTCCGGCAGGGGACGCCCCAGGTGACAGTGCTCCTGACAGGCGCCACAGTCGGTGCACAGGCTGGCCGCCTCCGCCGCCAGCTCCTGGCTGAGCTGGCCCGCCCCCCAGCCCCGGATCGTCCACGCGATCCAGGTCGGGACCGCGGCCTCCCGCCCGGATCCAGTCGCGACGGGACAGGCCGATCGACACAGCCTCGGGCACAGGGAGCAGGTGTCCCACGCGGTCATCCGATCCTCCGGAACACACCCTGAGCTGTGACGTGCACGATCCCCGGATCTTCGATCCCACAGGGCTCCAGCGGCCCCGAGGGGATCGACGCTGGGGCCCAGGGGATCTCGCTCAGCCCCCCGGGCACCCGCTGGGACGCTAACGCACCGAGGCGCTCAGCGGCGGGGCCCCGGAACCCGACCCGCAGCGCCCCGTCGATCACGATCAAGACGGCGGGGCGTAGATCGCTGCGCAGCAGCTGCCACGCGACGGCCCAGGGCTGGACGGGGCGGGCCTCCCCGAGCCAGCGGGGCCCCTCGGCGGCGACGGCCCAGGTCGCGACGGCTCCTCCGTGCTGAGCGAGCCATGGCCTGAGATCGGGCCCCACCGCAGAGCGGGGACCACGCCCCAGCAGGCAGCGCCGCCCGTCGACCTCCCCCGCGACCTCGATCCAGGAGGTCTGCCAGGGGCTGCGCTGCCACCGGGGCAGGCCCGGGAGGCGCTCGTGGGGCCACAGGGGCTCCCCCAGGGCGCGCCGGGCCTCGAGCCCGGCCCCGATCGGAGCGCGCGCGAGGTGATCCTCTGGGCGCAGCGGCGCCGGAGGCCCCGGATCCCCCCCGGGGACGTCGACGAACAAACGACCAGGGTTGAGGATCCCGGCCGGATCGAGCTGCGCCTTCAGGGCGCGCCAGCCCGCGACGGCGGGACCCACCTCCCGGGCCGCGGCCGCGGCCTTGAGGCTGCCCACGCCGTGGTGGTGCGACAGCGTCCCCCCGGCCGCGAGCACCGCGTCCAGGGCCCGGGACCAGGTCCGGCGGTAGACCTCGGGATCCCCCCGGCCCGCGAACGAGAAGTAGATGCAGCCACCCTCGGGGTAGACATGGCTCATGTGGGCCATCACCACCGCGGTCTGCCCGATGGCGCCCCGGACCGCGTGGTAGACCCCCTCGAGATCGGACCACCGCGCCGCGACCTCCATCGTGTCCGCGAACCCCCCCTGCTCGAAGATCGGCATCAGCTTGTAGGAGACCGCGTGGCGCGACGCATACCAGCGCTGCCCCGGGCCCGCGCCGAGATCGTCCCCCCGCTCGCAGAGCAGCCGGTGCCCCACGGACGACAGCACCTCGACGCTCTGTGGGTCCCCCTCCCAGCCGACGATCAGCAGACAGCCCGAGGCTAGCCGATCGAAGATCCGGTTGAGGAGACCAGGCAGCGCCAGCGGCAGCACCAGGGCGCGCTCGTACACACCAGGGAGCCGATGGATCCGCTCCAGGGTAGCCAACAGCCAGCGCCACGCCCCCTCCCGCCCCCGATCGCCGGAGCGGGGCCGGGTGCGGCCTCCGATCCTCGTGTCGACCGGATCGTACAGCCGCACCACTGAGGGGTGGAGCTCCCCCTGCATCAGCCCCCGCATGGCCTCCAGCGCAGCGGACACCGACGCAAAGCGGTAGCCCCGGAGCCAGCGGGCGCCGGGGGCGGGCCACACCCTCAGGGTGGCGCGGGTGACGATCGCCAGGGTGCCCTCGCTGCCCAGCAGCTGATCCATCCACCCGTCCGGGGCGCTGCCCCCCTGCCCCACGGTGAACCGCCCCACCCCGGGGGCCACCGCCTCGAGGGCCAGGACCATGTCCTCGAAGACCCCGTACCGGCTGCTGAGCTGCCCCGCGCTGCGGGCCGCGGCCCAGCCACCGACCGTGCTGCAGGAGATCGAGGAGGGAGAGTGCCCCAGGGTGTAGCCCTGGCCCTCGAGCCAGTCCTCAAGCTGCTGCCCGATGACCCCGGCCCCGACCTCGACCGACCAGCTCTCAGGATCGACTCGCCCCAGGTGGTTCAGCTCCTTGGTGTCGAGGACCCAGGAACCAGCCCGACCCCGGGCCCCCCCACAGACACCGCTGCCCGCGCCGTAGGGCACCACCGCGATCCCGTCGCGGGTGGCGGCCCCCAGCACGGCCTGGACCTCCTCCGCCGAGGCAGGCCAGAGCACCCGATCCGGCACCGGGGCCGAGCCCCCCCGCCAGGCCTCCAGAGTGCCACCCGGCCACAGATCTCGAGAGGCGGCCAGCCGATCGAGCTGATCTGTACTCGAGCGGACGGACTTCGGCTCAGACATCGCTCCCCAGGGGCGCGGCCCCGACTAACGCCCGAGTGATGCGTTTCCCAGAATCCTGCGATCCCAGAGCCTACACAGCGGATCAGAGCAGGATCCACGGACAAGAACGCCCGATCCCTTGGGATCGGGCGCCTCTAGCGGTGCCGGAAAGCCGGCATGCCGCAAAGCCTTGCGTCTCTCCGTCCAGGAGTCCTGCATGACCCATGCCACGCTCGCGTTTTGGGCCATTTTGGTGGTCTGCGCGTCCTTAGCTCCTGGATCCAAGGCGGACGTGGGGGCGCCCTAGGGACGCTGAGGGCAAAATCACGACATCTGTGTCGCGGTGACCATAAACTGTCCACATATCGGGCCCTTGGAGCCCCGGATCCACGCCCCCGCGGGATGATCACGACACCCCCGGCCCCGATAGACTCCGGGTTCTCCTTGCCTCCTCCCGATGAGAGGCCCAGCCATGACCCGATCCCTAGACCAGGGCATCCATGTCGTGGTCTGTCCATGACGCGGAAGGTGCAGGTTGTCTGGTCGTCTGAAGCGGACTAGAAGCCGGGAGTTGACGGAGTACCCCCCTTTCGTGGGGGTCATTGTCCGGGGGGTCCAGCGTGTTCGATCTCATCATCCGCGATGCCACCATCGTCTCGTCGACCGGTCGGCAGGTCGCGGATGTCGCCGTCCGAGATGGCCGCATCGCCTACGTGGGCCCCCGCCCCCCCCGCCCAGGCCGCGAAGAGATCTCGGCCATCGGCAAGTTCCTCATGCCCGGGGTGATCGACTCAGCGGTCCAGTTCGATCCCAACGGAGATCCAAGGATCTGGGAGCGAGAGTCCAGGGCCGCGGTCTCGGGGGGGGTCACCACGGTCCTGTCGCTCCCCCACGGAGAACACCCGGTGGTCGATCTCCAGAGCGCTCGACACCGCTTCGATCGCGCGAGCCGGGCCTCGTGGTGTGACTTCGGGCTGTGGGCCGCGGCCACCCCCACCAACCAGGAGGAGCTGATCGAGGCCCACGCCTCAGGCCTGATCACCGGCGTGCTGGCCTACCTCGTCCCCGCCGGGGAGCAGCGCGGAGGTCGCTTCGGCATCACCCTCGACGACATCCCGCGCTGGCTCGAAGCCCCCGGAGTGCTCGGAGTCCAGATCGACGATCGACTCGGGCCCGAGGCGATCTCGACCCTCGAGACGCTCCGGCGGGCAGAGCACGCCATCCACCTGGTGCACCTGTCCACCGCCGCCGAGCTGAACCTGCTCGATCCCGTCCGCGGGGATCTGCCGCTGACCACCGGGGTCACCCCCCACCACCTGTTCCTCTCGAGCGACGACGACGCGATCCATGTCCAGACCTGTCCCCCCGTCCGGCCCGAGCACGATCGCCGCACCCTGTGGACAGCGATGAAGCGCGGGCGCCTCGACTGCATCGCCTCCGATCACCACCCCGCACCAGCCGGCTCCGCAGACGGGGTGCCCGGCAGCGAGCTGCTGTTCCCGCTGATGCTCTCAGCGGTCAAGTACGGCAGGCTGTCGCTGGAGCTGCTGGTGTCCCTGTGCAGCGAGTCCCCCGCGCGCATCTTCGGCCTCGAGCAGAAGGGTCGGATCGCGCAGGGCGCCGACGCCGACCTGATCTTGTTCTCCGAGGGCGAGATCACCCGGGTGGGGGAAGACGATCTGGTCTCAGGCGCGGGCTGGTCCCCCTACGTCGATCGAGAGGCGGCCCCAAAACCCGATCACGTGTTTGTGGGGGGGCAGCTGGTCGCCCAGAACGGCCAGCTGATCGAGGGCTCCCCCACCGGGCGCCACATCCGCGCCGGCAAGCCCACCCGGGCGGCCTAAGCCGCGCCTCAGGCTAGGCCCGTCAGGCTCACCCAGGCTAGGCCCGGGCCCCTCAGGCTCACCCAGGCTCACCCCGGAGGGCCCACCCACGCCGCCAGCTGCGCCGTCAGGTCATCAGCGATGGCCCGGGCCCGGGCCTTCGCTGTGATCCGAGCCCGCTGCAGCTCGTCCGAGGGAGGCTCCGTCGCCTCCACGTACAGCTTGAGCTTGGGCTCAGTCCCGCTGGGGCGCACCAACACCCGAGCCCCCTGCAGCTCGAACCCCAGCAGATCCGCCGGGGGCAGCTCGCCCCCCCCGAGGCCGTCGGACATCGACTCGATCGCGAGCCCACCGAGCTCGGCGGGGGGCCGACGCCGGAGGCCCTCCATCGCCCGGCTCCGCAGCCGGGGATCAGACCAAACTAAGCTGCGCTGCAACTTCTCGTGGACACCATGCGCTCGGTACAGCGCGTCGAGGCGATCGAGCAGGGTCTCGCCGCTGGCCCCTGCATCCGACGCGAGATCGGCGATCAGCAGCGCAGCAGACAGCCCATCCTTGTCGCGCACCGCCTCGCCAACGCACACCCCCAGAGCCTCTTCGTACCCAAGGACGAAGCGACCCCGGCAGCCGATCGCAGCCTGGGCGATCCACTTGAAGCCGGTCAGGGTCTCGACGTAGTCGGCCCCATGGCGAGCCGCGATGGATCGGAGGAGCCTGGAGCTGACCACGGTGGTCGCGACGCAGCGTGGGCTCCCCCCCTCCCCCCCCGATGCCAGGAGATCCTCGGCCAGCAAACAGCCCACCATGTCGCCGGACAGCACCTGGATCCGCCCCCCGATCGGCACCGCCACCGCGATCCGATCCGCGTCTGGATCGTTGGCCAGGATGAGATCGGCCCCCACCTCGAGGGCGAGGGCACAGACAAGATCGAGGGCACCGGGCTCCTCAGGGTTCGGGAACGCCACCGTGGGGAAGGCGCCGTCAGGCTCCGCCTGGGAGGCCACGACGTGGACGTCGTCGTAGCCTCCTGCGTGCAGGATCCGGAGGAGCAGATCGCGCCCGACTCCGTGCAGGGGGGTGTACGCGATCCGCAGCGGTGATCGCCGCTGTCGCACCCGCAGCGCCAGGGTCGACGAGATGTATGCGTCGACCAGCTCCGGAGAGGGGGCCCCGGGCAGCTCCGGGGCCAGGGGCAGCGCCAGGGTCGGCCCCAGCACCTCCATGCCCTCGGCGATCTCGGCGTCCACCGGGGGTACGATCTGCCCTCCGTGGGGCCCATACACCTTGTAGCCGTTGTCTGTAGGGGGGTTGTGGGACGCGGTGACCATGACGCCTGCGCGGGCGCCCAGGTAGCCCACAGCGAACGCGAGCAGGGGGGTGGGCACCACGGACGGGAACAGCAAGACCGGCAGCCCCGCCCCCGCGAGGATCCTCGCGGTGTCCTCGGCAAAGATCCGAGAGCCCTCGCGGGCATCGAAGCCGATCACCACCGGCCCCGAGCCCTCCTGCCCCAGGCTGCTCCGAGCCAGGGACGCCCCCACCCGCCGGACCACGGCCCGGTTCATCTGGCCCGGCCCCGGCCCCAGCCGGCCCCTCATCCCAGCGGTGCCAAACGCTAGGGGAGGGGTGAGGCAGCGCGACAGCGCGGCCCGATCTCCGGCGTCGAGGATCGCTGAGAGCTGCGCCCGGGACTCAGGATCCGGATCGTCGGCCATCCAGGCCCTCGCCTGCTGCTCGAGCTCGTCGGGCACCTACTCCCCCGTGTGGCGCAGGCCACCCAGCCAGCGCGCCCCAGCAGCCACGAGATCCGCGCGGCTGCGGACCGGTGCGTTGCAGATCGGGGGCCCGTCGTTACCCTGGATCAGCAGGGCCGATCCAACGGCCGGGACCCCCGGCTGAAAGCCCTCGATCACCGCGATCAGCGCATCCAGCCGGACGCCCGCCTCGGGCATCACCATCAACAGCTCCTGCTCCCCCAGCCCGAGGAGCTCGATCCGGCCAGGGAGCTCACGGCGCCAGGCCTCCAGCTCCCCAGGCCCCGACGCGATCGGCAGCAGGCACCCGTTGCCGCCCCCGAGCAGCACCCGCCCGGGAGCACCCGCCTCAGACCCCTCCCGGCAGGCCGCCTCCAGGACGGGATCGCCAGCAAAAAGATGTCCACAGTCGGGCGCCGCCAGGCAGCGATCAGGGAGCCCATCCACTGGCCTGCGCTGGCCCCTGCGCTCGACCACGGGCAGGAACCGGGCGGATCCAACCACCCAGGTGCCCCCCCGGCCGGTCTGCACCGACAGGGTGATCAGGGGCTCAGTGCCGAGCACGGGCAGCGCCCCCTCGGTGCAGGCCCCCCCCAGGCCATAGGACGGGGGATCCGAGAGGGTGAACGTGCGCGACGCCCCCTGGATCGAGAGGATGGGGGGACCGGAGTCGGCGTGGCGAGCGCTGTTGAGCAGCTTCCGGACCACATAAAACGGTGTGTCTGCAGGCAGATCGAGCCAGA
This sequence comes from Deltaproteobacteria bacterium, assembly GCA_011376105.1. Classification (GTDB taxonomy): domain Bacteria; phylum Myxococcota_A; class UBA796; order UBA796; genus DRPG01. The sequence goes on from DRPG01000740.1 coordinate 14,311, forward strand.
TCGGCTGGCCTGCGTGGGGCGCCAGCGCCTGGCTCATCCGCGGATGAGCCTCACCGGTTGGATCCAGCTGGAGATCCCTCCAGGGCCCCACGGCCTCTGTGCCGATCTTCAGCGCGTTGTCGTCGACCGTGACATGGAGCGCCCCCCCGGGGGCAGAGGGACCGAGCGAACACGACAGGAGGATCCACCACATGCCTGCACCGTAGCACCCGATCACCGCGGCAGCCTCGACAGGAGCCAATCCCCCCAGATCGCCACGACCTCGTCTCGCTCAGGCTCCTGGTGGACCTCATGGCGCAGGCCCTCGAAGAGGTGAAGCTCGACCTCGTCTGTCCCCAGCAGGGGGACCAGATCCCTCGAGATCTCGGGCCGGACCTGCTCGTCGTGGGTCCCGTGGGTGATCAGCAGGGGGGTGGTGATCTTGCCTAGATCGCGCCGGGTCTCGGTGATCAGGCGCATGACCTCGACCCCGGTGCCGGCCCGGACCCAACCCTTGTACGACAGTGGGTCTGCTCGGACGGCGCGGTGCACATCGGGGTCCCGGGTGTTGCGCGCGGGGTTGAAGAAGGGCTGCATCGGCGCTGTGGGGGCGATCCTCGCCACCCCCCCCGCCAGGGCCCGGATCCACCGCGGCACCCGCTCGGGGACCTGCAGGGCCGGCGCGTTGAGCACGGCCCCCCCGATCTCGTCTCCGAAGCGCTCGAGATAACGCAGCAGCAGCAGGGCCCCCATGGAGTGGGCGAGGCTGAGGACGGGGGCCGGAGCGTGGTGGAGCAGGCGCCGGTGGGCGATCCCCAGATCCGAAAGGATCAGCTCGGCGTCCTCGATATAGCCCGGGATCCGGCCGCTCCGCCCGTGGCCCCGGTGATCCGGAGCGAGGACCGCGAGCCCCCGGGAGACCAGCGCCTCCATCACGTGCAGGTAGCGCCCCGAGTGCTCCCCGTAGCCATGCACCAAGATCACCGAGCCCCGGGGCCGCTCGGGCACCATCCACCGCAGGAACAGCGGGCGCCCCAGGGTGCCCGCGACGATCTCGTCGCCCCGCTCGATCCCATCGCTCAACCGAAGCTCCCCCCGAGGCCGCGGTAGGTGGGCTCCTCCGCCTCGATCCGATCGCCCCGGGCGAGGAGGTAGGTGGAGAAGCGCTCAGCGAGCTCCCCGGCCTTGGCGTGACGACACACCACCGGCTCGCCCAGCCCAGGGGCCGCCCCCTGCCCCCGCCAGCGCAGGGGCGTCTGGACCTCCCCGAAGCCCTCGAGCTCCACCGGCGTGAGGCCTCTGGGACAGTGCACCCTGGGGAGCCGATCACGCCCCGCGGCTCCGGAGGCGACATAGCCACCCCCAAAGCAGGTCACATGATCCGGATCGGATCGCCGGACCACGGGCAGGGCGAAGAACACCGCAGGCTCCAGCTCGAGCCCCCGGTAGCCGTCGAACAGGTGCGGACACAGGAAGCCGGATCCTGCAGCGACCTCGGTGACCAAAGGATCAGAGGCGGTGGAGGAGACGCTCCCGGTGCCCCCCCCGTTGACGACCTCAGGCACGATCCCGATCCCCCACAGCGACTCGAGGATCTCTCTCCGACGGGCCACCGCCAGGGGCCGGGATCGACGCTTGATCAGCCCCCGGATCGGATCGAGCAGCCGAGATCCTGGGTTGCGATCCTGGACGCCGGCGACTGCAGCCTCGTAGGCGAGCACCGCGGTGAGACGGACCGCGGGCTGCTCAGCCACCGCCTCCGCGAGGTGGATCGCGGAGGCTCCGCTGCGGATCGGGCTCCGCCGCACCCCGAGGTGCACAACCCCCCCCAGGGGGCGCCAGGACAGATCGATGTCGAGGCACAGCTCAACGATGGTGCCGGCCTCAGCCGCGGCCTCGGCGATGAGCTGGACCTGCTCAGAGCAGTCGACCGTGGCCCACACCCGGTGGCCCCCCGCGACCAGCGAGGCGACGATCCGTGCAGCCGGGGCTCCGGCGATCGGGTAGGCGATCAGCAGATCGTCAAAACCCTCCCGGGCCAGCAACGCCGCCTCCTCTGCGGAGTAGCACAGCAGCCCCCGCCCCCGGGAGCCACAGCGATCGAGGATCCGCCGGAGGAGGCCAGGGTGCCGCACGGACTTCGACGCGATCCGCAGGGTGGTGGGGCCCTCGCCGAGGGCCTCGACCAGCCGATCGACGTTGCGCTCCAGGGCGTCGAGATCCACCACGGCCGCAGGGAGCGCCCGCTCGGAGAGCATCGCCCGCCAGCGCAGCCAGGGATCGGCCAAACCCTACCGGCTCAGATCGACGGGGTATCGGACGGTGGTGGCCTCAGAGCCGGAGAACGCGATCTCTCCGAACACGCTGGCCAGACACTCCTCGAGCACGGCGTCATCTTGCTCTGCGTCGATCTCCACCGAGGTGACGCTCGCCCTGCCGTCTCCGCCGGGCTCGATCCCGAGGCTCAGGACCACCGAGGACGCCAGCTCGGGCGTGTGCAGCCGGGCCGTCTCGTAGCAGCCGACGAGCTCGGCCCGGTGGGCCGTGACGGCTAGCTCGATCCCGTCGCTGTCGAGGTTGAAGGGACCATCCTCGGCATCGATCCGATGCTGTGGCTGCTTGGCTCGCATCTGCAGGATCGCAGGGTTGTTGGCGATCCGGCCGGGCAGCGCCCCGCTCCGGGCCCGGAGCATCTCGGGATCGAGGCTGAGCTTGCGGACCTTCAGCTGAGGCTTCGCGTCGACCCCCACTGGACCGGCCCCATCGGTGGAGGTGTGCGCGCTGGCCATGGGGGGTGCGGTGGTGGGCTCGGGGTCGCTGAGGAGGAGCCAGGACAGGAGGGCCACGGCCATCCCCCCGAACAGTCCCACCCAGATCCAGGAACGTTGGTTCACGCGAAGCCTCCGAGACTGGACAGATAGCCTCGGCGCTCCGTCGGTGCACCCCGGGGGACGGAAAAGGGCGCGGCCGGGACCATCCCGACCGCGCCGTGAAGAGGCGCCCGGCGTTCACCGGACGTCTGCTCAACGGATCGCTTGCCACCAGCACACAGCTGCCGTAACGGCAGCGAAACCAGGCCGCAGATCCCCCGGGCGGGCGACGAACGCGGTGTCGATCGAGCGGACGAGTGGCTCCATCGCCGGGCCCCTCAGCAGGGGGGGTGGGTGGCGCCGGCGCGAAGATCGCGCGATCGTGGGGAGAGGACTGCCAGGGGGAGCGGCCGCGAC
>DRPG01000741.1 GCA_011376105.1 Deltaproteobacteria bacterium
GAAGGCGTCGTCCGCGAAGGCGTCGTCCGCGAAGGCGTCGTCCGCGAAGGCGTCGTCCGCGAAGGCGTCGTCCGCGAAGGCGTCGTCCGCGAAGGCGTCGTCCGCGAAGGCGTCGTCCGCGAAGGAGCCGTCGGCGCGATCCTCGAGCGCCTCCGGTCCGGTCAGCGCCGCTCGATCCGCTGCACGGCCTCCGGCTCCGGAGGTCGCCACCCCCGGGGTCGCCACCCCCGGGGTCGCCACCCCCGGGGTCGCCACCCCCGGGGTCGCCCCGCCCCGGGCCAGCGAGTCCCCGCGGAGGGCCCCGACCTCGCCTCCACCCCCCGATCAGGGCAAGCCCGCGGCGGTCTCCCTCGTGAGCTTCGACGAGCCTGAGGACGAAGACGCCCTCGCCTATGTCTCCTACGATCGCGACGGGAACGTTGAGGAGGACGCGTCCACCCGGGCCGGGGAGCCGAGGAAGGCCAACCAGTTTACCGACGTCGGTGCAGACGCGCTGGTCACCCTCGACGGGCGCACCCCGGATCTGGGCGCAGCCCTTGGATCGAGCCTGCTGGACGAGCCCAGCGTAGAGCTCGAGCACGCCCCCGATCCCGACGCCTTCGAGGACGACGCCGCGACCATCGTGAAGCCGTCCCCGGCTGACTCGCTGTATGGAGGTGGCCGGCACAACACCGGCCAGGGGGCCCAGGCCGGTGTCTCCACCGCCAGGGCCAGCACCCCCGCGGCTCCGTCCACGCCGCCCCCCAAGCGGGTGACCAGCGGCCTGTACGGGGGCTCCTCCGTGCCCACCATCCGCGACTCCAAGGACAGCTCGCGGCCCCGGGCTGCTGCGATCCAGCTCAACTCGGGGGGCACCGGGGGGCGGGTGCTCGGCCTCGAGGAGGAGGAGGAGCCGATCGCTGTCGGTGGGGCCGACGAGGATCACGAGGTCCACCACGGTGGTGGGTTCTCCCTCTCCCTGCAGGAGAGCGAGCACGACGACTACGAAGACGACTACGAGGAAGAGGAGGAGGAGCCGGATCGCTTCGAGGAGGAGGCCGTGATCGCCCACGCGATCCCCGTGCCCGCGGGTCCCACCCCGGAGGAGATCGCCGAGATCTTCGCGAGGGCTCAGGCCGCCGCCGCTGCGGGCCAGCTGCACCAGGGCGCCGAGCTGTACTCGGACGTCATCGACGCCGATCCCGACCACGTGGCGGCCCATGTGGCCCGGGGCCGGCTCTACCTCGATCTGGGCGACTACAGCCGGGCGATGAGCGACTTCATCGTCTCTGAAGGGATCGCCGCCGACAGCCCCGAGCCCCAGGTCGCGATCGGCGATCTGTACTTCGCCCGGAAGGACTACCGAAAGGCCATCGAGTACTTCAACGCCGCGCTGGAGATGTCCCCCAACCACGCGATGGCCTTCTGTCGCCGGGGCGTCAGCCACTACCACCGCAAGAACTACCAGGAGGCGCTGAACGATCTGTTGAAGGCCCAGCGGATCCAGCCTGACATCCCCAACATCACGACCTATGTCTCGATGGCGAAGAAGAAGAAGGGGAGGCGATGATCCAGCTGTGCCCCGGGGGTGCGTAGCGCACTTCGCACCTGCGAAGCGGAGGCGCGAACCCTGGATCGCACCTGACCCCTCAGGAGACAGGCAAACCTTGAAGATCGCTCGTCTGCGGTTGGCAGGGAACTTGCATTTGGCTGGGCAAGCCATCCCGAGGACACCATGATCACTCCCCAGACCACGACCTCCACCCCAGAGCTCCTCCGCAACCGCAACAAGGCCGTCGCAAAGAGCTTCTACCGCCAGCTGAAGTCTGAGGGGTTCTCCCACGACCAGATCATCGAGCTCTCTGCGACGCTGCTCGATCTGGTCAACAACGATCTCCACAAGGAGGGCCCTCCGATCGAGCTCTGAGCCTGAGGCCGGGCGCTGGCCCCACCGATCCGGGGCCTGGATCGGTGCAGAGGTCTCGCTGGGTCTCCTTTGTCGTTAAGGGGCTTCGGCTGGCATGGAGGCCCCGTGGCGTCCCTCGACGACCACGCCCGCGCAGGGCTCAAGGCGATCGAAGACGAGCGCTTCGAGGACGCGATCCAGTCCTTCGAGCAGGCCCTGCTCGTGGCACCGGATCGCCCGGATCTGAACAACGCGCTGGGCATGTCCCACCTCCACCGGGGAGATGCGGGCAACGCGATCCCCCACCTCGAGCGCGCCTGCGCCCTCGCTGAGCCTTACACCGCGCCCGAGCACCTGAGCCTCAAGCGCGAGTTCCACCTGTCGCTGGCCACGGCCTACCAGCTGATGGATCGGGTCTCCGAGGCCCGCGACACCCTCCGGAGGCTGCTCGAGTGGTGGCCCGACGGGATCGAGGTCCGGCTTCAGCTGGGGCAGCTGCTGCTGGCGAGCTGTCAGCTGTCCGAGGGCCTCGCGGTGTACCGCGACGTGGCCCACGATCTCGACAAGGAGCAGCGCAAGGCGGCTGAGGCCTTGGTGGGCACCATCGAGGCCTTTCTCGACTCGGATCACCCCGCGAGCACCTTCCTGCTCGCCCACGCCGAGTCTTACCGCGCATACTTCGACGAGATCGCCTCGGCTCAGGCCGAGCACGGCTGGTACGCCGAGGCCGCCCGCATGGCGGTGGGCGACGACGGTGAGCCCAGGCCCGCCCTGCCCGAGGGCGCCAGGCCCTATGCGTTCATGCGGGTGGATCTGGTCAACCCCGCCGACGGGGTGGTCTCGGGGGTGTACTCCGAGACCGAGCCGATGGTGGTCGCGCTGGATGGGCTCGATCCCCTGGCGACGGTGCCCATCCTGATCCAGTGGGAGGAGGCCGCGCCCTTCGAGGTGTGGGTCAGCACCCGCTGCCCCTGGCACTGGCTGTCGATCGTGGTCCAGTTCCGCGACGCGGACACCCCCGAGGCCCGCATCCGCTGGATCGACGAGCGGATCGGGGGCTGGTACCTCGCAGGCTACAGCGGCGAGTTCGGCGAGGTCGAGTCCGGTCGCTTCCACTACATCACCGATCCCGACCCGGTGGGGGATCGGGCGGTGGCGTACATGGTCGATCTTGGGCGGGCCCGGTACGACGCGATCCCCGATCTCCTCCGCCGCCTCGGTGTCCTGCACGAACAGCACCCTATCCAGCGCGTCTTGTTCGGGCAGGGGCGCCTGCCGGACTAGCGCGGGCTGGCTGCGTGGGCTTCCAAGGGCTCGCCCGGGTCCCCGGCGGCGGGGCTCGATCCTGCGGATCTTGACCGGCGCTGGGCGGGCCGCTCCAGCCCTAGGGGGGCTGCGGCGCTACAGCATCAGCCCCACCAGGGCGATGCCCACGCCGAAGCCCGTGAGCAGGCCCGCCACCGAGAGCGTGAGGATCATGAGCCCGATCATCAGCAGGGTGAGCGCGACGGAGAGGGTCGAGATCGAGAAGCTCCCTGGGTGGAGCACGATCTTGGTGGGGAGTGGCAGGGTGAGGTTGTCCGGCGGGAGCACGTGCGAGGCCCGGCGCTCGTGCTCGATCTCGTCGTGCATCGCGTGCTGGACCACCGTCTCCTGGCTCAGCCAGTCGATCTCGTCCACACGATCGGCCAGCCCCGGTGTGTCCATCGAGCCTCCCTCGTCTGCTCATCGGCGCACAGGCGAGGGGGTTGATGGACTTTCGCGGGCCAGGGGCGCTACCCCTTGACGCACACGATCTGCTTGAGGGTGTGTACGATCTGGACTAGATCGGCCTGAGCCGCCATGACCGCGTCGATGTCCTTGTAGGCCATTGGGGTCTCGTCGATCACCGCCTCATCCTTGCGGCACTCAACCCCCTCGGTCGCGGCCACATGGTCCTCGACGGTGAAGCGGCGGCGTGCAGCCGTCCGCGACATCGCCCGGCCGGCTCCGTGGGAGCACGAGTGGAACGAGGCCGTGGAGCCCTTGCCCCGTACGATGTACGAGCGAGCGCCCATCGAGCCTGGGATGATCCCGAGGTCCCCGGGCCCGGCGCGCACGGCCCCCTTGCGGGTGACCCACACGTTCTTGCCGAAGTGGTGCTCCTTGGTCACGTAGTTGTGGTGGCAGTTCACGGCCATCTCGTCGGCCGAGAACGCACCGAGGACCTGCTGCATAGCGCTGACCGTGGCCTGCATCATCAGCGCTCGGTTCAGCCGCGCGAACTCCTGGGCCCAGCCCACCGCCTCCACGTAGTCATCGAAGTGCTCGGTGCCCTCGGGGAGGTAGGCCAGATCCATGTCCGGCAGGGACACGTACCAGCGCTCCATCTCCCCCTTGGCCAGGCGGATAAAGTGCTGCCCGATCCGGTTGCCCACCCCGCGGGAGCCAGAGTGCAGCATGATCCAGACCCGATCGACCTCGTCGAGGCAGACCTCGATGAAGTGGTTACCGGTCCCCAGGGTGCCGAGGTGGTTCTCGGTGTTGCCCCGCGCCAGCTTGGGGTGCTTGTCACACAGGGTCTTCCACCCGTCCATCAGCAGCTTGTTCCAGGCGTGGCCATAGGCCTCGGGCAGATCCCCCCACGCGCCCCGGTCGCCGCTGCCGCCGTTGCGGGTGCGCCCATGGGGCACCGCGCCCTCGATGGCTGCGCGCACCTCGGCGAGCCCGTCGGGCAGCTCGGACGCAGACAGCGACGTGCGCACCGCCATCATCCCACAGCCGATGTCGACCCCGACGGCCGCGGGCACGATCGCACCGGTGGTCGGGATCACCGAGCCCACCGTCGCGCCCCTGCCCAGGTGGACGTCGGGCATCGCCGCGACCCACTTGTGCACGAAGGGCAGCTGTGCGATGCGCCCCAGCTGATCCCATGCGGCGTCCTCGACCGGCACCCCACGGGTCCAGGCCTTGATCAACCCCTTGCCAGACTGGATGACGTCGTAGTTGTCCACGGGACCTCCTGGAGCAAAGCCTGTGCGAGGAGTATGCCAACACCTGAGATCGGGTGGAGATCTGGCTTGAATCGTAGAGAGTCGATCGGATAAGGGCTTGGCCTCTAGCTCATGAGCTAGTGATCTAGCTCAACAGATAGATCCTCGGGGGCCTGAGCCGCCTCAGGACCAGACCCGCACCCGATCGTCCGGGCCTCCCCCACAGCCAGGGAGGGCAGCCCCTCAGCACGGCGACCAACCAGCCGGGGCCGGGTGTCCTCGTCGAGCGTCTCGCTCCTGTGCCCCACGGCACCCCCGGATCAAGGGGTGGGCCCGCCCGAGCTGAGGGCGCTCGAAGATAGGATCCGCGAGGTGTCGTCGTCCGTCCGGTGTCACAGGTAGTAGTTGAACTGCCCCATGATCGAGCCATAGTGGTACTGCCACCACTGCTGGTTGTAGGGCACCGTCGCGCCGAGGTTCGCCTCGATGTCCTTCGAGTCGGGATCCGTCGCCCGGGTGGGGTAGAACTTCATCCCCATGGTGATCACGTTGAAGCTGAAGATGCCCCCGTCGAAGGCGCCGTTGGCGGCGCTGGGGCGCATGTACACGGCGGTCTCGGCGAACAGACCCACCCGCTCGCTGGCGGCGTAGTACACGTTGGCTCCGCCGACGATGTTGGTCTGCAGCGTGCTCTGCTTGGCGCCGGTGACCGGATCCGCGAACGAGCGGAAGCCAAGATCGGGGCCGCCCTGGATCTGGACGTCGGCCTTGCCGATCCGGCTGCCGATCGCCAGCTGGGGCCGGAACGCCGGGTAGCTCGGGCTCGCGTTGAGGTGCACGTCCCCGATCAGGGTGACCAGGGTCTGGGTGCGGGTGGACTTCACCAGCGCCCAGCGGGGCCCGAGCTCTAGGCTGGTGCCGCTGTAGCGCCGCCGCACCCCCCCATGGATCGAGAGGGTGCGCACCAGCTGATGCTCGTAGTCCAGGATCAGGTTGAAGTAGTTGGGGATCCCCCACTCGAAGCCCGCCTGCAGCCGGGTGCGGGGGTTGATGTTCTCGAGCTGCATCGCCTGGGCGAAGTCGATCTCCTGCCGCATGGCGTCGGTGGGGGCGCTGGGGCCGGTGCCTCCGCCGGTGTTGTTCTCGTACAGCTGATCCATCAGCGCCTCCATGCGGGTCTCGATCCGCGCGCGGAAGACGCTCTGGGGGTACTGCGCGAGGTAGGCCTCCCACTCGGCCATCTCCTCATCGGGATCGAGCGCGGCGAGGCGGGCTGCAGTGGAGCGGTAGAGCTGCTCAGTGTCGCCTCCGGTCAGCACCGCCTGCTCCTCTCCCCCGAGCAGATCGATCCCGTCGTCTTCAGGATCAACGAAATCATCGAGAGCTTCGTCGTCTTCGGCCTGTGGCTCAGGCTCGGGGGCCGGCTCGGGGGCTGGAGTCTCTTCGTCTTCTTCGTCCTCGAAGGTAAGATCGTCGAGGTCATCGAGGTCGAACTCATCGGGATCCTGGGCCGCCGCGGGGGTGGCCAGGAACGCAGTCAGGATCAGGGAGCCGAGGGTCATGGGCACCTCACACCGGTCGGCGGTGGGGGGGCATCCTATCAGGCCCGCAGCTCTCGAAGGCGCTAAGGAACCGTGAGGAGGCGCGTGAAGGGCGGCCACAAGCGTTGGGATGTGCCAGACACCTGGCGAGACGCAGCGGAGGAGGTCCGGGCGCACCTGTGTGCCCTAAGGGGCGGTGCGCCGTTCTTGTCTCCGTCCGATGCCCTGCTGCTGGTGGGGTGGTTCGAGCGGGGGGTCGCGGTCGGGGACATCCTGCGGGCGCTCGAGCGTGCGCGGGAGCTCCGGCGGATCCACCGGAGCCGGTACCCCCTGAACCTCAACCACGCCCGGCGTCACCTGGGGCGCCCCACCCGGGGGGCGTTCGCCCGGGAGCGCCCCGCCCGGGGCTCTGAGCCAGTGTTCGCGCCGGTGGTGCGGGCCATGCGCTCGGTGCCCGGCCGTGGGCCCGCGCGGCGGCAGCTGGAGCACGCCCTGGTGGCGATCGATCTCGACGGGGAGCCCGCGGTGCGCCAGGCCCTGGTCTACATCCGGGAGTTCTTCGACGTCGCCTGGATCGACATGGGGGAGGAGGGCCGCGCCCGGCTCCGGGCCCGGGCCCGGGCCGAGCTCGGCGATCTGCTGTCGCTGGTCGACGAGGGCACCGCCGCGGCCTTGATCGAGGAGACGGCCCGGGATCTGCTCCGGCAGACCTACCCCACGCTGTCCGCCGCCTCGCTGTGGGAGCTGGTGAGGGCGGATGGCACATAGCCGTGCGCCCACGGAGCTCCGCCACCCTGGAGCCGATCGCGACTGTCCCCGCTGCAAGGGCACAGGCACCCGGATCGCCCGCTCGGGGGAGGTCGCGATCGCGATCTCCTGTGACTGCCTGTCGGTGTGCCCCTCGTGCCGGGGCACGGGCCTGGTGGCGATCTCGAACGCGTTCCGGGCGCGCCACAGGCGCTGCGTGTGCCAGGTGGTGATGGCCCGGCGCAGGGCGTTCGACGCAGCGGGGATCCCTGCACGCCACTCGGGCAGCACCCGGGCGAGCTTCGTGCCCACCGGGCGCCACCAGACGGCGGTGGTCGGGGCCGTCAGCAACTACCTCAAGGAGTTCAACCCCGAGGGCGACAACCGAGGGCTGATCCTGTACGGCGATGTCGGCCGGGGCAAGACCCACCTGCTCGTCGCCCTGCTGCGGGAGCTGGTGTTCCGGCACGGGGTCCGCGCCCGGTTCGTGGAGTTCTCCCACCTCCTCGCCGATCTGAAGTCGGGCTTCGACGTGGGGCGGGGCATGGCGGCGCTGATCGATCCCCTGGTCGATGTAGAGATCCTCGCGATCGACGAGCTGGGCAAGGGCCGGAACACCGAGTTCGAGGGCACCGTGCTCGACGAGCTGGTCAGCCGCAGGTACAACGCGGTGCGGCCGATCCTCGCGACGACCAACTTCTCCCCCGGCGGCGGCGGCGCGGCGGTGTCCAACGCCGCCGCGGTCCAGGTCGGCACCGAGGAGCGCCCCGGCCTCGCGACCCGGGTGGGCCCCCGGGTCTACAGCCGCCTGCGCGAGACCTGCGACTTCGTCGAGGTCCAGGGGGACGACTACCGGGAGCAACGGGGGCGGCCCTAGATCAGGGGGCTCGTGGGCTCGTGGGCTCGTGGGCTCGTGGGCTCCAGCAGGGAAGGGTGGGGCCGGTGGGGCTCACCTGCTACGATGCTGGACCACGGCGCCGGACGGCGGGGTTGACCATGGCGTTCACTGTGACCTTTCCGGCGACAAGCCCCACCTGTGCCACCTCCGAGCTCGCCGGCTGGCTCACCGAGCGGGGGGAGCCGTCCGTTGCGGAGGGCGACGACACCCTGATCCTCCGGGCGCTGCCGATCCGGTTCGTCGCGTCCCCCGACAACGCCTCGCTGCAGGCCCACCTCGAGATCACCTCCAACGTGGCGTTGACCCGGATGGTCGATGTGCTGTTCGAGGTCTCGATGCGGGCCGGGGCCGACGTGCGGCTGGTGGGGCACGGGGAGGTCACCCGCTCGGATCTGTGGATGCTGCTGGCCGATGAGCAGGACCGCCTGCGGATCGCGGGCGCGCTGCGCCGGGCGGTGGAGCATGGCCACAGCGACGAGGTGTACAAGCGGATGTGGGGCGTGCTCTCCACCCTGAGGGTCGGGCAGGATGATCGCTGGGACACGGCGTCCGAGCGGATCGTCGAGTATGTCGAGGTCGGCGATGGGATCAGCCTCGAGGAGGCCGCCTGGCACACCGAGGATCCCCAGAACGGCGATCAGATCCGCATCCCCGTCAAAGGCTTCCTCCACTGCCTCGTGTGGCGGTGGCTGTCTGAGGCCTACCCGGGTATCGCGGAGGCAGAGCACACCCTGCACTGAGGTCCCCATGATCTTGTCCCTCGACCACGTCGCGATCGTGGTGCCCGAGCTCTCCGAGGCGCTGGAGCGCTTCACCCGGGATCTGGGCATCGCCTTGGATCACGTCGAGGACGTGGTCGCGGCCCAGACCCGCACCGCCTTCCTCCCGGTGGCGGGCCCCACCACGATCGAGCTGATCACTCCGCTCCAGGGCGAGGGGCCGCTGGTCCGGGCCCTGGAGCGGCGGGGGCCGGGGCTGCACCACCTGTGTTTCTGCACCGACGATCTCGACGGAGACGTGGCGCGCCTGCGTCAGCGGGGCTGGCGCTTCACCACCGAGGCCCCCACGCCCGGCGCCCACGGCACCCAGGTGATGTTCATCCACCCCCGCTCGACCGGTGGGGTGCTGATCGAGCTGGCCCAGCGCCCCGGAGCAGGCGAGCACAGCCCGGACGGCGCCTGATGGTGGGGGTCTACGGCGACGCGACCAGCCTCGCGGCTCGCAAGCGACGGGCAGGCCAGCGTCTGCTCATCGGCTGGCGGGGCCAGGAGGTCACCGACGATCTACGGCGGGTGGTGGCCCAGATCCGGCCCGCGGGCTTCCTGTGGTTCGGCCACAACGTGATCGAGCCCGCACAGGTCCTCGAGCTCAACCGGGAGCTCACCTCCCTGGTGGATCCCCACGATCCAGCGCTGCTGGCGGTGGATCAGGAGGGGGGGCGGGTCCAGCGGATCGGTGCTCCAGCAACCGAGTGGCCCGACATGCGGATCGTGGGCGAGGTGGGGGATCGGACCGGGGCGGTGGCCGCCGCCCTGGCGCTCGAGCTCCGGGCCATGGGCCTCAACCTCAACCTGGCCCCCGTCGCGGATCTGGCGAGCCATCCCGACAACCCCATCATCGGAGCCCGTGCCTTCGGCGCCGAGCCGGGCGAGGTGGCCCGGCACGTGGCCACGTTCGTCGAGGCACACCAGCGCGAGCACGTGATCGCCTGTGTCAAGCACTTCCCGGGCCACGGCGACACCGCGGAAGACAGCCACCAGACCCTGCCCACGGTCGCGTGCTCCGAGGCAGAGCTCCGGGCGCAGCTGGTGCCGTTCGAGGCCGCGATCGCGGCGGGGGTGGGGGCGGTGATGACCGCCCACGTCACGTTCCCCGCCATCGATCCTGGGCTCCCCGCGACCCTGTCCGAGCGCGTGCTGCCCCGGCTGCTGCGCGACGAGCTGGGGTATGACGGGGTGATCGTCTCCGACGATCTGGAGATGGTGGCGATCGCCGAGCGGTGGTCGCCGCAGGAGCAGGTGATCCGGGCCACCCGGGCCTCGGTGGATCTGCTGGTGGCCGGCTCCGATCCCGAGGTACAGATCGCCCTGTTTGAGGCGTTGGTGCACGCGCAGGAGCACGATCAGGGGATGGATCGGGCGAGCGAGGTGTCTACAGACCGGATCGAGGCGCTGCGGGAGCGGTTCTTCCTCTCGTGTCCCCCGAGGCCTCCGCTGGAGGTCGTGGGGCAGGCGGATCACCGGGCGCTGGCGTCCGAGCTGTGGGAGCGTGTGCGTTGATGTGGATGTCCTGGCTGGCGCTGGCGCTGGCGCTGGCCTCCGATGAGGTCCCGAGCTGTAGCCTCGAGCCGCTGCCCGCCCCGGACGAGGTCCTGTCGGTGGCCTGGGTCTCGCGGGTGGCGCGCAAGGTGGGCGCGAACACCTGGCTGTCGGTGGTCTCCACCACCGAGCTGAGGGCGCTGGTCGATGACGACAAGCGCCTCGCCCGGATGCTGCAGCGCCTGGGGCTTCGCCGCAGCGAGCGGGAGCCGCGGCGTCGGTACAAGGTCGTGGTGTTCGATGTGTCTAGAGACGTGCTGTGCAGGCCGATCGACGACGCCTCCCCCGGGGAGGTGATCGACGGGGTCGCGGCCTGTGACGACGGACGAGCCCTCCCCAGGCGAGGGACCGCAGGCTGTGGCTACACCGAAGACACCGCCTCGGGGGGCACGGGCCTCGTGCTGTACCGGGCCCAGTGGTCCGAGCTGGCCCGCAACGGTTTCTGTGTGCTGCCCGCCGAGCGCTTCCTCCGCTGACGTCTCGCGGCGTCACGATCCAGGGTCGCCGGGCCTGCCCGGGCAGATCAACGCCGACGTCGGGGTCGCGCTCGGAGGAACCCACGGCGGATGATCCCCGGGCCCGAGCGCTACGACGCGGATGTGAGCTGGCCCAGCCCCGGGTCGCGCTGCCCTGGGCGCTTCCGGGGCGCTGCCGGGGCGCTGCCGGGGCGCTGCCGGGGCGCTGCCGGGGCTGGCCCAGCCCCGGGTCGCGCTGCCCTGGGCGCCGCCTGGGCGCTGCCGGGGCGCTGCCGGGGCGCTGCCGGGGCTGGCCCAGCCCCGGGTCGCGCTGCCCTGGGCGCTTCCGGGGCGCTTCCGGGGCGCTGCCGGGGCTGGCCCGCCGGGGCGCCGGCGGTCGGCGCGCCAGAGACGCTCCGGCGCGTCGGCGTACGGCTGGCCCGCCGGGGCGCCGACGATCGCGTCGCTGGTGATCGCCCTGCCCGCGGGGGTGTTCGGCCTGGCTGGATCCGTGGTGGTGCTCGCCCTGCTGGGGTCTTCGCCGCCGCTGACCATCGCCCGACCCCGATCCGCCTGAGCGGGGTTGCTGGGAGCCGGGGACTGGCCTACCGTTGTCTTCGATGGCTACCCTCTACTGTGCGCGATGCCTGGGCTCCTTCGAGGGGCAGCCAGATACCTGCCCCAACGTCGGCTGTGGCGCTCATCGGCCCCACTCCGGCTGGGGCGTGCTGCTGGATCCAGGAGATCTGCTCGATCGCCACTACGTGATCGAGCGCTGCCTCGCGGTGGGCGGGGCGGGGCTGACCTACCTGGCCCGGGAGACCGACGCGGCAGGGGCTCCCACCGGGCCAAAGCTGGCGATCAAGGTCTTGTACAGCGCTCGGGCAGCCGGGCCGTTCCTCCGGAGGCTGTCGAACGAGGCGCAGATCCTCCAGGAGCTGGCCCACGACAACATCGTGCAGCTGCGGGGGTTCGTCCACCGGGCGGGCCAGGAGCCCTACCTGGTCACGCTGTTCGAGGAGGGCGGGAGCCTGTCGCAGCACGTCGCCCGGGTCGGGCCCCTGGCGCCGTCCGTGGCGGTCGGGGTCCTCCGGCAGATCCTCCGCGCCCTCGATGTCGCCCACCAGGCGGGGGTGGTGCACCGGGATCTCAAGCCCGACAACGTCCTGCTGTCGACCCGGGTCGAGGCCGACGAGCTACCCCACTGCCGCGTGGCGGACTTCGGGATCGCTAAAGTTAGCGGGGGCATGGGGGCACAGCTGACCCGCCTCGGCGCCTTCGTGGGTACCCCCGAGTACGCCGCCCCCGAGCAGTTCGCCGGCGTCCCCCCCACCCCCCCGACGGACGTGTTCGCTGCAGGGGGGCTGCTGGTGTACCTGCTGACCGGCCATCCTCCGGTCTCCTTCACCCACCGTTCCGACATCGAGCAGTCCCACGACGAGCTGCTCGATCAGATCCCCCCGATCCTGGAGCCCACACAGCTACGCGCGACCGCCGAGGAGGTGGCGAAGCTCCAGGAGGTCGTCGAGCACATGATGGCACCCCAGGCCGAGGAGCGCTGGACCATCCGCCAGACCCTCGCCGCGCTGACGCCCCTGCTCGAGCGCTTCCCAAGCCAGCCCCCCAGGCCCCTGGACACGAACGAGGCCGACGCCGGGATCACCTTTGGCCTCGAGCCCACCGACGAGGAGCGGATGGTGAGCGCCGAGCGCGCCCGGCCCTCCCCCCCCGATGCGCCCCCCCATCCGCCGCCGTCCGTCATCGGGGTGGCCCCCGACGCCCCCCCGATGCCGCCCCAGACCGCCCCGATCCCCCGGGAGTGGGTGGAGGCGGCCCGGGCCGAGGCGGGCCTGCCCCCCTCGGTGGTGGCCGATCACGAGCCGACCACGACACACACAGGGATCCAGTCCCCGGGCGCCCCCTCGCTGCTCACCGCGACGCAGTCGTTCGAGAACTCAGCAGTGAGCTCTCCCCCGCAGCAGCTCAGCGACGATCCCGGGCCCCCTCCGTCTCAGCCGGCTCCGTCCCAGCCACCCCCGCTGCCGGCTGCCTCGTCCCAGCCGGCTCCGATCGGCGCCGCAGCAGCCAGCGCAGCCGGGGCCAGCGCAGCTGTGGCCGGGGCGGACGTGGCCGGGGCCAGCGCAGCTGTGGCCGGGGCCAGCGCAGCTGTGGCCGGGGCGGACGTGGCCGGGGCCAGCGCAGCTGTGGCCGGGGCGGACGTGGCCGGGGCCAGCGTGTCGTCCGCTCCGGGTGCGGCCTCGTCTTTGTCGGATC
>DRPG01000742.1 GCA_011376105.1 Deltaproteobacteria bacterium
AGTCCGCCGGGGCGCAGTCCGCCGGGGCGCAGTCCGCCGGGGCGCAGTCCGCCGGGGCGCAGTCCGCCGGGGCGCTCGATCGGGATCGCACAGGCCCCGGGATCCGCCCCACCGCCTGCCCGGGCCCGGGCGCGACGGCCCACGCTCAGGACGGCCCCAGCTCTCGGCGCAGGGTGCACAGCAGCGCATCCACCGCGGTCTTGCCCGGGACGAAGACCCGCAGATCGTCGCGACAGTCCTGCACCGCGGCGGTGCAGCGCTCGATCCCTCCGGGCCACAGGGCCTGCGCCCAGCGCTCGACCTCGTGGGGCAGGTCTTGGTTGAGCAGCGGCACCTCGGCCCGGGAGGCATGGATCACCGCGTCCCGGAGCAGATCCTCGATCACCTCGAGGAGCGCATCCACCCGGGGGGTCCAGGCCGCCCGTCCCCCCGAGGTTAATTTTGCTGTATAGGCAAACATCTCCCCTAACTCTACCCGCAGGATCCCGAGCAGGGCATCGCGGACCCCCGTGCGGATCTCCAGGGCGGAGGTGCCCAGCTCCAGCGCCCGACCAGGGCAGCCCAGGGCCAGGCGTGCGATCTGCTCGACCTGGGTCATCCCCCGGCCCTCGAGCCAGGCACAGAGCTGATCTTCCGGCACGGCCCCGAGCCGGACCCGCTGGCAGCGCGAGCGGATCGTGGGCAGCAGGGAGCGTGCGTTGTGGGTGATCAGCAGGAAGCCGGTGCCCACGGGGGGCTCCTCCAAAGTCTTCAGCAGCGCGTTGGCCGCGGCCTCCCGCATCGCCTCCGCTGGATCGACGATGACGAAGCGGTGGGCCGCCGAGTAGCGGTGGAACTGAGCCTGGCGGATCACCGTGCGCACTGCGTCCACCGGGATCACCGCCGCCGCCCGACTGGTGTCGGGCTCGAGCACCATCACGTCGGGGTGCACCCCCGCTGCGATCTGACGGCAGGTGGGGCAGCGCCCACAGGGACGCTGGGTGATCCCGGCGAGGGCCAGCTCCCCGCTGGCGCCGCCACAGTTTGCCGCCATGGCAATTCTATCAGCAACCAGCCGCTTGCCCACCCCCTCCGGGCCCTCAAGCAGGATCGCGTGGTGCAGAGCCCCACGCGACAGCGCACCCCAGAGGCTCGCGATCGTGGCGGTGTGGCCCAGGACGGAGGGAAGGGCGCTCACAGCTCCTCCAGGTCGGTGGCCAGGCCCTGGCCTGGCTCGAGGCCCGCCAGGGCGCCCGCGCCCACCAGGGAACGGGCGGCCCCCGCGATGAACAAGCTGCCCGCCACCACCGTCTCGTCGGCCTCGGCGTAGACCTCGGGCAGGGCCTCCTCCACAGGCCCGCCCGCTGAGATCACCGGGTGGAGCCCCGCCAGCGCCAGCGCCAGCTCGGTTGGATCCCAGGCCTTGGGGTGGGCACAGCGGGTGGTCACGATCTCGTCGAAGTGAGGGGCCAGGGGCCGCAGCAGCGGCACCGGGCTCCGATCGTGGCCCACGCCCAGCAGCAACACCCGCCCCCGCGGCCGGGGACGCTGCCGCAGCCACTGCGCCAGCACCCGGGCCCCGTCGGGGTTGTGTGCCCCGTCGATCACCAGGCCCTCGCACAGGGTCTCCAACCGGGCGGGGAGGAACGCTCGCTCGAGGCCACGGTGGATCGAGGCCTCCGGGACATGGAAGCCCTGCTCGATCAGGCGGTGCACCACCCCGACCGCCACCATGGCGTTGGCCCCCTGGTGGACCCCGGACAGCCCCAGGCGGACCGGTCCCACCGATCCCCGGGGGGTGTGCAGGGTGAAGCGGCCGTCGCGGTGGGCCTCGCGGCGGAGGGCGGGGGGGGCCCACACCGGGCAGCCCAGCCGCCCCGCCACGGCCTCGAGCACCACCCGGGCCTCGGGCACGATCGGGCCGAGGCACACCGGGACCCCTCGCTTGAAGATCCCCGCCTTCTCCGCCGCGATCGTGGCGAGATCCTCCCCCAGGATCGCCTGGTGATCCAAGCCGATGTGGGGCACCGCACAGGCCACCGGGCTCACGACGTTGGTCGCGTCCAGGCGCCCCCCGAGGCCGACCTCGACCACCGCCACGTCGACGGAGCTCCGGGCGAAGGCGAGGAACGCAGCCGACACCATCAGCTCGAAGTAGGTGAGCACGTCTCCGGTCAGCCCCGCGTCGGTCGCCCACTGCCGCCGGACCCGATCGATGTGCTCGATCAGCTCGCTCAGATCTGCGTCGGTGATCGGCTCACCGTCGATCTGGATCCGCTCGTTGATCTGCTCGACGTGCGGCGACAGGGTCATGCCCACCCGGTAGCCGGCCTCCACCAGGATCCGGGTGACGTACGCGCACACACTCCCCTTGCCGTTGGTGCCGGCCACGTGCACCACCGGGGCCGCGTGCTGAGGCTCCCCGAGGACCCCCAGGAAGGTGCGCACCCGCTCCAACCCCAGGCGGACCCCAGCGTTGGCGGCGGCCTCCAGCACAGGGTGGTGGTTCACCCGCGCCCCGGGGGGGTGGGGTCGGGCTTCTCCAGGGGCTGTGCGGCGGAGCGCAGCCCGGGCTGAGTGAGCTGGACCGGAGCCACCGGGGGCAGATCGAGGAACTGCCGCAGCAACCGCACGATCGTGGGCTTGACCTCGGCGCGGGGCACGATCCGATCGATCAGGCCGTGCTCGAGCAGGTACTCAGCGGTCTGAAACCCCTCGGGCAGCTCCTCGCCGATGGTCTCTCGGATCACCCGGGGGCCCGCGAACCCGATCAACGCCCCGGGCTCGGCGAGGATCACGTCTCCGAGCATCGCAAAGGAGGCCGCCACGCCACCGGTCGTGGGGTGGGTCAGCAGCGAGATGTAGGGCAGCCCGGCGCCCTGCAGGCGGGCTAGGGCGGCGCAGGTCTTCGCCATCTGCATCAGCGACAGCACCCCCTCCTGCATCCTCGCCCCCCCCGAGGCGGAGATCACGATCGCGGGGACCCTGCGCTCCAGCGCGCGCTCATACAGCCTGGTGATCATCTCCCCCACGACGGAGCCCATCGAGCCCCCGAGGTAGGCGAAGTCGAACGCACCCAGCTCGACATCCACCCCCCCGACCTCACCGGCCAATGAGATAAAAGCATCGTTTCTACCTGTCTTTTTGCGAGAAGACAGGATCCTCTCGGGGTAGGGCTTGGAGTCGACGAAGCCCAGCGCATCCACCGAGCCGAGATCGGCGTCGTGCACCACCACCGAGGGTGGATCGTCGCACAGGCCCCGGAGGCGCTCCACCGCGGAGATCCGGAAGTGGTGACCACAGAGGTGACACACCCACAGCTGAGCGGTCAGGGTCTCGTTGAACAGGGGCTCGCTACACGAAGGACACCTGGTGAACAGATCGGGGTGATCCCCCTCTGTGCCGGACGCCTCGGCGTCGTCGGGGCGCCAGGTGGACACGAAGTCCTTGCGTTGTTCGAACCAACGAGGACCCTGGTTGGACATCGTACCCTCCGTTCTGGGCGGGCGGCCTCGTATCCCACCTCACCCCCTCCCGACACCTCAGACCCGGCGCCGGCGGGAGCCGGCCCCTGCGTGCGGGCCCCCCGTGACGCGATAAGCCACCGCATGCAAGCGCGCACCCTCACCGCCGTCCTCGGCAACAGCCAGCGCCTCGACGGCGGCGCCATGTTCGGAAACGCACCAAAGGCCCTGTGGTCCCGCTGGATCGAGCCCGACGAGGCCAACCGGATCCCCCTAGCCTGCCGGAGCCTGCTGATCCAGGAGCCGGGCCGCAACGTCCTGCTCGAGACCGGGATCGGCGCGTTCTTCGAGCCCAGGCTCCGCGAGCGGTTCGGAGTGGTCGAGCCCGAGCACGTGCTGCTGTCGTCCCTCGAGCGGCTGGGCCTGTCCCACCACGACATCGACGTGGTCGTGCTGTCCCACCTCCACTTCGATCACGCCGGGGGGCTGCTGTCGGCCTGGGCCCCGGATCAGCCCCCGCAGCTGCTCTTTCCCCGGGCCACCTTCGTGGTCGGGGCCGGGGCCTGGCAGCGGGCGAGGCACCCCCACCCCCGCGACCGCGCCTCCTTCATCGAAGGCCTGTGCGATCAGCTCGAGGCGAGCGGGCGGCTCGAGCTCGTGTCGGGCACCCCCCTGATCGAGGGAGGCCCCGCCACCCCCTGCCCGGTCCTCGGGCCGGGCTACCGCACCTTCACCAGCGAGGGCCACACCCCGGGCCTGCTGCTCACCGAGCTCGAGATGCCCGCAGGGCCCGTCGTGTTCGCCGCGGATCTCGTGCCGGGTCGACCCTGGGTCCACCTGCCGATCACCATGGGCTACGATCGCTATCCCGAGCGCCTGATCGACGAAAAACGTGCCCTGCTGTCCGATCTGATCGAGCGAGGCGGGCGGCTGTTCTACACCCACGACGCTCAGTGCGCCCTGTCGGGGCTCACCGTCGACGAGCGGGGCCGACTCCAGGCCACCGATCCTGTCGAGGCCCCCGTCGCCCTCAGCGCCTAGCCCCGAGCCCCGAGCCCCGAGCCCCGAGCCTGCCGATGCCGATCCCCCTCTTCGAAGGCCGCTTGGCCGTGGTCGCCCCCTGCGGGCCCTTCAACCCCGATCGGTTCGCCGCGGGCCTGGCCCTGGCCGAGGCCGCGGGGCTCCAGCTCGAGCCGCTCCCGGGGCTGCTGCAGCCCCACCGGTACCTCGCGGCCCACGATGATCACCGTGCTGAGCAGCTGATCGAGGCCCTCACCGCCGATCGCTACGCCGGGGTGTGGATCGCCCGGGGGGGCTACGGGCTGACCCGGATCCTCGATCGCCTCGAGGGCCTCTCCCTGCCCCCCGAACGCCCCGTCCTCGGGTTCAGCGACGTCACCGCCCTGTTCTGTGCCCTGCACCGCCTCGGCTGTGGGCCCCTGATCCATGCACCGGTGGTGCACTCCCTGTCCAGCACCGACGCGGGCGATCGTCAGCAGCTATGGGGGCTGCTGCGGGGGGAGCGCCCCGGGCCCCTGGCGGGCCGCTCCTGGATCGGAGGCCGGGCGGAGGGCTGGCTGTGCGGGGGCAACCTCTGCCTGCTCGCCAGCCTCTGTGGCACCCCGTGGCAGCTGGACGCCACCGGGGCCATCCTGGTGCTGGAGGAGGTCGGAGAGCCCCCCTATCGCGTCGATCGCATGCTCCAACAGCTGCGCTCAGCGGGGGTCCTCGACGGGGTCGCGGGGATCGCGGTGGGGGAGCTGGTCGGCTGTGCCGCCCCCGAAGGCGCGGACTGGTCGATCCACGACGTGATCCGCGAGCACCTCGCGCCGCTGGGGGTCCCGGTGGTCGGGGAGCTGCCGATCGGCCACGGCGCACGCAACCGGCCCTTCGCCTGGGGCGCCCCCGCCCAGCTAGGCGACGGCACCCTCACCTGGTCCCCGCCCCTCCACGTGAGCTAGCCCGATGTACGCCGATCGACCCGACCTCGACACCCGCACCAAGATCGTCGCCACCCTCGGCCCGGCCTCCTGGGAGGAGCCCGTCCTCACCAGGCTGCTCGAGGCCGGGGTGGACGTCTGTCGGATCAACTGCTCCCACGCGGATCACGAGAGTATCCGCCGCCAGGTCGCGCGGGTGCGTCGGGTGGCGATGCGGCTGCACAAACCCACCGCGATCCTGCTCGATCTACAGGGACCCAAGGTCCGCACCGGAGCGATCCCCGAGCCCCTGGAGCTGTCCCCCGGCGACATCCTGACCGTGGTGATGGACGAGGATCTCATCGGCCGACAGCTCCGGATCGGCACCACCTACCCCCAGATGGCCAGCGACGTGTCCACCGGCGATCCAGTGCTGTTCGCCGATGGCGCCCTGGCCGGCTGCGTGGTCGCGATCCGGGGGGGCGCGCCCGCCGAGGTCGACATCCGCATCGATCAGGGCGGAGCCCTGGGCAGCCACAAGGGCATCAACCTGCCCACGGTGGATCTGTCGATCCCCTGCCTCACCGAGAAGGATCTCGCCGATCTCGCCGTCGGGGTAGAGGTCGGGATCGACTACGTCGCGCTGTCCTTCGTCCAGCGTGCGGCGGACGTCGTGGCCCTGCGCGGGCGGCTCACGGCCCACAGCCAACCCGACATCCCGATCATCGCCAAGATCGAGAAGCCCTGTGCCGTCGAGCGGATCGACGAGATCCTCGAGGTGGCCGACGGGGTGATGGTCGCCCGGGGAGATCTCGGGGTCGAGGTGAGCATCGAGAAGGTGCCCGTCTACCAGAAGCGGATCCTCGCGGCGGCGTCGCGGGCGGGCAAGCTGGCGATCACCGCGACCCAGATGCTCGACAGCATGGAGCGCAACCCCAGGCCGACCCGGGCGGAGACCACCGACGTGGCCAACGCCATCCTCGACGGCACCGACGCGGTCATGCTCTCGGGGGAGACCTCCATCGGCCGGTACCCGGTCGAGGCGGTGCAGATGATGGACAAGATCAGCCGGGAGGTCGAGGGCTCCAGGTTCTTCCGCAGCCTCGACGAGCCCGATCTGCCCACCCTCGGTGGATCCGCGGGGCTGGTGGTGCGCAGCGCCTGCTATGCAGCCGCCGAGCGCGCTCGCCCCCTGGTGGTGTTCAGCTGGAGGGGGATCACCGCCCGCCAGGTCTCGAAGACCCGCCCGCTAGGCCCCCTGTACGCCCTGACCGACAACCCACGGACGGCCGATCGGCTGTCCCTGGCCTGGGGCGTGATCCCGATCGTGGTGCCCAGGGTCGACACCACCGACGAGCTGCTGCGGGTGGCGGAGGCCGCCCTGCTGCAGTCGGGGAGGATCCGCCTCGGGGAGGAGATCGTGGTGCTGGTGGGCCCCTCCCCCAGCCGGGAGACGGCCAACCTGATGAAGATCCACCAGCTCGGCGAGGGACCCCACGGGCGCTGATCCCTCCCAGGATCCAACCGATCCCTCCCAGGATCCACCCGATCCCCGGAGATCGGAGCAGCGTGCGGGTCAGTCGTCCCCGGGGCTCGACGCTGAGCAGGGCTGTGCACCGCAGTGGTGCACCACCTGGCCCGGGGCCCCGGGGGAGAGGTGATCGATCACCTGTCGCCGGACCCCGCTCCAGCCCCGCGGGGTGGTGTGGGCCCCCGAGGTCTCCGCGGGTCGGTTGGTGGGCTCGGGTAGCGGGAGCTCGGGATCGAACTGGACCAGGGCCCTCGAGCCCTCCGGGAGCGGCCCCTCGACCAGCGACAGCCCCCACGGCGTGGTGGGCGCCGGGCTGAGCAGCGGCAGCCCCGCCGCCCGGGCGAAGGCCTCGGTGGTGAGGTTGGGCACCTGCTCGTCGCCGATGGACTCCTGGAGCAGCAGCGGGGTCTGCTGAAGCTGCAGGGCATACGCCATTGGATCCACCGCGTCCCACCACAGCTGAGTCAGCGCATACAGCAGCTGGCGATCACCGGCGCTGGGCACGGTGGGCACCAGCAACAGCTCGAAGGCATACCAGTTGCTGGAGCGCTCGAGCATCGTCGACCACATCGCCCCACCCACGTGCAGGGCGGTCGCGTCCAGCGGAGGATCGTGGGCCAGCATCACCGCCCCCTCGATGCCCCCGAGGGAGATCCCATAGTAGAAGACGTGGTCCGGATCCGGCAGGGGCTGACCGCTCTCGCCCCGGAACACAGGATCGTCGATCAGGGAGCCGTCCTTGATCCCCTCGATCAGGGTCCGGGTGTTGGCCTGCCCCTGCACCAGCAGATCCGTCAGCTCGGGGAACCGACCAAAGTCTCCAGCGATCCCCAGCGGGACCGCTCGATCCACGGCGGTCAGCCCGCGCCAGTTGGTGGCCACCACGATGAAGCCCCCCTCGTCGGCCAGGGCCAGCAGGCCGTCCGCATCTTCCCGATCGTCGAGGTAGTTGGACGGCTCGCCGAAGATCCCATGGCCAAAGACCAGGACCGGCACGCTCCCGGCCGGCGCGTCGGACACCGAGGTGGGGACGTGCACGTACAGGTAGGCGTCGGCCTGGCCGGTGGGCGAGACCGAACCATCAGGGCCCAGATCGAGGAGTCGATCGTCGATCAAGAAGTCGACCACCGGGAACGTGCCCTCGGCCGCTCGCCAGGTCAGGGGCGCCACGTCGTCGTCGACCTCACGGATCTCGGTGAACGTGGGGGGCCCCAGCACCGAGATCTGCTCCAGCGCCGAGCGTAGGGGCTGGGTCCCGTCCGCCACCGGGAAGCTCCAGGCCACGGCGATCTCAGCCTCGGCGATCCCCAGCGCCACCAGCTCGTCGATCAGCGGACGCACCGTGCTGTGCTCGGGGTGGAAGCCCTCAGGCCGGGCCACCGCGTCGGTGAGCACCACCACCGCGACGTCGTGCCCATAGGGCAGCGCGGTCAGGGGGCGGATCAGCAGCGCTGGATCCTCGCCGCTGGGGTAGGCGTCGAGCTCAGCCATGCAGGGCAGGTAGCTGCCCTCAGTGCGATCCACGAGGCGCACGCTGCCCAAACCAGGCTCGATGGCTCCGAACGAGGGCAGCGCCCCCGGATCGATGCCGGGCAGCCGAAGCACCGCGGTCTGAGCCGGGGAGAACCCGGTGCGCCACGCGAGGCGCTCGATCGGGATCGGCGCCTCCCCCCCCGAGGGCAGCTCAGACAAGGCCAGGTGACCGCCCGCGTCGAGCAGCGAGGTGTTGGGGAACGGGTTGGTCAGCCCCAGCCCCAGGGGACCCGGGCCGATCGGATCCCCGGGCTCGGGCCCGGAGCAGGCCACCACGAGCAGGGTCGACAAGAACACGGCCACCTCCACGGATCCGAGCCAGGCTCGTGCTCTATCGCGTCACCCGAGGCCACGCCCGGCCCCTGCCGCGGCGTCGCGCCCCTCCAGCCGATCGAGGGCCTCCCCCAAAGCTGCCTCGTCCAGCGCCCCACGGGCGAAGGCATCGACCGCGTCTTGCAGAGCCAGCAGCTGCTCCTTGAGCCGGGCCCGGCGCTCGTGCAGGCTCGCGGACAGGCGATCGACCCGGGCGGCCACCTCGGGTCCGGGCCAGGGCACCCGGCTGCCGAGGACCGCGGACGCCGACGTGCGGGGACGGGTCTGCCCTCCGGTGACCGGCAGCCGCGCTCGCCAGGCCTCAGTGCGCAGGGCGTGCAGCAGCCAGCCAGGGTGATCCCTGGCCTCGAGCACCAGCCACTCAGGGCTGCCGACCAGCGGACCGGAGACCCCCGGGGCCCGGGCGACGTTGCCCAGCTCAGGCCGCATCCTCGCCACCAACACGTCGCCGGGCACGATCGTGACCCTCCCGGGCACCTCGTCAGCGGGCACCCGGCGGGGCGAGACCTCGCCGGTGCCGCGATCGGCGTCCGCAAGATCCGCGACCCAGCAGTCCCCCACCGGCCGTGCCCGCTCCCGACGCAGCACGGCGAGCTCGGACACAGGCAGCCCCTCGCCGGGCTCGGGGGCCGGCACCCAGCGATCTCCAGGCAGGCTCCCCCAGCCCTCCCCCCGGATCAGGGCCTCGATCTGCGCTCCATCGGTGGCCTTGAACCGCTGGAGCCGCACGTCGTAGCCAGGATCGGAGACCGCGGCCCAGCGGGGGACCGTCGGAGGCTCCCCGGCAGACGCAGGGGACGCGCCGGAGGACGCGCCGGTCTCTGCCCCCCGGCGCTGTAGCCACAGCAGGCACGCCCGCCCGGCGGCTCCTCCAAACGGGCGGAACACCCCCTCCGGCAGCTGGCACACCGCGAGGCGCTCCCAGGCGGCCTCCAGCCGGGCCCGGACGTCACCATAGCTGGGGTTGATCAGCACAGACCAGGGCAGGACGATCCCCGCCCGGCCCCCGGGCCGCACCAGCCCCTCCAGGGCCTCGACGAACAAGCGATCGGAGACCACCATCCGCTGCCCCCGCCCCAGGGTGTAGCGCTCGAGGATCCGGGGATCGGTGACCTGGACCGAGAACGGAGGGTTGGCCACCACCACATCGACCGGCTCGGGCTGGGCCTGGAACAGATCCGCCTGCTGGATCCAGGCGTCGGCCCCCGCCAGGCGCAGCCCCACCGCGGCCAGCCTCGCCAGCCGGGGATCCCGCTCGATCCCCCGCACCGTGGCGCCGACGCGGGCGGCCTCAGCCAGCAGCCCGCCGCTCCCACAGGCAGGATCCAGCACGGTCTCCCCAGGCGAGATCTGCAAGCGAGCGATCAGCAGTCGCGCCAGGGGACGCGGGGTGAAGTACTGGCCATGGCGCCCCTTGAACAGATCCGGAAAGAAGCGCTCGTATGCGAGCCCGAGCAGATCGTCGCCGGTGCTCAGCGGGACGTCCGCCGCTGCAGCGATGGCCTCCGGGCCGGGGGCCGCCTCGAGGCCCAGCCGGGCACACAACGCCTCCACCAGCGCGTCGAAGGCCTGGCCCCCGGTCAGGCCATGGGCCCGCAGCCGCTCCTCGGATCGGACCAGCGCCCGGGCCAGCGCTGCGCTGGCCCGGGGCTGTGGGGCCGTGAGCTCCTCCCTACGCGGCACGGGCTCGGATCCACTCCGCACGATCGGAGCCGAGCCAGCGCTGTGTGGCTCCGCTACCAGTCGTCTTCGTCATCGTCGAACGCGATGATCGTCTGGCCGCTAGAGCGCGGCGGTGGCTTGGAGCTGGGATCCCGCAGGGCGCCGGGGGGGGGCGGCGCGACGACGGTGGCCATCTCCTCCTCGTCGAACAGATCGGGATCCGAGGCAAACTCGGGATCGGGGGGCGGGACGTCGTGGGGCCCCGCCTCGGAGACCGGATCGGGATCGGGGGGAGGCAGCGGTGGGGGCAGCGGCTCCGGGCTGTAGCGGCTCACCGCCGGCCCCTGGGGGGCGGGGTGGCTCGGGGTCTGGGGGATGATCCGGCGAGGCGCGGGGGCCGGCGCTGTGCCCCCCCCTCCGGCGCTGCGCAGGGCGATCAGGACCCCCACAAGCAGCACGGCAGCGAAGCTTAGACAGCACAGCCCGCTACAGAGCAGTGCCATGATGGTCTCAAGTCCCACGTTGCTCCCTCGCTGTCGATCCACTGCTGGTCGGGCCCCATGCTCCGCCAGCGCTCTCTACCTATCAAGCACGCTCGGTGTTGTAGCGTCGCAGCTCGTGTGTGTTCATGGCTCGGGTACCCCCTGAGCCAGCCCCACCACCCGGGCGGGCTCCCCCACCCCCCGCAGGCCCACCGCTCGATCCCCCAGGGGTCGCAGGGCCAGGACGGAGGCATGATCCAGAGCTTGATCGAGGGGCAGCCCTTCGACTCGATGACTCAGGCGATCGACTTCGATCAGCAGAGTGTCGGCCTCGATCTCGCCGCTCCGCCAGGCGGCCTCGAGCGCGTCCACCTCGCCGGTGAGCGACAGCACCTCATCCAGCGTCAGGGCCCTCGAGGCCACCGTGGCCCGGAGATCCGCCAAGGCCGCGACCACGTGCCCCCGCCGGGCTGCGTCCGCAGGATCGATCGGTGCAGCCCGCAGGCTCCAGGCGGCGAGCAGCCCCACCAGCAGCGCCGGCAGCAGCGCCCCCAGCGGCCACACCACCAGGGTCAGGGCCGTGAGCAGGAGCAGCATGCCCGCCACCACCGCGGTCTCGTTCCCGGTGGGCGCCACCCTCGGCGGGATCGGCACCGAGATCGGGGGCAGCACCCGGCGGAGCTCGGGCCGGACCCTGTGGCCCCGCCACCGCACGCTGACCCACAGCGCGGGCAGCACCCCCACCAGCGGGACCGCCAGCCCCCCCACCGCGGTCAGCAGCGCGACCCACAGCACATCGCGGGAGCCCAGGGCCTCTCGATCGGCCTGGACCCGCCAGCCCTCGCTGCTGAGGCGAGCCACCAGCTTCCGGGCCGCCCGGCGGGACAATCCCCCCCGGATCACCGCCGGGCCCCCGGTCTGGGGATCGATACCGTGCACGATCCAGGCCCGGCCCGGCCGCAGCGGAGGAGCCCGCCAGCCCCCAAAGCTCAGCCGACGCCCCGGATCGCTTCGGAGGCGGACCAGGGCCAGGCGCACGGCGGAGGCGTCGGGGGGTCGTGCGGCGGGATTTGGCTCCAGCAGCCGCTCGATCAGGGCCACCAGCCCCCGCGGCCCCTCCAGCTCCAGGGAGCCCGCGCGCTGCAGCCCCATGGACGCCCAGGGAGTCGCCGCCGCGAAGGGGGTAGCGCCGGTCAGGGCCCGACACAGCACGATCCCGAGGCCATAGAGGTCTGAGGCCACGCTGGGGGGCGCCCCATCGATGACCTCGGGCGCGGTCTCCCCGGCCCGGATCATCGCGCCCTCGTCTCCCTGGGCCACCCACCGGGCGACCCCGAAGTCAAACAACTTCGCGCCCGCGGTGCCGATCAGGACGTTGCCCGGGCGCACATCTCCGTGGAGGATCCCCACCCCGTGGGACGCCATCAGGGCCTCCACGAGCTGCAAGCCCAGGGCGACCACCGCCTCGGGCTGCAGCGCCGCGTCCAGCGCGGACAGCGGGATCCCATCGATCCGCTCGGTGACCAGCACCCAGCGGGAGCCCCCGTCGGACCAGAGCCCGACGACCTCGGCCACGTGGGGGTGCTGCAGCCGACCGACGGTGCTCGCTTCGTCCTGGAGGCGGCTCAAGGCCGCCCGATCCGCCGCTCGATCCGGGTGCAGCACCTTGGCCGCCACCGATCGCCCTGTGGCACGATCCTCAGCTGGATACACCACCCCGCTCGCGCCGGCCCCCAGGGGAGGGCCGGTGACTTCGAAGCGTTGGGCGAGGACGGTGCCCGGTTCGAGCTGCATCGGTGTTCTCGGGGTTGTGGACGCGCTCGGGGGCAGCGTGGGGGCTCTGTGTCAGAGCGTAACGCGCTCAGTCCGGCGCGTCGGTGTCATCCCCGGCCCCCCCCGGGGGGCTGTGGGTTGACCTGGGATCCTGGAGGATCTTGTCGAACCGCACGATCAGGGTCCCCTCCCGGGCCCAGCCGATCTCCTCGGCGACCAGACGCTCAAGCACCGCACGATCCTGCTCCATCCGCCGGAGATTCCATAGCAGAAGCTGGTTCTCCCGCTCGATCCGAGCCAGCTCATCGTTGGAGGCCGAGAGGCGCTCGACCAGGCGCTCACGGGCGAGCACACCGCTCTCCCCCCACACCGCCGAGGCCGCGAGACCAACGAGCAACACCGCAGGAAGGAGCGACAAGATCGCTCGCTGCAAGGGAACCCCCAGGGCAAGGATCGTGGAAGGACGGGGAGATGTTCGCGATCAGCATAGTCGCACCCTCAGCGACCCACTAGTCCTCCTCCTCGGCGCCGGCGCCGGCGCCGGCGTCGGCGTCGGCGTCGGCGTCGGTGGCGATGGCCAGCCGGGTCAGCCCCTGCGCCCTCGCCTGATCCATCACCGCGACCACCCGCCCGTGGGAGACCCCGGTGTCGGCCTTGATCACCACCAGGGTGTTGGGATCCGCCCGGGAGCGATCGCGGAAGATCCCGATCAGGGTGGAGGTATCGACCGGCTGATCATCGACGAACACGGCCCCATCGAGGGTCATCCAGACGTTGATGTCTCGATCGTCGGACAGCACGGTCTGTGCGCTTGAGCGCGGCAGATCCACCTGGATGCCCGGAGACTGGATGAAGTTGGTGGACACCATGAAGAACAGCACCAGCTGGAACACCACGTCGATCATCGGCGTGACGTCGATCATCGGATCGGGGCGGCGAGCGGCGACGAACCTCACTTGGCGGCCTCCTCGACCGCCGGCCCCTCCGACAACAGATCGACGATCCCCAGGGCGACCTCCTCGAGATCGATCACCAGCGCATCGACCCGGGCCAGCACGTAGCGGTTGGCCACCAGGGCGGGGATGCCGACGGACAGGCCCGCGAAGGTGGTGATCAGCGCCTGGCTGATCCCACCGGCCAGGGCACCGACCTCCCCCACCCCCTGATCCTCGATCACCTGGAAGGTCAGGATCATGCCCCCCACTGTGCCCAGCAGCCCCAGCAGCGGGCTGATGGAGGCGATGGTGCCCAGCACCGGGACGTAGCGCTCGAGCTCAGCGGCCTCCCGACGCCCCACCTCCTCGACCCGCTCCTTGATGAGGGTCCGGGACTCGGTGCGGGCCTCGAGGGCCACCTCTAGGATGCGTGCGATCGCAGCATCGCGCTTCCGGCACAGGGTCAGGGCGTCTCCCCACCGCTGCTGGCGGACCAGCTCGATCAGCTCGATGCTGAAGGACTGGGGCACCACCCGCTCCCTGCGCAGCGACCACATCCGCTCGAGGAAGGTCGCGAGCGCGATGATCGAGCACAGACCGATGGGGAACATGACCGGCCCACCGGCCACCAGGGTCTCGATCAACGTGGCCTCCCGTTCCTTGTCCCGTCCATGGTTCGCCTTATCTACAGAGGGTGTGACCTGGTCGCTGTAAGGGTGTGGTCGCATTCTGTCACGCGACCCCGGGGCGCAGCGGCGGCCCTGGCCGGGGACGTGGGCGTCGCGATCGACACAGGCTGAGGCCCCCTCCGATCTTCGATCCCCGGATCCAAGACGTGTTCAAGATTCTTGGACAATGTCCAGATCTGGGGTGGGGTTGTCATGAGACCCAGACATCCCCGACGTGCTCTGGCCTACCCACCCCGGCAGGGAGCCGATCATCAGACCAGGCACGCTTCTTGCATTATCCCTGGCTGTTCCTCGCACGGACTGACGGAGACACCCCATGGTACACACCGCCCGCTCGACATCGAACCTCAAGGAAGACAGCGGAGCGCTCCTCAACAAGTACCTGCGAGCCATGGGCACCATCCCGCTGCTGACCGCCAAGGACGAGGTCGAGGTCGCACGCCGGATCGACGACGGTGGCCCCGACGCCGAGCTCGCGAAGGCAGCCCTGATCAAGGCCAACCTCCGGCTGGTGGTCAGCATCGCCAAGCAGTACGGCTACCGGGGTCTGCCCCTGTCCGACCTGATCCAGGAGGGCAACCTCGGGCTGATGAAGGCGGTCGAAAAATTCGATCACACGCGGGGCTTCAAGTTCTCCACCTACGCCTCCTGGTGGATCCGTCAGTCGATCATCCGTGCCATCGAGTCCCAGATCCGCACCATCCGGGTGCCGATCTACAAGCTCGAGATCGTCAACCGGGTGCACCAGACCCAGAAGCTGCTGTTTCAGAAGCTCGGCCGCGACGCGAGCACCAAGGAGATCGCAGACAAGCTCGAGATGGAGGTCGAGGAGGTCGAGGAGCTCCTGAAGATCACCCGCGAGCCGATGAGCCTCGACGCGGTGGTGTCCGACGACTCCGAGAGCACGGTGATCGAGTTCATCGAGAACCCCGACGCTGAGATCCCGTCCGAGCGCCTCGACGAGGCGGATCTGCGCGAGCAGATCGACGATGTGCTCGCCAGCCTGTCGCCCCGCGAGGAGAAGGTGATCCGGATGCGCTACGGCATCGGAGAGCCCACGAACTACTCGCTGGAGGAGATCGGCGCCCGCTTCGCCCTGACCCGCGAGCGGATCCGCCAGATCGAGATCAAGGCCCTGCGCAAGCTGCGCCACGCCAAGCGCCGCAAGCAGCTCGACGCGTTCGCCCTCGCCCAGTAGCGGCCCCGCGGCCCCGCAGCCCCGCCCGCCGGGCGCGATCCACCGCCGTGGCCCGGGTCCGCGCGCGCCCGTAGCCCTCCTGCCAGGGCCGGATCCGTGCCGCGGCCCTCGCTGCGTCGAGGTAGGGAGGCGCGGCTAGATCGTCGCCGGCCTCAGCACGGGCCCAGGCCCACAGTGCATCCGCCGCCGCTGGATCCCCGGGCGTGACCAGCCCCAGGGCGCCGACGGCCCCCGAAGCCCACACCAGGGCGAGGATCAGGGCCAGTCGTCTCCCCTGCCCGGTCCCATCAGGCATCGGGCCAGGCGTCGCAGGTGCAGATCAGGTGGCGATCCCCATAGACGTTGTCGATCCGACCGACCGCGGGCCAGGCCTTGTGCCGGCGGGTCCAGGGAGCTGGGAACGCGGCGGTCTGGCGGCTGTAGGGTCGATCCCAGTCGTCGCGGGTGACGTCACCGGCGGTGTGGGGCGCATGCCGCAGGGCGCTGTCCTCGATCGACACCTCCCCGCGCTCCACCGCCCGGATCTCCTCCCGGATGGCGATCATCGCGTCACAGAACCGATCGATCTCTGCACGCCCCTCGCTCTCGGTGGGCTCCACCATCAGGGTGCCGGCCACCGGGAACGACATCGTGGGCGCGTGGAAGCCAAAGTCCATCAGGCGCTTGGCGACGTCGTCGACCTGCACCCCCACGGCCTTGAACGGGCGGAGATCGAGGATGCACTCGTGGGCCACCCGGCCCCGGTCCCCCCGGTACAGCACGTTGTAGTGGGGCTGGAGCCTGCACGCGATGTAGTTCGCGTTCAGGATCGCGAGCTCGCTCGCCCGGATCAGCCCCTGCAGCCCCAGCATCCGGATGTAGGCCCACGAGATGGGCAGGATCGACGGCGAGCCCCAGGGCGCTGCGGAGACCGGCCCCAGCGCCGCCTCCCCATGACCCACCTCGATCACCGGGTGACCAGGGAGGAACGGGGTGAGGTGGGCGGCGACCCCGATGGGGCCCATCCCAGGCCCTCCGCCCCCGTGGGGGATGCAGTTGTGGACCACCACACCGCTGGCCAGGAAGTTGTGCAGCTCGTCGACCGTCAGATCATAGACGGTCTGCTCGCCGGCCGATCGGATCCCGACCACGGAAAGCTCGATCGTGGGCTCGACGATCTCGTCCTGTGAGGTGGTCGCGTAGGTGACCTTGCACAGCTCACCCTGTGGCGTGCGATCGCTGAACCAGCCGCGGGCACCGATGCGCTCCAGGAACCCGGTGACGGTCGGCACCCCGGCGGGCACGGCGTGCTGGTGGGCCCGGCGGGCGCCCTGGACGCCCGAGCGCTCGCCGATCCGGCCCTCGATGGTGTCGAGGAGGTGTTGTCTGTTCAGGACCCGGTGGCCGGCAAAGCCCACGAAGTAGGGGCTCATGATCGGGCTGCTCTGCGACAGGTGCTCGCTGGCCTCCCGAACCCAGCGGCGCCACCCGGTGGGTCTGCGGTCTGAGGCGCCCTCCTGCGTGATCGCTGCCTCAGCGACGGACCGACGCCGATCGCGGATCGTCTCCTTGAGGCGCCACCAGGCGGTCGCCGCGGTCAGCCGGGCGGACTTGTGCTGGCAGTACCGGAAGCCGATCCGCTCGGAGAAGGCTACCCCCCACCGCACGGTCAGGACGCTGCGCCACCGTGGGGCCCTGGAGCCAACCGGCGGGGGGTGTACGGGCGCAGGGGGGGAGAGGAGGACATCCACCCCGAGCCGAGCCAGCCCAAGCTGGATGTCCTCCATCAGGCGCGCCAGGGCTCGCTCTGAGAGCCTGTGCTGGACAAGTTGGATCTCCGTGAGGGTGTCTGGTGCGTCCCTGAGGAGGACCAGCTCCGGAGACACGCCATCGCCTCCGAACAACGCCCCGAAGAACTCTCGCCGGAGCGCGATCGGGGTGTCCTCGTCCGAGACGACGTCGGGCAGGGAGGCCGTCGACGCGACGCGATCTCCGGGCGTGCCGATCCCCGGGACGGCCTGGAGCGCTCGGACGAGCTCCGCCGGGAGGGACACGCTGAAGATCTCGTTGCAAGAGGAGATCTTCGGCACCTCCCCCGTCAGCCGCTCGATGTCCGCGACCATGAGCCGGGCGTCCTGTCGGGTGTCTGGGGTGAGCCTGATCTGACAGCGCCCGCCTCGTTCCTGGCTAAAGCTCCCGCTGGAGAGCGTCGCACCCATCAACCGGAAGAACGCCAGGGCCTGCACCCGCTCGCCCGGGCTCGCCATGGAGAGGCGGAGGGGACCGAGCTGGAGGGAGAAGTCGCTGCAGGAGCCATCGTCGATGGGCGCCTCCAGGCCAGCGATC
>DRPG01000743.1 GCA_011376105.1 Deltaproteobacteria bacterium
CCCCCACACACAGCCACCCCCCCACCACAGCCCTCACGTGCTCCTCCCGGTTGCCCTGTCGGGGTTATATCGCCGGGACCGCGGAGGCCCTGGATGACCGACGGAGAGCTCGTAGAGGAGCTGAAGATCCTCGGCATGGACGAGTCGAGCTACCGTGCGCTGCCCCTGCTCCCGCTGGTGCGGGTGGCCTGGGCCGATGGCTCCGTCCAGGAGGCCGAGGAGAGGCTCATCCTCGAGCTCGCCCGGGAGCGCTACCACCTCGGCACAGAGGGAGAGCGCGTCCTGCGGAACTGGCTGCGCTACCCCCCCAGCGCACTGTACGCCCGGCGGGGCCAGGCGATCCTGCTGGCCCTGTGCGGGCGCACCGGGTTCGACGCGCTGTCCCCGGACTCCCTGGTGGACGTCCTCGCCCTGAGCCACGAGGTGGCCAAGGCCGCCGGGGGCTTCTTTGGCTTTGGCGCCATCCAGGCCAGCGAGGCAGACGCGATCGACGAGATCGCCGGGGTCCTGCAGATCCCCGGCGATCGGCGGTGGGTCAGCCCCGAAGACGAGACCTTCCTGCCCGCAGACGCCGATCGAGAGAGCGACGGCCCCCCGGTCGCGGTCACGATCTCACCCCTTGAAGATCCCAAGTCGCCCTGCGGCACCCTGATCTACTACGACGAAGATCGAGGGGATCGGATCTGCCCCATTGGTCCGCAGGGGATCACCATCGGTCGGGCCCGGGAGAACCCTGTCCGGATCCACTATGACGCCCAGGTCAGCCGCCTGCACTGCAAGATCTTGTGCCAGGGCGAGCGCTTCTACGCGACAGATCTCGGCAGCCTCCGGGGCACCCTGATCAACGGCGAGCGCATCGTGGAGCGCAGGCTGTTTGGGGGGGAGACGCTACAGATCGGCTCGACGAGCTTCTTCTTCCAGCTGGGCTGACTTCAGATCAGCACCCCGCTGGATTCCGGCTGCAAACTCGGAGCATGTGGATCGATAGACACAGGGGAGGGAGAGGTGGATCACCACCGCACCCAAATCCTGTACTCGATCGCGCGCCAGGTCCTGCGGGCCTCTTCCCTCGACGACGTGATCGACAGCGCGCTGGCTGGCCTGACGGCCCTGGTCCCCGCCTGGCGGGTCAGCGTAGGGCTGCTCGACGACACGGATCACACGTACACGATCCACGAGGCCCGGGGGGAGGGACGAGCCACCCTGCCTCCGGGGCGCTCCATCCCGCTGGCGTCCTTTGGCGCAGATCTGAGGCTGCTGCGGCGCGGCCAGGTGGATCTGGTCCACGATCTGCGAGGACGCCGCGACAAGGCCGGGCACATGCAGGACAGCATGCTCCGCTCCCAGCTGATCGTGCCGATCCGGGATCAGCAGGAGCTGCTCGGGACGGTGAACGTCGGGGCCGATCGCCCCGGCGTCTTCACCCCCGCGCACGTCGAGATCGTCTCCGAGCTCGCCGATCTGATCGGCACGGCGATGGGCAAGGCCCGGCTCCGGGACGAGCTCCTGCTGGCCCACGATCAGGCGATGCAGGCCAGCGAGGCCAAGAGCGCCTTCCTCGCGACGATGAGCCACGAGCTGCGCACTCCGCTCAACGCGATCATCGGCTACACCGAGCTGATCGCCGAGGAGGAGGGGATGAGCATCGAGGACGTACGGGCGGACCTGACCCGGGTGCATGCCTCGGCGGAGCACCTGCTGGCGTTGATCAACGACATCCTCGATCTGGCGAAGGTGGAGGCGGGCCAGATCCAGATCGATCCAGCGCCCCTAGAGCTGCTGGGCCTGCTCGAGGATCTTGAGGAGGTCATCGAGCCCCTGATCCTAGAGCGGGGGAACCAGTGGTCCCTCGACTGTCCGCCGGATCTCGAGGTCGTGTGTGATCCCCTGCGGCTGCGCCAGGTGGTGCTGAACCTGCTGGGCAACGCGGCCAAGTTCACCCAGCGGGGCACCATCACGGTGCAGGTCCGCGCCGAGGGGGGGTGGATCAGGCTGACGGTGGAGGACACCGGGATCGGCATCCCCGAGGGGCTGCTGCCGACCCTGTTCGATCCCTTCACCCAGGCCCACCGCAGCCCCCACCGCTACAAGGGCACCGGGCTGGGGCTGGCGATCAGCCTGCGCTACGTCGAGCTGATGGGGGGCCGGCTGGAGGTGTCGAGCGAGGAGGGTCGCGGCTCGCGTTTTACCGTGTGGCTGCGGCCCCACGAGGAGGCCAGACCGCAGCTCGTCAGCCAGCTCCGAGCCGGAGTTCCCACCCATCAAACTCAGTGAAGTAGTAGAACGGCGTGATCGTGTTGTTGCGGACCTCCATCCGCCACGCGCTCTTGGTGTCGAGCTTCCACAGGAACAGATAGGGCAGGTCCTCTGCCAACACCTTGTGCAGCTCGTGGTAGGCGTCCTGAGCCTCAGTGTCGGTCTTGGCCATGTCGTAGCGGGCCAGCAGGCGGTTGACCTCTTCGTTGTCGTAGTTGAACAGGTTCCGTGTGCCCTTGCCCCCGCGCCGGGCCTCGAACATCGGCGCGATGTCCTCGACCACACCGAAGGACCACTTGCCGATCAGCAGATCGAAGTCGCCCATCTGCCCGGTGATCGCTCGCTCGTTCCAGTCCTCCGGAGAGATCTTGTGGACCTGCCGGCCAAAGCCACCGGCCTGCAGCTGGTTGCCGATCTGGTTGAGCAGATCGCGGGCCTCGAGATCGAGGGGTGCGTGCATCCCGATCTTCAAGATCAGCGGGTTACCCCTCAGGGTCCAGTTGCCCCCCTCCATCCGCGCCCCGGCGGACTCCATGAGCTCCTTGGCGTGGGCGAGATCCGAGCGGGTCAGGGGCTTGATCGAGCGGTTGTAGTAGGGGGACGAGGGGACGAAGGGGCCGCTGATGAACTGGCAGGGCTGGTGGATGTCGTACGCGTCGTACCCCATGGTGAGCCTGCGCAGCTCCTCCCGATCGAGGGTGTGATCGAGCGCCTGGCGCACCCGGAGATCCGTCAGCGCCCCCTTGCGGCTGTTGACCGCCACGAACCACCACGAGCGTAGATCGTAGGACTTGAGCGCCACATCATCGGTGGCGGCGACCTCGGATCGCAGGGGGGGGGCCACTGAGATCACCCCGTGGACGCCTCCGTTGGTCAGGGTCTTGATCGCGATCAGGGGATCGCCCCCCTCCCCGAGGGCCATCACATCGATCTGAGGCCGGTGGTGGACGTTCTCCACCGCTGTCAGCCGCACCTCGCGGCGGCCCTTGCTCCCCTTCATCGGGCCGGTGCCGATCGGGCGCGCCGAGAACTCGTGATCAGGCACGACCCCGCCCTCGCCGAACATGTGCCGGGGGAGGATCGGAAACTCCAGTCGTTCCCTGGGGTTATAGTATTTCCGGGTGAAGGTGATCGTGACCTCGCCCCGGCTGGCCTCACAGCCCGCGAGCACCTCCTGGTAGGCCTTCGCCACCAGGGAGGGGGTCTTTGGATCGAGCATCGTGTCGACGGTGAAGCAGACGTCTCGCCCGGTGAAGTGCTCGCCGTCGTGCCAGCGCACGCCGCTGCGCAGCGACAGCCGCACCCTAAGCCCGTCGTCGAGCACCTCGATGGCGTCGACCAGGCGGCTCTTGATCTCTCCGGTGACCGCGGATCGATAGAACAGACGATCGAAGACCAGCTCGTGGGTCCGCCGGTCCACCATGGTGGTGGCGAACAGCGGGTTCATCGTGGTGGGAAGCGAGGTCTCATAGTACGAGACAGTCCCTGCGGACAACAGTCCCAAGGAGACGATCGACAGCGCGGTGAGGAGGGGGGATGTGCGACGCATAGGTACCTGGACCGCACCATACACGAACAGGCACGGAGAGGTGAACCTGGACACGACCCGCTTGACCAGCTCCGGACCAATAGATACGCCGGCAACCCTGTTGACCCGCTCAGGAGACCCCATGGCCCACGAACTCCCCGCCCTCCCCTTCGCCAACGACGCCCTCGCTCCTCACATCTCAGCCGAGACCCTGGGCTACCACCACGGCAAGCACCACGCTGGCTACGTCAAGAAGCTCAACGCGGCGGTGGAGGGCAGCGCGTACAGCGGCATGTCCCTGCTGGAGGTGATCCGAAAGGCCCAGGCCGACGGTGATCAGGGCGTGTTCAACAACGCCGCCCAGCACTTCAACCACAGCTTCTACTGGAAGTCCCTGTCCCCTAGCGGCGGCGGCGAGCCCACCGGAGCGGTCGCCGAGCAGCTCACTGCGGCCTTCGGCAGCGTCGATGCCTTCAAGGAGGCCTTCACCAAGGCCGCCTCGACCCACTTCGGCAGCGGCTGGGCCTGGCTGGTGCGCGACGGCACGGGCAAGCTCCAGGTGATCTCGACCCACGACGCGGACACACCGGTGGCCCACGGGCACAAGCCCGTGATCACCTGTGATGTCTGGGAGCACGCCTACTACATCGACTACCGCAACGCGCGCCCCGACTACATCCAGGCCTTCTGGAAGCTCATCAACTGGGACTTCCTGGCCGAGAACCTGTAGCACCGTGCAACCGGGCCCGAGGGGCCCCGCGGTGGATCGTCCCCGTGCACCACCGACGGGGGCAGCTCGATCGCGTGGGGGTCGAACGTGTGGAGGCGCCTCATCGGACGATCCCCGCCGGTGACGATCTTGGCCGCGGGGCTGACCTCGCTCCTGGCGCTGTTGGTGCTGTTCGCGTCCGATCCCTGGCGGGTCGAGGCGCTGTATGTGCAGGGGATCGGACCCTGGATCCAGGCGATCCCCAACACGCTGACCCGCCCGATCCCGTTCTCGGTGGCGGAGCCCCTGGTGGTGGGTGCCGGTGCGGCGCTGCTGGCCTGGCTGCTGCGCCGGGCGGGGCTGCTGTGGCGCCCGCCCCCGGATCAGCCCCGGCTCCGGGTGGTGGGGCACACCCTGGCGGCGCTGTACACCGCGTCCGTGGCCGTCGCCCTGTCGTTCTACGTCCTGTGGGGGCTTGCCTACGCCCGCCCGATCCTCGAGCTTCGCCGGGGGTGGATCGCGTCCGCGGACGAGGTGTTCGAGGTCGACACCGACGAGCTCGAGGTGCTGGCCCGGGCGCTGGTGGATCGGGTCAACGCCCTATATCTCGAGCTGCACGGGCTCCCTGATGGCTTCTCCCCCACCCTCGCCCCGGACGGGCTGGACGCCGCCGACGCAGCGGTGGATCGGGGCTGGCTTGGGGTGGTCCGCACCTTGGATCTCCACCCCTCGGTGGCCCGCAGCCGGGGGCCCACCAAGGGGATCGCCTCCTCGCTGCTGTACACCTGGCTGGGGATCGGTGGCTTCTACTTTCCGTTCACCGCCGAGGCCAACATCAACTGGATGGCCCCCGAGTGGCAGCAGCCCCACACCATGGCCCACGAGAAGGCACACCAACGCTTCTTCGCCAGCGAGAACGAGGCCAACTTCTATGGGTTCGTCGCCTGCACCCACAGCGACGATCCCTTCGTCCAGTACTCGGGCTGGCTGTTCGCTCAGCGCCAGGTGCTCGGTGCGCTGCGCCGCCTCGACAGCTGGGCGTTCCTGCGGCAGATCGAGCGCCGCAACCCGGGCGTCCAGCGCGACGTCCTCGCCGCCTACTCCTTCTGGACGGGCTACGACGGCCCGATCGCTGATCTGAGCCACGCGGTCAACGACGCCTACCTGCGGGTCAACCGGGTCCAGGGCGGGGTCCAGAGCTACAACCGCAGCCTCGAGCTGCTGGTCCGCTACGCCCGGTCCCGGGGAGGCTCCCTCGAGCCCGGAGGCCCACAGGGGCCCCGGCATGCCCCCTCCGGAGGATAAGGGGCTCCTGGAGGTTCGATGTCTTGTCTGTCCCGGTGGTCCCTGTCGCTGCTCGTCGCCTGTGCGAGCCAGCGCGGCACCGCCGCTGCCCCTGAGGCCCCCACGGCCCTGAGCCCAGAGGCCGCTCAGCCCCAGGGCCTGGCCCCCGTGCCTGAGATCCTCGCCACCATCGGGGGCGAGCCTGTCACCCGGGCGGAGCTGATGGCGTTCGCGGCCCCGGAGATCATCGAGGCGGAGCTCGCCGCCCACGAGGCCCGCTCGAACGCGATCGAGGCCCTGATCATGCAGCGCCTGATCGAGGCGGAGTCCGATCGGCTCGGCATCGCCCCCGAGGATCTGATCAAGCGGGAGGTCGACGACAAGACCCCCCCCCCCACCGACGAAGAGGTCGAGTCCTTCTACCGAGACAACGAGGCGAGGATGCCCGGCTCCCTGGAGGAGATGCGTCCCCAGCTCGTGGGCTACCTCCACCAGGAGAGGGCCACCGAGCTGCTCCGGGCGCTGGTCCACGAGCTGGAGGCGGAGTCCGGGGTCGTGCGGCTGCTCGAGCCCTACCGGGTGTCGGTCGACGCCGAGGACTCCCCCCGCTGGGGTAACCCCGCCGCTCCGGTGCAGATCGTGGCGTTCTCCGACTTCCAGTGCCCCTACTGCTCGGAGGGGGCCCGGACCGTCCAGCAGATCAAGGACAAGTACGGCAAGGACAAGGTCTCCATCGTGTACCGGCACTTCCCCCTGCCGAGCCACCCCCAGGCGGCGAGCGCCGCGGCCGCGAGCGAGTGTGCCCACGAGCAGGGCGCGTTCTGGGCCTTCCACGACGCCCTGTTCGCTGCCCCCATGGCCTGGAGCGACGACGACTACGTCCGCCTCGCGACCGACGTAGGCGTCAAGAAGAAGCCCTTCAAGGAGTGCCTGGCGAGCAACCGGCACGCCGCCACGGTGGAGGACGACGTCCAGGACGGCCGCCGGGCGGGCATGTCAGGCACTCCGGGCTTCTACATCAACGGCGTGGTCCTCACCGGCGCTCAGCCCATCTCAGTCTTCTCCGAGATCATCGATCGAGAACTGGCCCGCGTCACGCCATAGCCCGAGTTAGGTCCCGATCGACCCGGCTCGACCGGCCCTGTGGAGGCCCCTTGTTGCTGTCTGTCCTGCTCCTGGCGTGCAACTGTGCCCAGCCCCCCCCCGAGGATCGGGTGCCCGAGCCCTCCCCGATCGCACCCACGGCCCCCGAGCCCGAGCCCTTCACCCTGACCGACGCCCCCATCGCCGGGTTCCCCGAGCTGCGCACCGCCACGGGGCAGCACCTCCAGCTCCACCACCTCGACGGCCGGGTCTCCCTGCCCAAGATCAAGCTGCCTCCGAAGGTCGCCGAGATCACCGAGTCGTTCGTCCTGGAGCACGAGGAGGTCCCCAACCCCAGGGGAGCCGATCGCTTCCTCACGGTGCTCCGGGCAGAGCTTCCGTTCCCCGTCGCGTCCGACGAGCAGACCTTCCGTCCCCGGGACATGGTGGTCACCATCGACGGCGAGGAGATCCCCTTCGCCAGGCTCCCCGCCCCCAAGGCCCGGCGCTCCACCTGGCGGATCAACAACAAGTTCATGATCTTCAGCCACCCGACGATCCCAGCGGATGGCTCGATCAAGGTCTCCTACAGCGGTCCGGTGGACGCGCTCGCCCGCCACGATCCCGCCCGGTGCGACGAGCCGGGGCACGAGCCCCGGTGCGCTCAAGACTTCGTCCGCACCAGCATGACCCTCGGCCAGCACACCCGCAGCGGCCTGCTCATGGTCGCCCCCACCACCATCGAGTGGGACGTCACCCTGCCCGAGACCTCAGCCCGGTTCGAGGGCTGGCTGGCGATGGAGCACGCCCC
The DNA here is from genome assembly GCA_011376105.1 of Deltaproteobacteria bacterium. Taxonomy (GTDB): domain Bacteria; phylum Myxococcota_A; class UBA796; order UBA796; genus DRPG01. The sequence continues at coordinate 7,672 of DRPG01000743.1, forward strand.
CACCTACCGCCCCAAGTCCGATGGAGCGGTCGCGGTGCTCAGCGTGGTCCACGAGGGCACCGAGGTCGAGGTGGATCGCCAGAAGGTCGAGGGCATCACCCGGGACTACGCGCTCTGGGAGGCCGATCTCTCTGCCTGGGCGGGCGAGGCGATCACCCTCAAGCTCAGCACCGAGCCACTTGAAAATCCAATTTTTGACTGGGTTTTCGTTGGATCCCCCTCGATCTGGGGCCCGCCCCAGGGTGAGGTCCGCCGGGTGGTGGTGATCGGGATCGACACCACCCGGCCCGATCACCTGTCGTTCTTTGGCTACGAGCGGGACACCACCCCCGAGATCGACGCGTTCGCCTCCTCGGGGTTCGTCTTCGAGCAGAACTGGTCCACCGCACCACGGACCCGCCCCTCGTTCCGCTCCGCCACCACCGGCCGCAACCCGCTCGACGCGGTCGGCGCCAAGAACATCGGGGCCACCTTCGGAGAGCGTGGCTTCGCCACCGCCGGGATCGTCGCCAACCCCCACCTGCAGCCCAAGTTCAGCTTCTCCGACGGGTTCGACACCTGGCTGTTCGACGGGCGGGCCGAGGCCAGGGATCAGGTGGATCGTGCGCTGCAGTGGCTCGACCACAACCAACAGCGCGACACCTACCTGTTCCTGCACTTCATGGATCCCCACATGGTGTACGGAGCCCCCCAGCCCTTTCGGGATCGGTTCGTCACCGACCCCGATCCAACACTGCCGCCCAAGGTCAAGCGCTCGGACGTGTTCGCCTGGATGAAGCAGGGCGAGATCTCCGATCAGCGCAAGGAACACCTCGAGGCCCTGCACGACGGAGAGCTGGCCTACACCTCGAGCGAGCTCGGTCGGCTGTTCGATCAGCTCGATCGCATGCCGGGCCGCACCCTGGTGGTGCTGCACACCGATCACGGCGAGGAGTTCTGGGAGCACGACGGCTTCGAGCACAACCACACCCTGTACGACGAGCTCACCCGATCCCTGCTGGTGATCCGACCCCGGGGTGGGCTGGCCCGGGGCGAGCGGATCCAGACGCCCACCTCCCTGGTCGACATCGGGCCCACCCTCTACGATCTGTTCGGCTTTGCCGACGCACCCCCCACCGACGGGCGCAGCCTGGTGCCGCTGATGGCGAAGCTCGACGCCTGGCCCGATCGCTCGTTGCCGATCGGCTACCTGCAGTACTCCCACGAGCGCTGGGGGGTCGTGTGGAGCGGTCACAAGTACATCCTGCACACCGGCACCGGCCGGGAGGAGCTCTACGATCTCGAGGCGGATCCCGCAGAGCAGCACGACATCGCCACCGAGCGCGATCTAGAGCCCTACCGCAACCAGCTCGCCCGCTCCCACAAGATCTTGGTCGGGCCGGGCTGGCGGATCCGCCTCGATCTACAGGGGCGCGGATCTCCGTTCACCCTGCAGCTGCCCGCGCCGGCGTTCATGGCCGGCGTGCTCGATCCAGAGGCGATCGTCGAGCACCGGGCGAACATCGAGTGGGGCGAGACCCCCAAGCACCTCCCCGAAGACATCGGCGAGGTCGAGCTGTCTGAGGACAAGAAGACCCTGATCTTCGAGCCCGGCGAGTTCCCGAAGGGCATCGTCTATGTGATGTTCGAGACCCCCCAGGATCCCATCGGGGCCAGGCTCCTCGTCGGCGCCCAGGCGGTCGAGCTGGAGCAGGGCAAGCGGGGCATGGTGTGGAAGGACGGCGAGCAGTCCGTGCTGCTCGATCCGGGCACGGTGCTGATCCCTCCCCCCACCGAGGCCGAGCGGATGGGGATCGGCCCAGGCGCCACCAGCTCCGACGACGAAAACACGAAGATGTTGTGTGAGCTGGGCTACCTGCAGGGGGCCACCTGCGACGAGCTGACCGGCGGGGGCGGGCACGACGAAGAGGATGGATAAACCCACGCAACCCACCCCTCCACTCCGGGGTGGGTTGCGTCTGGGCTGAGACCTGGTACAACCGAGAAATCCCCCGCTCCCCCGCGCCGAAGTATGTGAGGCATCATGCTGCAGCCCTACGCCGAGAACCAGGACGTCACCGTGTCGCTGGCCCAGGCCCGGCAGAAGCTTGACACGTTCGAGCGCAAGACCATGAACCGCAACGTGCTCACGCGCCTGCGCAGCCGCAGCCCGTTCCACCCCTTTCTAGTGATCCGGGCCCTGGCGCTGATGCTCACCGCCCTGCTGAGCGTGGGGGCGATCACGATCATGGTCGCGCCCCTGCTGAGCCGGGACATCGCGATCATGATCAGCCAGCTCGACTCGGCCACCTCCCTGCCGCTGCCGATCGCGGTGGGGATGCTGGCGGGCGGTGCGCTGCTGTTCGCCTTCGGAGCCCACATGGCCGCGCTGGTCGCCGGCCGCAACGCCCCGCTGCTCACCCAGGAGGCCCGGATCCACCAGCGCTTGGTGTCCGATGTGAAGCGCCTCGAGGCCCAGCGTGCGGTGTCTGCGCGCCTCACCCCCCGGCCCCCCCGGCCCCGGGTGCACGCATCCTAGGATCACCCCTGTCCCTGATCGGCCTGTGGCTGCTGGCCTGTCAGCACCCCGGCGAGCAGCGCCCGCTCCACGCCCTCCCCGGGGTCGTCCACCCCCCGGAGGTGGCGCAGCAGCTCGACGAGGCCGCCCGGCTCGCCGGGGCCTCGGATCAGCCCTACGTCAACCGGTTGATCCTTGAGTCGAGCCCCTACCTCCGCCAGCACGCCCACAACCCGGTGGACTGGTACCCCTGGGGAGACGAGGCCCTCGCCAGGGCCCAGGCCCTGGATCGGCCGATCCTGCTGTCGGTGGGCTACAGCACCTGCCACTGGTGCCACGTGATGGCCCACGAGTCCTTCGAGGATCCCCAGATCGCGGCGCTGATCAACCAGGGCTTCGTCCCGGTGAAGGTGGATCGTGAGGAGCGCCCGGACATCGACGAGGTCTACATGGCCGCGGTGCTCGCGATGAACCGGGGCCGGGGGGGCTGGCCGATGACCCTGGTGCTCACCCCCACGGGGGAGCCGCTGTTCGCCGCCACCTACCTGCCCGCCCGGGACGGGGATCGGGGCTCGAGGCGGGGTCTGCAGTATGTGCTCACCCAGCTGTCGGACGACTGGCGCGAGCGCAGGTCCGAGCTGCTGGCCCATGCAGCCCAGATCACCGAGCACCTGGTCCGCCTCGCGGCCCCCGCCCCCCCCGGGGACGTGCCCGGGCCCGAGGCGATCCCCGGAGCCATCGAGCGCCTGATGGAGGGGTACGATCCCGTGTACGGGGGCTTTGGCCCCGCGCCCCGGTTCCCCCGCCCGGTGCTCCTCGAGCTGCTGCTGCGATCAGCGCAGCAACCCCCGAGGGACGCAGCGATCACGACGC
>DRPG01000744.1 GCA_011376105.1 Deltaproteobacteria bacterium
GCCAGCTGTCGCCCGGCAAGGGTCCATCCCCGCCTACGCGGGGGAGCCCCTCTGATCCATTATGGATCAATCTCGCCAAACTCACAACATTTCCTCCATCCATACAAGCCAAAGATATCAAAGATCACACCCTCACTCCATCTCTTCCACAGACAGGCTCCGGTGCGACAAGAAGATCCCATCGTGCTCTACGAGGAACCGATGCGGGATACCCAGGGCCTTCACGCCCTGACCACCCGGCATCGAGGCAGCATACCAGGTCATCACGATCCCACCCCGGGACAGGTGACTGTACCATTCTTCCAAGACCTTCCAGACCCGCTCCCGGACCGCCCGGTTCATTCTTGGCCCGGTATACACTCCTGGTGCGATCTCCAGCATGACCGAGGCAAGAAAGCCCCGGAAGCGCATGGGGACGTCACGCGTCACGATCACGGTCATCGGCATCAAACAGCTCCTTGATCCGATCGATCATCTCGGGAATCACCTTCTGTCGGCGGATCATCTCCCCGGCGGTCCGCCTCGCTGCCCGCTCCAGCTCGTCGGAGCCCCTCGCCCCCGCCGCCTTCACCGCGGTGAAGGCAGCGGGCAGGACGATGCTCTCCCGATACAGATCCGCGACGTCGAGGCAGAAGGCCACCCCGGACTGCTCGTGGATGAAGCCCAGCTGCGGGATCGTGCCGGTGATCGCCACGGCGATGTGGGCTGCGCTCCTCGCAGCGACGGCTGCGTGGTTGATCGCTGCATTCACCGGATCGGTCTGATCCGGCCGACTCCGATCGTACCGGCGTCCGCTCCACGACACACCGAACCGCTGCGCCAGCAGGCGATAGGTCTCCTTGACCCGGTGCCCCTCGATCCCTCGCAGGACGCCGAGCTCCGTCGAGGACAGCACCTCCCCCATCCGCCACTCGTACATCTTCAGGGCCACCCGGACCCGCGCTCCGTGCACGTCGGCCCAGTGACGGACCTGGCTCCGGGCGAGCTCCGAGCTGTCTGGACCGTGGGGCATGCTCGCGTACATCCGCACCCCGTCGGTCCCAGCCACCACGAGGCCGGTCCCGTGGCGAGCGAGGATCCGCAGCGCATCGTGGGTGACGCTCGCGCCCGGGCCCAGGACGAAGCAGCTCACAGACTGGTAGGGCACGTCATAGTCCCCGACCTCCAGCTCACCATCTCCGGCCGTGGTGAAGTGCAGGGTCCCGCTCCGGACCGCGAGCTGCCCCCGGGACAGCCACACCACACCATGCCGATCCCGGTGGGGGACCCGGGCCGCCTCGAGCCCCAGGCGCCCCCTCTTCATGGAGGGGACAGCAGCAGCATGCCGAACCCGAACGCCTTGTGGCGCCCCACCCCCTTGCGGAGCAGGCCAGCGAAGCGCGCCGTGTCCTGCACCTCGAGCACGCCCCGGAAGGTCGCGCTGGGGCGCTCGAGCATGCACGACCTCCGGTCTCCACCCTGAGTGCGGCGCAGCAGGCGCACCCGACGAAACGTCTCGACCGACGCATCCTCCAGGCGAGCGGCCCCCTCGAGCCTCCGGGAGAGCCAGTCCAGGTAGACCGCCTCGCGATCCACCGGCACCCCCTGCCCTGCCCGGGCACACGCGGCGAGGAACGCATCGATCTCCTTGCCGGCCTGGTGCATCCCGTCCCGCCCCAGGCTGCGGACCACCGGGCACACCCGCAGCGAGAACCCGAGCCTACGACCCGCGTCGAACCGGGCCAACATCGGCTTGCTCGCGAAGCTGTCCCAGTCCCAGGCGCCATGATCCGAGGGCTCGGCGAAGGCCTGTGCGTGGTCCTGCAGCACGTCGGGGGCGCGCTCGGTGTAGGCGAGCACCCGGGCCCATCGCTCGCGCTCGGTGATCGAGAAGGGACGGAGCGCACCCGCGCCAAAGGTCGCGTCCGCGGCTGAGTGGACGAGATAGCCCAGGTCGATCTCCTGAAGCCTCATCCCCTGCCGCTGGCCACGACGCACCAGGGCGACGACGTCCAGATCCGCACGGATCATGTACAGAGGATCCTCAGTCACCCGTGCCTCCACGAAGCTGTGCGGTCTTGTGCAGCTGGAGTCGTCGTCCTGTGTGGATCTGGTTCGCCCAGTCGCGACGATCCGAGATCCATGCGGTGTGTCCGTCGAGGGTCGCCTCCGCTGCAGGGAGCCACAGCTCCACCTCTGCCCCCGGGGACTGGCCCCGTGCGGTGTGGGGAGCAGAGGCCAGCAGCGCCTGCTCGAGCGAGCCCGCCGAGACCACCCCCACCAAGAGCCGGGTCGCGGGGATGCAGCCCTTGCGGCCCAGGTACAGCGGCCGGGCGGGTCGATCCAGGGCCTCGGCGAGTCGCTCGATACCTGGCTCCTCGTCGGGGGGCTCCAGGGCCAGCGCGACCAGGTAGGAGGCGTCCGCGAGGTAGTCCCGGTGGCGGATATGGGTCCCGGTGGAGAACGCACCGCCCCGGACCTCGACCCGCCCCTGAGTGGTCCATCCCGCGCCGACCAGGTGGGGCTGACCCAGATCGACGGTCTGGTAGTCCTGCAGCCTGGAGCCCGGACGATCACAGCGAGCCCCCACACAGAGACGATCCTGGAGGCGCTGCAGGCGCTCGTGATCACGATGCTCCAGGCCCAGGGCGTTGCCCAGCAGGCCCGCCAGCAGGGAGGCACCAGGAGCCCGATCGGTGGGCCGACGTGCATCCACCGAGATCCCCCCGAAGGACATCATCGGGGCCTCGAACCGCAACAGCAGGCACTGCATCACGCGCCACCCACGGCCCGGGCCACCCAGCTGCTGAGCTGGGGCAGGCTGGTGACGTCCTCGCCTGCGCCGATCCGGGCGCGGGCCTCCGGCGGGACCCGGGGCCCGATCAGGGCTCGCTGTTGCTCGAAGGGATAGACCGCGTCGGTCTCCGCCACGTGATCCAGCAGGGCACGCCAGGCAGCGTCCAGCACATCGTCGCCCCGGACCGGACGCAAGAAGGCGTTGGCGAGGGTGCGAGGCTGGTGCCGCCCCACCTCCACCATCAGGGCCTGTGCATAGGCATAGGGAGCGGTCGAGCCGAGCTTTGCGCCCGGCGAGACCGTGGCGACGATCTGAGACAGTCGCTCCAGCACCGCCGCCGCCAGCGTCCGATCAGCGCCCTCCCATGCGTCCGGCTCGCACCCCGTGAGGTTCGACACCAGCAGGGCCAGATCCACGACGACGTAGCCGTAGTACAGCCCGCTGGTCAGCTCCACGTTGCCGATGTGGCCGCTGCCCAGCTCGTCGCTCCCCTCCAGCAGCTCGTCCACGGCGCTGAAGTAGTCACTCTCGCTCTCCTGAGCGTGGACCGTGAAGGCATGGGCCACGTGGATCGCCGCATCTCCCCGGGCGAGCAGATCGCTGGTGACCATCCGCCCGAACAGGGCGGCGGACAGGCCCGCAGCGTGGCGCAGGGCCTTGAGGTTCTTCCGGAAGTCCTTGTCCTTGACACGCTTGGTGATCGCATCTTCCGCCTCCTTCTCGGAGGAGACCTCCCCCAGCGCTCCCTTCACCTCTTCACGGAGGTACCGGATCTCCGGCGCTCCGAGGACGGTGATCTGACCGGTCTTGAGCACAGCGGTCTCTTCGCCGTCCTTCTTGGTCTTCTTGGCCTTCGCGCTCTCCCCGAGGACCTCCTTCATCAGCCTCGCGGTGGCGGCCCGGACCTGATCGGCATCGAGCCCCTCCTCGACCAGGGGATCGACGATCTGCTGCTGGAAGGTGTAGCGGCTCCGGACGCTGGCGGGCACATCCAGGGCCTCCAGGCTGCTCTCCCCGTCGTAGGTCCGCCAGTGACGCTTGAGGCACTGGCTGGAGATCCGGGTGCGGACCACCCCCCCGAAGGGGAGGCGCTTGGCGAAGCCGGCGTCGTCCCGGTTCAGCAGGACGCCCGGGTAGCTCGTGAGGGTGTGGATCTGGACGAATCGGGGGAGCATCAGGTCTCCTGGGTGGTAGCGCGGTGGAGGGAGTGGAAGTAGGCCCGGGCGATGTCCCGTCGGAGCGTCTCTGCACGCTCGGGATCGTCCTCGAGGATCAGCCGGGCCAGGTGGGTGGGCTCGACGGCCTGTCCCTTGGCGGCGAGGAAGCGGGCGGTCAGGCGCACGTGCTCGAGCTGGGAGGCCTCGTCCCCGCGAAGCAGGCGCTCGAGGCGGAGCTCCGAGAACCTGGCTTCGGCGAGGGCCCTGCCCAGGTAGATCTGATCCGAGCGGAGCTCCCCCAGGATCGCCAGCGCCTGCAGCACCGCCGCCCAGCGCTCCGCCCGCCGGCCCCCCGGGCGGTGGAGCTGGTCGCCCAGCTCCTCGTCCGCAGCCACCATCTTCCAGAAGATCAGCGGTGGATGCTCGGGATCGAGCTTCCTCAGGCTGGCCCGATCGCCGGGAGAGAGCGCGTCGGAGTCTATCCGGGCCGCCAGCCTGCGGACGAGGCCAGCCAGGCTGGTGGGTTGATCGAGATCAGGCACGTGCAGCCTCCGTGGATCGGTCGGGGAAGAGAGCAGCGAAGCGCTTGCGGAAGCCTCCGTGGAGCATCGACTCGGCGGCGGCTACCGCACGGAGCCGCCGGGCCTGGGCGATCGGGACCGTCCGGATCGCGTCCTCGAGCTGCACCGTGGCCTGCTCGTAGAGGATCCGATCCCAGTCGAGGGCGGCCTGCTCAGCGTCGCCCTCGAGGGAGGCCCACAGGCTCGGGAAGAAGCGATCGTCGATCGCCTGGCGGAAGGCCTCGAGCCAGGGGACGTGCCGTCGCTCGGACGAGGCACCCTCACCGCCGGCGGCGAGCAGCTTGCGGACGGCCGAGGCCAGGACGTTCTGTGCCTCCTTGACCCGCTCGACCCGCCCGCTCGACAGCGTGGCCAGCCAGGCAGAGCGCTTCCGAAGCGCCGCCTGGGCCCTCGGTGGGATCGGGAGGATCCGCTCGTGGAACCCCTCGGTGGTGCCCTGGCCCCGGACCAGGGCGCGTCCGATGAAGGCATGCAGCGCATCGTCTGCGTCGAGTCCCATCGCCAGGCTCGGCCGGTAGGTCGGACGGATCAGCAGCTCCACCAGCAGCTCGTAGCGCCACCCGGATCCGCCCAGGGTCAGCGCCCTGCGCTCCTCCCGATCCTTCTTCTGCTCGAGCTTGATCGGCGTCCAGGGATCGCCGACGTCGCCCGCCTCCGAGGCCACCGAGAGCCGTGCGGCCTTGGTGGGACCCAGCCGGGCGACGACGTCGGCCCCCTCGCCCACGAGTCGCACCAGCCTGCAGATCTCGATGCACCAGGGATCACAGCCCTGCATCGGCAGCGAGGAGGTCCCGTCCCAGGGCAGCAGCCACAGCAGCGCGTGCCCCGCTGGATCGAGCCCATGATCCACGGCGACCTCTGCGTGGTGGGCGAGCAGCAGGGAGACATCGCTCGAGAACCGCCCCCCCCAGCTCAGATCCTGGACGCACGCGGCGTAGGGACGGTTGCCAAAGCCACCGTTCATCCGCTGGATCCCATAGTTTCCCCGCCCAGAGAAGCCCTGGGTCGTCTGGAGCGAGACCAGCGCATACACCCAGTGCTCAGGCCCCGGAGCACAGAGGCGGGCGGCCTTGAGATCGTGGTCCTTCGAGGTGACCGGCAGATCGATGGCGTCAGGCGTGGCCTCGGTGCGCTTGAGCAGCCCCGCGCTGGCCAGCGGAGGCTGGAGGAAGGCCGGCGC
>DRPG01000745.1 GCA_011376105.1 Deltaproteobacteria bacterium
GGACGCGGGGGACGCAGGGGACGCAGGGGACGCGGAGGACGCGGGGGACGCGGAGGAGGCAGGGGACGCGGGAGACGCGGGGGACGCGGAGGACGCGGGAGACACGGGGGTCCCGAGGGTGGCGATCGGCTCGGGCTGGAGCGACGGCCAGAGCGCCCACAGCAGCAGCGCAGCGATCGCCAGCGTGGCTCCCCGCTGCACACGGCGTGGCTGGTTCGCGGGCACGGGGCGCTGCAGGGTCCCCCACAGGCGACGCAGCCCCTCGAGCTCGTCCCCGGAGAGCCCGTCCCGGGGCTGCAGCACCACCGGGTGGACCTGGAGGCTCCGGGCCAGCGCGCGCCTGCAGTCGGCACAGCCCGGCACCTCCTCAGCGTAGCGCTCGAGCACAGCGTCGCTGGCGTCTGGGTCCATGGCCCGCTCCACCAGCTCGTGGTGGAGGGGGCAGGCGGGGCCCATCATGTCCTCCTGCGTGCGAAGATCTGCCGGAGCTGATCGAGGGCGCGCTCGTGTCGGGCGAACACTCCGTTCTTGCTCATCTGCAGCTCCTCGGCGATCTCAGCAAAGGAGAGCCCGCGGTGGTAGCGGAGCTCGATGAGTTGCTGGTGTGACTCGGGCAGGCTGCGCACCGCACCCTCGAGCCGGAACAGCTCGACACGCTCTGGCTCGGCGGGCACGGCCAAGGTGGTCTCCGCGTCGACAGGGCCGCCCTCGAAGCGGCGCCTACGGAGCAGATCGGTGGCGAGGTTGTGCGCGATCCGTAGCACGAACGCAGTGAAGGAGCGGATCTCCTGCCGATGGGACGCATCCAGCGCCCGCAGCATCGCCTCCTGGGCCAACGCCTCGGCCTCCTCGACGTTGTGCAGCCTCCGCACGAGCAGATCGAACACCGCGGGGCGGTGTCGTTGGTACAGCTCACCATCACGTGCTCGCTGTGCGGCGGGATCGGTCATCGGGTCTCAGGGCTCCTCCCGACAGGGTGACGTGCGGGACCCCGGATCGTCACAAGGAAAAGCAAGCGCCGGCGCCCGGGGGGACGCCGGCGCAGCTGAGGGGCTGGCTGTCAGAGGCTCAGGGACCAGTAGACCAGGGAGTTCATGTTGTAGAAGCCGGGCGCGATGTTGGTGCCCTGGTTGACATCGACCGCGAGCACGTTGTTCGCAAAGTCGATGTTGAACGCCGGGTCGATCGGGTTGACGAAGCCATACACGTCGTCGACGATGCCGGGGATGTCGGACGACAGGAAGCCGGCGACGCCGATCTGGCCACCGACCGCCAGCGGGATCAGGGTGGGATCCGACGCCGCGATCGCGTCGTTCACTGCCTGGGTCATCTCACCGACGGAGATGAAGTAGTTGTCGGCGTAGTACAGCCACAGATCGCCGACGTTCGGGCCCCAGATCTTGGGATCCATCTCGTAGCCGACCTCACCACAGTTGGTGAAGGCTCCGTCGGCGGGGTTGTAGTCGATCCCGTACCACAGGCGGGCGTCCTGGAACGCCTCGGGGCGCGGGGTGGCGCTGAGCAGCGGCAGGACGACGAAGCAGTAGTCTGCTGTGTTGGCCGGATCCTGGTTCCAGGATGCCAAGGCCATGGTGATCTCGTAGCCGGGATCGATCGGACCGTAGTCGGTGTTGCCCGTCACCGGGACCTGGTTGACCGCGTCGTAGGTGAAGTAGGCAGCCATGTAGAGATCGGTGGCGTCGAAGAAGCCACCGCCGACGTCGCTGGTGTCGACGGTGTCGACAGGTGGATCGTCGTCGGTGTTGTCGGTGCTGTCGGTGTTGTCGGTGTTGTCGGTGTTGTCGGTCTTGGTGGTGGTGGGATCGTCGCCGGAACAGGCGATGAGCGCCCCAATGCCAACAGTGACGGTCATGAGCTGCATATAGCGAAGCGTCATCGATCTACTCCTCGTTCTGTGCCCACTACGACGAAGGGGGCACGCGGTCGTCCCAAGAAATTCACAGAGTCAGTTCCGTGGCGGGTCGGGGGGCTTAACCCACCACCCCCTGGCGCGTCGATCTTCTAGTGGCCCCGTTCGCCCTGCAGATCGTCCACCCGGAGGCGGACGATGAAGGTGGACCCCGAGTTGTCTGCTGAGTGCACCTCGAGGTCCCCCTCGTGGGCCTCCACGATACGGCGGCAGATGGGCAGCCCCAGCCCGGTGCCTGCCTGCTTCGTGGTGAAGAAGGGCACGAACAGTTGCTCCTGCACCTCGGGATCGATGCCGATCCCGGTGTCGCTGACCGCGACCTCCAGGGTGCGGGTGCCCCCCCGGCGGCGGCCCCTGGCGGTGCGCACCTTCAGCGTGCCCCCCCCGGGCATGGCCTGCAGCGCGTTGTGCAGCAGGTTGATCAGCACCTGGGACATCCGTGTGCGATCGACCCGGATCGCGGGCAGCGTGGTGTCCAGATCCTCTACGATCTTGACCCCGTCGGGGATCCCCCCCGCGCGGACCACCATGACGCTGTGGCTGACGATCTGGTTGATGTCCTCGGTGTCGAGGGCTAGCTCGAACGGGCGGGCGTAGTCGAGGAACTGAGACACCACCATGTTGAGCCGATCTGTCTCGTCGACCACCACCTGCAGCATCTCCTGGGCCTCTCCATGCAGCTCCTCGGCCTGGAGGAACTGAGCCGCGCCCTTCACCCCCGCCAGGGGGTTGCGGATCTCGTGGGCGAGCCCCGCGGACATCGCCCCGAGGGCGGCCAGCCGCTTCTGCTCCTCGATCGCCTGGAAGCCGCGGATGTTCGACAGCACGACGCTGGCGGAGCGTGCGACCTCCTCGAGCAGCAGGATCTCCTCTGCTGAGTAGCCATCGGACCATGCCTCGTCCCGCAGGTGGATCCACCCCAGCACGGTGGCCCCGCTGGTCAGGGGCAGCGTCAGGTCTGCGTTCATCGCGTCCATCAGGGCGAGGACCTCGGCCTGCTCGGGATCGTGCTGGGCCCGCCGGCGGACGCCACTGCGCAGGTACCAGGGTGCGCCCCGGCTGAAGCGGGTCGTGAACGGATGATCGGCCACCATCTGCAGGGGTGGCAGCTCTCCATGCCCCCGGGACGCACCACACCGGAACGCGTCCAGACGATCGTCCCACAGGTAGACCGAGCAGATCGGGACGCGCCCTGATCGGTGGAGCCCTCCGAGGATCTCATCGACCAGGGTCTCGGTGTCGATGATGGTGGGCAGCCTGCCATGGAGCTGCTTGATCACGCTCTTGAGCTGGGCGCTCCTGCGATCGAAGATCCGGTTTGCCAGCCACGCCATCCGCTCCCGCAGTGGATCGTAGGCTGCGAGGAACACCAGCGACGCGAGGAAGATCTGGAACGCCGAGTGGAACGGATAGACGGTGAAAGTGTCGACCCACAGGAACGTCAGGCCGTCGATCAAGACCAGGGCCAGGGCTGAGAGCAGGATCGTGGTGATCCGGCTGAACAGCTCGGCGAGATCGAGCATCCGCGACATCACCACCGAGTGGTAGAGGAAGTAGATCCCCAGCCCGGTGAACACGGTGGAGAACGGAGGGAACGGCCCCTGCAGCGCGACCCCCCGGCTGGACAGCGACAGCTGCTGGGGCAGGGGGGAGGGGCCGAGCTGTCGGGCGAGCCCCTCCAGCGCGGTGAACGCGGCGGCGGTGGCCAGCACCACGAACAGGTAGCGCATCCGGTTGCGATCGATCCGCAGGTGGGTGGCCTCCTGAGCCGCCCACAGCCGCTGCAGCGCGACCCCGAAGCCATAGAACGCGAAGGCCCCTGCGATCAGCCCCGGCCAGCGCAGCCGGGGGAAGCCCTCATACAGCAGCAGGTGGATCAGGGCCGCGGGCGGCGCGATGGCCACGGTGCCGAGGTAGACCACCTGCGTGCTGCGGGTGCTCGAGGGCTCGTCCTGGACGAAGGTGCGCTGGATGGCCCACAGGCTCGCCGGAGCGGCCGCGCAGCCCCCGAGCAGGTACAGGGCCCGGAAGGCCTCCAGCCCCGGCAGCAGCGACAGGGCGAACGAGACATAGGCGACCGCGATCGACAGGGCGAGGGCGAGGAGGGCCTGCCGCGGAGGATCGTTGCGATCGGCGAGGAAGGCCTCGGTGGCCAGCGACACCGATCCCACCGCGACCAGCACGTACAGCAGGGCGGTCACTCGATCAGCTCCAGCCCCAGCATCCGGGTCGGGCCGTGGCGGCCCCGCAGCCGGTTCAGCGCGCCCTTGGCCCGGGCATAGACGGTGAAGAAGCTCGAGACCAGCCAGCGCTGGCGGCGGGTGGGTGGGTGCTGGGCACAGATCAGCTTGTCGTCGATCTGCCCCGCGTCCAGGAACCGGACGATCCCCCACACCCGCGCCTGCTGGCGGTGCCCCCGGGCCCGGGAGGGGCCCAGCAGCACGGCATCGAGTGGATCCCCGTCGCCGGAGGGCAGCGCGGGCACACACCCGTAGTTGAACGGACAGGGCAGGGGAGAGACATAGTCGAGCTCGCCCGTGCTGGAGGGCTTGAGCCAGCCGCCCCTCGGGACCTCGATCACGATCTCTACGGTCTGCGGTGGGGGGCCACGGGGCGAGGGGGGGCTCGGGGACATGATGCTCCGTGCGCGGGGATGTTACGATCGACGTCGACGGTCGAGGTCAGCGGTGCGCCACTGGAACGTATCCTTGGGGTTGTGCTGGCTCCTGGCCTGCGCCGACGGCTCCGGCCCCGACGAGGCGCTCGTCGCGATCCAGCTCGAGCCCTCGGCTCCCTATCTCTGTGCCGATCCAACCCGTCGCACCTCCCTGGGCCCCTACGAGCGTCGGACCAGCTGGGTGCCGGGGCCCACGGACGCCTGGATCTGGGGCAGCGGGATCACCGCGGCGGATCTGGACGGTGATGGCTGGCTCGACATCCTCTCTGCGCTGGAGCAGGGCCTCGAGCTGTACTGGGGGAACCCCGGGCAGGTGTACACCTCGAGCGGAGAGGCCGTGTTCGGTGGCCTCGAGCTGTCGTTCGCGAGTGGATCGTCCGTCGCGGACTACGACGGCGATGGAGATCTCGACGTGTATGTGACCCGGGTGCGGGGGCTGCCGATCCCCGACAGCCAGCCCTCGCTGGGGCGCAACCGGCTGCTGCGCAACGACGGCGGCGTCTTTGTCGACGTGACCGATCAGGCCGGGGTCGACGCCTGTGGCATCGATCACCGCAGCGGGCTGCACAGCTGCTTCCGCTCGATGACCTCGTCCTGGGGAGATCTCGACGGCGACGGGGATCTCGATCTGTTCGTCGGCAACTATGGCTTCGTCGACGAGGGCGAGGGGGTGGTGCAGGAGGACATGGCGGTCGCCGAGCGGAGCTTCCTGTACCGCAACGAGGGCGACGGCACCTTCACCGACATCTCCGACGTGCTGCCCCAGGTGCTGCATGATGGCTACACCTTCGCCGGCGGGCTGCTCGATCTCGACGGCGACGGAGATCTCGATCTGTACACGGTCAACGACTTCGGCCGGGTGGCTCCCAACCGCGTGCTGTGGAACGAAGGTGGGCAGTTGCGGTTCTACCCCGACGATGACTCGGGGTTGGTGGTGGCGATGACCGGGATGGGGATGGGGGTCGGAGATCTCAACGGTGACGGCCAGCTGGATCTGGTGATCCCCGAGTGGGCCGGCACCTGGCTGCTGGAGAGCCGCCCCGGGCTCGGTGCCTGGCTCGACGTCTCCGCACTGAGGCGGCTGGTGGTGGACGCGGGTCGGGACCAGCGGGTGGGCTGGGGCAGCACGCTGGGCGATCTCGACAACGATGGAGATCTCGATCTGATCACCCAGTTCGGCCACCTGCCCAACGCCAACGCCGAGGTGTGGTCCAACCCCCTACGGCAGCCCGACGCCATCTACCTCAACGAGGATCTTGGGGGCGGCGACTACCGGTTCGCCGAGATCGCCGAGGCCTGGGGGGCCGCCGATCCCGGCCTGAGCCGCGGCGCGGTGCTCGCAGACTTCAACCGCGACGGCTACCTCGACATCGGCAAGCGCAACCTCGGTGGTGACTCCGTGCTGTACCTGTCCCGCTGTGGCGAGGCGTCGGCGCTGACGGTTCGGCTGCGCCAGCCCGGCCCCAACCGCTTCGGGATCGGAGCGGAGGTCACGGTGATCGCCGGCGGCCACGTCCAGACGCGGCAGCTGATCGCCGGAGGGACCGGGTATGCTTCGTCCGGGCCGATGGAGCTGCACTTTGGCCTCGGCCAGAGCGAGGTGGTCGATCGGATCGAGGTGCGCTGGCCCGACGGCGCCCACAGCAGGGTCTGGTCCGTGGCCGCCCGGCGGCGGATCACGCTGATCCGTTAGCTCCTCTCTCCCCCACTCCCAACAGGGAGCACCCCATGGCCAAGATCCCCAAGATGCGAGGGTTGATCCGTCGTCGAGGTCGCCGCAACCGCCGAGACGGAGGTCGGCTGGGGGCCCTGATCGGGTGGATCGCGATCGCGATGGTGCTGGGGCTGGCCACCGTGGCCCTCATGGGGCGCCTCTTGAGCGCACCTCCGGCCCTGATCGCGGCCGCGGTGGCCTTCCTGCCCTACCTGTTCATCGCGGTGGCGGTGGGGCTGTTCGTGCTGTGGGCGCTGCTGCCGGATCGGCGCGCCCTGCCGGCCTCGCTGTGCGTGGTGATCCTGCTGGGCGCGGCCCTGTGGGGGCCCTCCTGGTCTGCGAGGGGGCGGGCGGTCGAGGGGGTGCCGGTCCGGGTGATGTCGTGGAACCTCCGCAGGCTGTGGGGGGGCCCCGACGACGGCGGGGATCCCCTGAAGTGCGCGGTGGACGCGATCGAGCAGAGCGATCCCGATGTGTTGTCGCTGCTCGAGATCTCCGCCGAAGATGTTGGTCGCCTGGAGGCGGCCCTGGGCATGCAGTGTGCCCACCACCCCTACATGTCGATCTCCGGCTCGAAGCACGGGGGGCTGGCGGCCTGCACCCGAAACCAGTGGCACCTGCAGTCGGGGCGGGGCCAGCGCTTTGTGGACACACGCGACTGGTACTACGTCTTCGCCGAGGTCGAGCGCGGGTCGCGGGTGTTCAACCTCCTCGCGGTGCACCTGTCACCGTATGAGTACGTCGCCAAGCGGCTGCGCACCGGGGTCAAGGGGCTGGCGAAGGGCGACGCCGAGCCGCTGCAGGAGCTGGGCGCGCAGGGGACCCGGATCGTCCAGGGGCAGTCCGATCAGGCCGCGGCCCTGCTGAGCCGGGTCGAGCGCCTCTCGGATCCAACCGTGATCGCCGGTGACTTCAACAGCACCCGCGACGCGTCGCTGCACGCGTCGCTGCGTCACCACCTCACCGACGCCTGGGAGCACGGAGGGCAGGGCTTCGGGGGCACGGTCTACCTGTTCGACTGGCTGCCCCTGCGCATCGACTATGTGTACGCCTCCGAGGAGCTGCCGGTGGTGAGCGCGCGCCTGCCCACCGTCGGCTGCAGCGATCACCTGCCGGTGGTGGTGGATCTGGTGCTCAAGGAGCCCTGAGCCCACCCCGGGCCCACCGATCCCACCCCAGACCGGAGCTACGCCTCCAGGGCGCGCTCCAGCTCTTCTGCGCTGAGACGTGGGCTGCCCTGATCTTCCTCGGCCTGGTGGATCAGCCGGACCAGGGTCGCGTTGAGCGGGGCGGGCACGCCCGCCCGCTGGGCCAGGTGCACGATCGTGCCGTTGAGGGAGTCGACCTCGGTGGGGCGGCCCCGATCCAGATCGTCGGCCATCGAGGAGCGCGCCCGGGGATCGATGGCGATCATCGCCGCTGCGACACGGAAGAACAGCAGATCGGGGAGGCGGAGCACCCAAGGGGCGAGGCCCGGACGGAGCCGCCCGACCCCCCGGGCGCGGACGTGTGCAGCCCGCAGCACCCTCCGGCCCTCCTCGATCACCTTGGCCAGCTGGTGGCGGTAGCGCCGCTCGCTCAGCTGCTCCCGCAGGGGCAGGCCCGACAGCGCGTTGACCGCGTTGTTGAGGTTCAGCAGCAGCTTGCCCCACAGGACCCCGGGCACGTCGCGGTGGGTGCGGGCCTCACAGCCTCCGGCGCGCAGGGCCTCGACCAGGGCGGACGCGTCGGCGGGGAGCACCACCGGGCCGGAGGTACCCTGGTGGAAGCGTCCCTCGTCGTCACAGACGATGTTGAACGACACCATCCCGGGCCAGATCCTGCAGCCGGGCAGGGCCCTGGCCAGGATCGGGGCGTTATCGGTGCCGTTTTGCAGGCTCGCGACGACGGTGCCCGGCCGCACCACGCCCTCGAGCTGGCGCCCGGCTTCGAGGGTGTCCCTCGACTTTACGCAGACCAGCACGATGTCGCAGCCCGAGAGGGCCCCGGCCTCGGTCTCGAACCGCAGCGCTGTGCGGGGCACCTCGATCGCGGGCTCCCCCCAGCGGCTCAGGGTGAGCCCCGCGGTGAGGCGCGCGGCCATGCTGGGGCGACCCACCAGCACCACCTCCGACCCTCCGTGGGCGAGGCGCCCCCCCAGGGTGCACCCCACGGCCCCTGCGCCGAGGACACCGATCTGCATCGCTACCCCCTAATCGCAGACGCGGCCCAAGGCGACGCAGAGCGCTCCCCCGGGGGCCGGGGAGGATCGGCTACAGGCGTCGATCCTGCTTGTGTCCTCGCCGGCCGTGGGCTACAGTTGGGCCGGGGGGGGGCTTGCTACGATCGCTGCATCCCGGGTTGCAGACCTATGGTCTGAGCGTGCTCGCAGCGTTGGGCATCGCGGTGGCGACCCCGGTGGGGGGCACACCCCCTGAAGATCCCCCCTGGATCGAGGCGATCGAGCAGCTCGCTCCCCAGACCAGCAACCTCCACGCCTGCTACCAGGCCGCCCTGCCCGAGCTGAGCGGCCACGACCACGTCTCCAGCGTCGAGCTCACGATCCAGATCCAGGAGGGTCAGGCCCGGATCAGGGCTGGTGAGGCGCCGCTGCCCGCGTCTCTGCGGGACTGTGTCGTCCGCGCTGCCTCCTCCTGGGACTACGCCGGCCTCGAAGACACCCGCTTCGTCTGGCCGGTGCAGCTCGCGTGGCTGGATTAGCAGGCTGAGTCACGGGCTTGTTTCGCCTCTCCAGAAGCACCCGGGCCGTGGGGCCAACCCGCTGGCTCCGTGGCGTGCGCACCGTGTAGCGATCCACAAACATTCCAGGGGCTGCGGGCGTCTGTGATGACCGTCGGCCGTGATGACCGTCGGCCGTGATGACCGTCGGCCGTGTCACGGAATATCGTTACTGCACCGAGAGCCATGGACGCTCGATCCATCCGTGACCAGGAAGACTGAGGACGCAGATGTCGGACAGGACCCGTCGCCAGGATCAGGAGAAGGAAGATGTCCTCACCCGTGATCGGGTTGAGGAGCCAAAGAAGTTCAAGGTCATCCTACTCAATGACGACTACACCACCATGGAGTTCGTCGTCTGGGTGCTCGTGAACGTGTTCCACCACACCCAAGCTCAGGCCACACGGATCATGCTCCACATCCACAACCAGGGGGTCGGCGTGGCTGGGATCTACAGCCGCGAGGTGGCTGAGACCCGGGTCGCACAGGTCGAGCAGGTCGCCAAGGATGCTGGCCACCCCCTCCAATGCATCATGGAGCCCGAGTAGATGTTCACCGATGATCTTCGCATGGCGATGGGCATGGCGATCGAGGACGCAAAGAAGCGTCGCCATGAGTTCCTCACCCTCGAGCACCTGCTGTACGGGTTACTCCACGAGCCGCGTGCGTCCGACATCCTCGATGCGTGCGGGGCTGATCTCGCCCGCCTGGAGAAGGAGCTGGTCGAGTTCCTCGACGGGGTCGAGGGGATCGACATCGAGGGGGACTACGAGCCGATCCAGACCCTGGGGTTCCGCCGGGTGATCAGCCGGGCGTTGATGCATGTGCAGTCCCAGAAGGGGGGCGAGGTCGACGGAGGCCACGTGCTGGTGGCGCTGTATGCCGAGCCCGACTCCCAGAGCGTGTTCCTGCTCAAGCGCCAGAGCGTCGAGCGCCTGGACGTGGTCAGCTACATCAGCCACGGGATCCGCAAGGCGGGGGGCCGCAAGGACACCGGCGCTCCGGCCGGGGCGATGGAGGGAGACGAGCAGAAGCGCTCTCCGAGCGAGGCCCTGTCCGAGTTCTGTGTGGATCTATGGGATCGCGCAGAGAAGGGCCGGATCGATCCCCTGATCGGCCGAGAGGACGAGATCCAGCGCGCGATCCACATCCTCGCCCGTCGGCGGAAGAACAACCCGCTGTTCATCGGGGACTCGGGCGTGGGCAAGACCGCCATCGTCGAGGGCCTGGCGAAGGCGATCTTCGAGGGTGACGTGCCGAGCATGCTCCAGGGCGTCCGGATCTACGCCCTGGACATGGGGGCCC
>DRPG01000746.1 GCA_011376105.1 Deltaproteobacteria bacterium
CCCTCGCCCCGCCGCAGGGCGCGATCCGCGATGGCCGCCCGCGCCAGGTAGGGGTGCACCTCACGCCGCAGCTGAGCGGTCGCCAGCGCGCTGGAGGTTGGATCCCGGTGGGCGCTGAACAACTCCTCGATCCGGGCCTCGAGGTGATCGAGGACCGCACGGACCCGGGCCCGGATCACGCCGTCGTCGGGGGCCTGGCGCAGGGCCGTCTCCAGCGGCTGCAGCGCCTCCTTGAGATCGATCACGATCCGGTGGGCCCAGTCTCGGGCATCATCGCTGCCCGCCGCCCCGCCGCCCTTGCCGTAGGCTCCGGCCACCGCGCCGTCGGTCAGCACCCGGATCCGGGCGGTGGCCATGCGCGCGACCCACTCGTAGAAGGAGGCGGACACGCCGGGGTGCTTCCGCAGCAGCTGGCTCAGCTCGTCGCGCCTCCACCGGAGCACGGTGCACTCCGTGGCGCTGCGGACGTCCGCCGATCGTGGGGCGTCGTCGATGAACGCCATCTCCCCCACGACCGCCCCCTCCTTGAGGGAGTTGAGGATCACCTCCGGCGTGCTGCGGCTGTCGACCACCTCCAACACGCCGGAGCACAACAAGAAGACGTCGCCCCCGGGCTCCCCCCGGCGCAGCAGGTGAGCCCCCCGGCGCAACACGACTCGCTGAGCAGCCCCCTCGAGCAGGGTCCGGTGGCTGGGTTCGAAGGCGTCGAGGAAAGACACCCCCGCAGCATATGACGTCACGAAGCTGCCGGGATAGGGCCGAGGCTCGCAGGAGGACACGCATGGCCGGCTACGATGCGCTGGATACTCTGATCGAGCGTCTGGCGGCGGCGACCTGGAAAGAGCGCGATCCCATCAAGGCGGAGCTCAAGGCGACCGCAGGGGCCTACCCCGATCTCAGCTCCGTCCTTGAGTACCTCAAGGGCGCTAAGCGCACGATCGACGATCTCGAGCTGCGGTGGGAGGTCGACGAGGTCATCGAGGCGCTCACCCCGGAGCCGGAGCCGGAGCCGGAGCCGGAGCCGGAGCCGGAGCCGGAGTCGGAGCCGGAGCCCGGTCAGCTCTCGGCCGCCGATCTCCAGATGGTGTACAACGATCCCCGTGGGCTGGTGCTGCACAAGACCAAGACCGGAGATCGGTGGATCGCGACCCAGCGAGATCCCCGCACGGGCCAGCCCCAGTCCTTCGAGCTCCACCCGACCGAGGTGGATCAGCTCAAGGCACAGCTCCAGGGCTCCCCCTACTGGGTGATCGGCGCTGGGGTGTAGCGCCCCTGGGCCGGGGTTTGGGGCCCGGGGCCCGGGGCTGGCTCGATCCGATCTGTCGGGCGTGTCAGGGCGGGCTCGTGCAGGGCGGCCATGCCCGACAGCTCCGCCCCGGTCGAGCGCAGGGACACGCAGGCGGGGCCCAGAGCCACTACAATCGGTGTGTCCCCCCGGGCCTGTGGGGTGGGGCCTCGTCTGGAGTCGCCATGTTCGTCGCGTTGCTCGCGCTGTGGTCTTGTGGACAGACCATCGACTGCTCGAACCCCGAGACCACCATCGCCGAGGCCGGGGAGCGCTCGCTGACCTGCCACGAGGCAGGCTGGGCGATCGGCTGGATCGAGCTGCTGGCCGCCCGCCCCGTCTCCCCCGGGGATCGAAGGCTGGCCTATGAGGCCCTCAAGTCCTCGTTCCTCGCCGATCCCGGGGGCACGGAGGCCTGGCTGGAGTCGCTGCGGGTCGCGGGGGCTGAGCTGTCGCTGCAGGAGGGCCTCGCCGGAGCCGAGGCCCGCGCTACCTCCGTGTGGCGGGCCAGCGAGGGCAGGGGCCTGCTGAGCGGAGCGAGCGAGGAGCTCCGTGCGATCCAGAAGCGCACCCTGGCGGTCTGGTCCTCCGACGCCGAGGAGGAGCTGGCGCTGGCCGAGGCCGACATCGAGGGCTGGATCCGCTATGGCTCGCTGTGTCGCGAGGCACAGCAGGGCGGCGCGCTGCGCATCAGCGTCGCCGATCGGGTCTCGGTGTACCGCATGATCCAGGAGCGGTTCGACGCGGGCACCCGGAGCGAGCAGATCGCGCTGTCTTCGATGGGGCCCGCGTGGAAGCGGGTCCCCAACGCCTGGCGGCTGGCCTCCTACCACCAGCAGCAGACCTGGATCCAGGCCGCTCCACTGCCACCGCCGATGACCGCGACCTCCCTCGGGTATGCCCAGGCCCTGTTCGACGGAGACGTCACGGCCCACGCCGCGGCGCTCCACCAGGAGCTGGGACCCTTCACCGTGGGCTCCCGGGGGCCGATGTTCAAGCCGGAGGCCCCGAGCCCGTGAACCTACCGCCCTTCGAGCCCCCCGTGCGGGATCCAGCGCAGCTGGAGGCGCACGCCTCCACCACCCGGTGGGGGGGGGTCGTCGGGGCCTGGGGGCTGTCGGGTGCGGTGGTGGGCACGTCCGTCGGGGCGACCCTGCAGCTAACGGGGGCAGGCAGCTCAGCGGCGCTCTTGGCGGGCACCGGGGGGCTGTCGCTGGGGGCGGTGCTGGGGATCGGCGCCCTGCTGTGGGATCGGGCCGTGGATCGCCCCGCGCTGGTGGACGGCCTGGGCGGGACCTCGCGGCCCCTGCACGGCGCGGTGCTGGGGATCCCGATCCTGCTGGCGCTGCCCGCGCTGCTGACCCTGGTGGTGGTGGCCACCGTCGCGCTGGGCTCGGCGCTGCCGGCCCTGATCTTTGGCGCCACCGCGCTGGGGGTGGTGCTGGCCGGGCAGCGGGTGTGGTCGAGCCATCGGCTCGCCCGGGCGCTCGAGGCGCTCGAGGCCGGGCGACAGGAGGAGGCTCGCCACACGCTGCAGCGGCTCGCACAGCGCTGGTGGGTGTCCGCCCGGGCGAGGCAGACCGCTCGTCTCGATCTGGCGATGCTCGCCTTGCAGGAGGGGCAGGCCACCGAGGCCCTGCGCTGGCTCGAGGGGCTGGAGGGCGGGATCGCCGGCGCGTGGGCCTCGTTGGGGCGTGCCCTGGCCTGCCTGCTCCTCGATGAGCCCCACGAGCGGGCCGAGGCCCACCTGCGGCAGGCGCTGACCGGGCCCAGGGCCCGGGCGATCCAGGCTCAGGCCGACGCGGTGCGGATCCTGGTGGTCTGGCGGGGCAAGGGGGCCGACGAGGCCCGGAGGCTGGCGGAGCAGCTGCACGGCCCCGGCGCGACGCCCCTGCACGAGGCCCTGCTGGCGCGGCTCCGCGCCGGCGCCGGTGACGATCTCGGGGCCCAGGCCCTGAGCCGCGGGCCGGTGCAGGCCCTGGTCGCCAGCGGCCTGGGGCGGGCGATCGAGGAGCTGCAGCGCTGACGCCCCGGCCCGGCCTCAGCCCTGGCCAACCCTCGGCTCAACCCCGGCCCAGCTCGTCGTACATCAGGTCGCGGAGCGTGCGGACGACCCCGGCCTCGGCCGGATCGGAGATCAGGTTGTAGGCCTCGATGGGATCGGCCTCTAGATCATAGAGCTCGTCGGGCCGATCCTCGCTCAGATCGTGGACGAGCTTGTGGCGATCGGTGCGGATCATCGCGGTCCGGAGGCCCCCCCTGGGGTCGCCCTCCACCAGGGCCACCACCTGCTCCCGGCCCTGATCCACGCCAGGATCCTCGATCGTCTCGAGCAGGCTGCGGCCGCCCCCCACCGCGCCCTGGCCGGTGATCCCGAGCAGGGTCGCGGTGACATCGCGCTGATCGATCAGCGCTGAGCTACGCCGGCCCACGGTGCCTCCGGGGGGGCGGACGATCAACGGGGTGCGCAGCGAGCCCTCGAACATCGCCACCTTGCCCCATAGCTCGTAGTCCCCTGCGAGCTCCCCGTGATCCGAGCCATAGATCACCCAGGTGTCGTCCAGCCGCCCCGCGAGCTGCAGCGCGGCGATGATCTCGCCGATCACCTGGTCGATCAGGGAGATCTTGGCGAGGTAGGTCATCCGGAGGGAGCGCCCGTCGGCCTCGGTCAGGCCGTAGAGCTCGGGCTTGGTCTGCTGCAGGAAGCGCACGAGTCCCCCCGGGGCCTCGTGGGGTCCGAGGATCGGAGGCGCCACCCGCCCGGGATCGTACAGCTCCCGGAAGGCGGTGGGGGCGTCGAAGGGGGTGTGGGGGCCGGGCAGGTTGATCTGCAG
>DRPG01000747.1 GCA_011376105.1 Deltaproteobacteria bacterium
GCTGGCCGGGGGCGGCTCGTTCCTCAGCCTGTCGGCGATGATCTGGCTGGGCCTGCCGGCGGACGTGGCCAACGCGACCAACCGGGTGGGGGTGCTGGTGCAGTCGGTCGCGGCCGCCGCGGCGTTCCAGCGCCGGGGGGTGGAGGTCTCCGAGCCGCTGTGGCCCACAGCCGCCGCGGTGTGCCTGGGGGCCACAGCGGGCGCGGGCCTGTCGGTGATCCTGCCCCCGGAGCTGTTCGAACGACTGCTGGCCGCCACGATGCTGGTGATGCTCGGGGTGACCCTGCTGCGCCCCCGCTCCTGGCTAGAGCCCGGCGAGGCCCGCCGCAGCCGCTGGCCCGCCCTGGTGGCGGCGGGGGCCTATGGTGGCTTCCTCCAGGCCGGGGTCGGGGTGTTGCTCCTGGCCGTGCTGGTGCTGCTGGGGGGGCTCGAGCCTGTCCGGGCCAACGCCAGGAAGGTCGCGCTGGTGGCGTTGCTGACCCTGCCGGCCCTGGCGATCTATGTGGCCTGGGGGCTGGTGGACTGGCCCGCGGGGGCGCTGCTGGCCGTGGGCTCGGCGGTGGGGGGGGCGCTGGGCTCGCGCCTGACCGTCGGCGCTGGGGCGTGGCTGGTGTGGGGAGCCGTCGGCGTGGTGGTGGTGGCCACCGCGACGCGGCTGTTCATGACAGGCTGAGGTGCTGGGCCGTGACGTCGTCCGGCGCCTCCTCCATCGGCAGCGGGCCCGGATCGGCGTCGGTGGGGCCGCGTAGATCGACACGCCGAGAGCGACACTCATCGCCGTCCTGGGTGTAGGCCCCACGGCCATGGCCGCGATCGTTGTCCCAGTCCATGAACAGCTCCAGCTCGGGCTCTTCGGCCTGGAGATCCTCGGGTCCGTCGACGAACCGGGGGCCCCGGCGCAGGGGAGAGCTGTTGTACAGGGTCGCGACCCTGAGCAACACATCGTTCGCGACATGATCCACGAGGCTGGCGATCGTGATCTTCGGCATAAGACCCTCAGCTTGTTCGTACCCGCTGAGGGTCGGCTGGATCCATTACACTTCCCTGTTGGATCTCGGATATCGGTCTGAGACCTGATCTATCGATGCTGCTCACTCACAGATCAGGTGGGCCGTCCAGGTGCCTGGATCGTATGCCCGGACCGACAGGAAGATCGGGAGGCGTGGATAGTCATCGAGATCGGGCCAGCTCCAGGGGCTGATCGCGATCCCCTCGGAGGAGGCCCGGGTCACATAGGCCATGTAGGTGTAGGCCTCGGTGTGTAGCAGATCGTAGACGTTTCCTCCGGGATCCCCCACGTCGACCCGGAGCTCGCCGTCGTCGGCGTAGATCTCCCACCCCAGGGAGCGATCTTCTGTGTTGACCAGGCAGAACACGGCGGTGGAGCCCGGGCCGCTGTCGTCGGTGTAGTAGCTGGTGGTGAACGCTCCGTCGGTGGAGTCGCCACAGGACACACGGGTGGCCCCGGCGCAGGCCTCGTCGAGCCCTGCGTACAGGGTGTACGCCTCGGTGGTGGACACGCCCAGCTTGTCCTCCACCGTCAGCTGGACGGCGAAGGTGCCCACCGAGCCGGTGGTGCCCTGCAGGCGACCGGTGTCGACCGACAGCCCGGGGGGCAGCCCGGTCGCAGACCAGGTGTAGGGGGCCTCTCCACCGATCACCGGCAGGGCCTCGTCCAGCGGGACGAGGGGCTCGGCCACCGGGAGATCGGGGAGATCCAGCCGAGGCGCGGTGTCACAGGCCACGGACAGCTGCATCGAGGGGATGCTCGCGGTGGTGCCGGCGACGATGTACATCTGATCGTCGTCGAGGTAGTGCCCGACGGTGGGGTAGGTGTGGGGATCGGCTTGTAGGGTGGCGGTGTAGGGGCCGGTGTATTCCCGCTCGACGCCGTAGAACTTCAGCCAGCCCGGATCGGGCTCGGCGATCCCGAGGTAGTGCCCGTCTGAGCCCGACAGCTGCAGATTGATCGCCGACGGAGACAGCCCGCTCAGATCGAGGTGGTACACCCGGTAACCCCGGGGATCCCAGTAGGCGTAGAACGCACCATCGTAGTAGCCCTCCTCGACCTCCACCGGCGCGGTCTGTCCACAGGCGATCTCCTCGACCGCGTACACCCCCAGGATGGAGGGCTCCTCGCGGCGCCGGCCGTCCTCGGTCTCGGTGATCACGCTGAACTCCCAGGCGCCGGCCTCCATCGCGGTGCCCGAGAGCTGCCCGGTCTCCTCGTCCCACTCGACCCAGTCAGGGAGGGGATCTTCGGTGAAGATCCGCACCCCCTCGTCGGGGCCCCACACGTCGTAGTCGATCTCGATCGGCTGGCCCAGCTCGGTGGGGTACTGCAGCAGCTGCTCCACCACCGGCCCGTCGGTGCACACCACCTCGAGCTGCCAGCCCCCCACACCCTGGGACGCGAGCAGCACGGGGATCCAGGCCTGGCTCTCGTAGCCCGACAGGCTCGGGGTGGTGCCTGGATCGAGGCGGATGATCGGATCGCTGAAGCCGGGGTTGAGGTAGAAGGGGACATAGTGATCTTCGATGTTCCACGAGCCCGGCAGCTCAGCGGGGCGCTCGACGTAGGCGGTGGTGATCACCTGGTTGTCGAACACCAGCTCGATCCGCTGGGTGTCGTCCCGGGGCACGTCGATGGCCAGCCAGGCGATGTTGTCGAGATCGTTGAGGTTGGGCTCGGTGATGTCCATCGCGCTGTAGTAGAACAGCCCCGAGGCGGTGTCTCCACACTGCAGGATCAGGGGATCGAGGCGGATCTCGAGGGACAGGAGCACGCGCTTGGTGCGCCCCTCGCTGTCGGTGGCCACCACCGCGAAGGTGTGGTCTCCGGCCTCGGTGGGGGTGCCCGAGATCTGCCCGTTGGGCTGCAGCACCAGCCCGCCGGGGGTCACCTCCCCCGACGCCAGGGCCCAGCGGTAGGGAGGCTCGCCCCCGCTCACCTCGGGGGAGGCGTCGTAGCGCCTGCCGACAAAGCCCAGCGGGAGCTGCTGGTCGGGCCCGGAGAGCACGCCCTCGATCGGATCGTCGCCGCCCGGAGCGGTCGACGGGTCTGGGCCACTGCAGGCCACCAGCGCCGTCGCCAGGCCAAGGCACACAACCAGGGGGTGGGACATTGGTCGACTCCGGCTCGGCTGGGAGATCCATCTTATCGTGGTGTGCGCCCGGCCCGGACACCCGCTGAGATCGACGATCCCCTCCCCCCCCGCTGGACACCGCCGGGCCGCTGGGGCAGACATGGGGCCGTGTAGGGGCGACCGCTGAGGTAGAACGTACCCATGGTCGCGACCGCTGGCGCGACTGGATCGGAGGCCGGTGTGTGGGTTTGGATCTGGTTTGCGTGTGGTGGAGACAAGCTCGAGACGATGGCTTCCGACACCGGCGCCGAGGACGACCCCCCGGCCCTGGCGACGGCGAGCACCGCAGACTCGGCCCCCGGGATCACCTACTTCGACGCACAGTGGATCTACGTCTCGGCGCAGCTCGGCTACAACGCGAACACCCAGCGGATCTCCACCGTGGAGTACTCGAACAAGACCTTTGGCTACCCGTACATCGAGATCGTGATGGCGACCGACGGCTGGGACAGGACCTACACCGACATCGAGGAGTACTGCTCCATCCTGTTGGTCCTAGAGTCCTCGGAGGTGGCCGACTGGGTCATCGCCGATGATCGGCTGGTGTGGGGGATCGACTGGGACCCCGCGGATCTGCCGCTGAGCACCTGCGGCGGCCCTGGCTATGAGCTCGATCCCCTCGATTGGGGGGTCAACATCGTCCAGCAGTTCGCCGGGGACGGGGGCTGGGGCGTGGCCATCGGGGATCTCACCCCGGAGCTGGCCGCCGCTCTCGAGCCGGTGTTCAAGGATCAGTTCCCACACATCGTTGGTGGCACCTTCCGGATCCCCGACATGCTGCCCGGTGATCCACTCGACGACATCTATGGCTTTGCCTACGCCGTCGACGACGACATGATCGTGCTCGACGCCGACGCCGACGGGCTCCTCGATCTGATCCCGGCCGACGAGCTCCACGACGGCACCGAGCTGCTGCGGAGCGCCTGGATCCTGCTGTACACCACCACCTACTGGGGAAACTGACGGTGCTGTGGTGGCTCGCGCTGGGCTGCGCCCCGGTGGACGCACCCTGGTCCGAGGTCACGATCTATGAGCCGGGGCGCTCCCAGCTCGGTCGGGGCAAGATCCTGTTCACGGCCTTCGACGCAAAGGGCGACGAGAGCTGGGCCCTGCGGATCGACGTGGGTGGGCGGGTCGACTGGTCCGCCGAGGGCGATCCGGGGCTGCGGATCCTGCGCGCCAAGCCGAGCCGCGACGGCACCTCGGTGCTCTACGCGATCAACGACCCACTGCATGTGCAGGAGCTCGGGGTGATCCTGCGGGAGCCCGTCCGGGGGGGCCCGATCACCCTCACCACCACAGCCGGGATCCACCACGACTTCGTCGAGCTGGATCGGCAGCTCGCCTTCCTTGAGCACCGGTTCGCACAGGTGGACGTGGGCTCCCGCTCCCTGCCCCTCGCCTCCGATCGGGTGCGGATCGTGGCAGAGGGCTCCGACGATGCCGGGCAGGTCGAGCTCGATCTGCTCAAGGACTACCCGACGGCTCCCTGGTGGACCTGCGATCACATGGAGTACGGCCACTGGATCCCGGAGGTGTTCGAGTGGTCTCACAGCAACTCCCTGATCGAGCCCCCCGGCGATCCAAGCACCTGGTGGCTGATGCCTCGCTACTTCGACGCGATCCTCGAGATGGATCGCAGCAGCGGCGAGGTGCGGTGGCAGCTAGGGGGGCGCGACAACACCTTCGAGCTGGGCCCCGGAGCACGTCCCGAGCACGCCCACGCGAGCCATGCCTTCGACGATCGGCTCCTGATCTTTGACAACGGCTCTCCCCACGGCGGCGAGCGTCCCACCAGCCGGGTGATCGAGCTGCAGATCGATCGCTGGGCTCGGCGTGCTGAGCTAGTCTGGGAGCACCCTGAGCCAGAGGGCCGTCACGTCGGGTTCCTCGGAGACGCCCGCCGCCTGCCCGGAGGCAACACCCTGATCGCCTGGGGCCCCCTGGGGACGATCACCGAGGTGACTCCTGGAGGGGAGATCGTCTGGGAGCTGCAGCTGGAGCTCTCGATCGGCCGGATCAGCTACTGGCGGTAACCCGTCTCCGGGGAGGCTCGGGGGCTGTGGGGGCGCTGGATCGGGAGGGGGACGAGCCGGAGCTGGACGACGATGCTCACCGCCGCGCTCGATCACCCGGGCTGCGGCGGTACCCCGGGGCCCCACCCGGGCTGCTGCAGGGCCTCACCCGGGCTGCTGCAGGGCCCCACCCGGGCTGCTGCAGGGCCCCACCCGGGCTGCTGCAGGGCCCCACCCGGGCTGCTGCAGGGCCTCACCCGGGCTGCTGCAGGGCCTCGGTGGCCTCCTCGAGCTGCTCCCACTCAGCGTAGAGCCCGTCGACCACGGCCTGAGCCGCGTCGCGATCGTTGCTGAGGGCGGACGCGCGGACGTGATCCAGGGCGGCGACGACCAGGGCTTCGTCGAGCCTCGCCACCTCAGCCTCGGCCTCGGGGATCTCCGCCTCGATCTCGGCCAGGCGACGCCGGGCCCGCTCGAGCTCCCGGTTGCGGCGCTTGCGCTCGGCGAACGCCTCGGCGGCGGGCTTCGGGGCCCCGGGGCCACTCGGGGCGGGCGCGTCGCGCTCGAAGTCGGAGGGCTGCACGCCCTCGTGGTGATCCAGCCCTCCTGAGCCGATCCGGGCCACGTGGGTGGCCACCGCCTCCACCAGCCAGCGATCGTGGGTGATCAGCAGCAGGGCTCCCTCCCAGGCGCACAGGGCCTCAGCCAGCACCCCGGTGGTCTGGGCGTCGAGGTGGTTGGTGGGCTCGTCCAGCAGCAGCACGTTGCAGGGGCGGACCACCAGGGCTGCCAGCGCGACCCGGGCCCGCTCGCCCCCCGACAGCTTGCCGATCGGACGCAGGGCCATGTCTCCGGGCAGCCCCAGGGCACCGAGCACCGAGCGGATCCGCTCGGGGGGTACGGTGGGGACCTCCCCACAGAGGTGCTCTAGGGCGGAGGGCTCGGGGGGGAGGGTGGCCGCCAGATCCTGGTTGAACAGGCCGATCCGGACGCGATCTCCGACCCGCCTGCGGCCCGCCAGGAGCTCGAGCTTGCCCGCCAGGCTCAGCAGCACGGTGGACTTGCCCGCGCCGTTGGGCCCCAGCAGCACGGTCCGAGTGCCGCGCTCCAGCGTCAGATCCACGCCCTTGAGCACCGGGGCATCAGCGGACCAGCCCAGGGTCGCCGCCGCCAGGGTCAGCGCCTCCTGGGCCCCCGGCGGCGGTGGAGGTAGCTGGAACCGGGGCCCGCGCGGGGTAGCCCTCGGAGCGTCGATCCGCTCCATACGATCGAGGCGGTTCTGGCGGCTCCGGGCCTGGGCAGCCTTGGTGGCCTTCGCCCCGAAGCGCTCGACGAACCGCTCCAGCTTGGCGATCTCTCTCTGCTGGCGCTCGAACATGGTCTTCTGCTGATCTGCGCTGAGCTGGCGCTGCTCGAGGTAGGAGGAGAACCCACCGGAGTACGAGCTGAGCCGCTTGTGCTCTACCTCGACGATCCGGGTGACGCAGCGCTCGAGCAGCCAGCGATCGTGGCTGACCACCACGAACGCCCACGGGGCCCGGGCGAGGAAGCCCGCGAGCCAGCTCCGGGCCTCGAGATCGAGGTGGTTGGTGGGCTCGTCCAGCAGGGCGACGTCGGGATCGGACAGCAGCAGCCGTGCCAGCGCGATCCGCATCTGCCAGCCGCCTGAGAAGGTCTCACAGCTGCGGTGCCAGTCCTCGGGGCGGAAGCCCAGGCCGTGCAAGACCTCGCCGATCTTCTCGTCCTCGGCGAAGCCTCCAGCGAGGCGGAACGCCTCGGTGGCCCGATCCAGCCGATCGGCGGCTGCTGGATCGGTGGCGACGGCGCGCTGGGCCGCCTCCAGCTCGTCCCGTAGGGCGTTGAGCCGGGCCATGCCGCTGCGGGCCTCGCTCCACACCGTGTCCGTCGAGCCGGAGACGGCCTGCTGGGGCAGCCAGCCGATCCGGGCCGCGGAACGACGGTGGATGTGCCCCGCGTCGGGGGGCAACTCCCCCAGCATCGCCCGCAGCAGGGTGGTCTTGCCGCTGCCGTTGCGACCGACCAGCCCGACGTGATCGCCGGGGTGGAGGTGGAGAGAGGCGCCCACGAGCACATCGTGGCCACCGACGCTGACTGTGGCATCTTCGACGCGGAGCACCGGCGCCTCGCGGATCGGGGGGTCCACGCCTATCGCGCTGGCGCCAACGGGCCCACCCGGAGTCCGCCCAGAGCTCGTTCGGGCCCGGAGGCCCCCGCCGGGGTGGGCCTGCTAGGTCCCGCTCCGTCGCGATAGGGGGCGGGCAGGACCTGGAGACGCTAATGGCCTGGCGCGATCGCTTTTCATCCATCGAGAACGGGACGTTCTTGCTCCGCCACGGCCCCGCCATCGACCGGATCTACCCTGATCGTAAGATCTGCTTCTTCGCGCGGGATCCCGAGCTGCTGGGGGAGATCCTCGATCGGCTGGCGGATCGGCCGGACTGTGCGGCGGTGGGGTTGGCGGTGGAGCCCCGGGACGAGATCTACCTGGGGCGTGCATTCTTCGACGGCCCCGAGGTGGTGGGGGAGGTGTGGGCAGCGCACAAGGCCCACCCCAGGCTGCACTGCAGCGTGCACGACGACAGGCTCACCGCGGGCTGGCGGGCGAAGATCCAGCCCTGGCCCGAGGCAGGATCCGGGTGATCCCGGGGGGGCCCGACGCGGGGGATCCCCTGTGTGGAGACCCGGCTCCGGGGAGCCCCCTGACCCCCCTGACCCCCCTGACCCCCCTGACCCCCCTGGTGGCCCGAGGCCCACCCCTCGCCACAGCAGGCCCGGCTCAGGCCTCGGCGAGGCCCGCATCGACCAGCACAGTGATCGTGGTGCCCTCCCCGAGCTTTGAGCGGATGATGAGCTCCCCCCCTAGCATCTGGGCGAAGTGCTTCACCAGGGAGAGCCCCAGGCCGGTGCCTCCATAGCGTCGGGTGGTGGAGGTGTCCGCCTGCTGGAAGGGCTTGGTGATCTTCTCCAGGGCCGCCTCGTCCATGCCGATCCCGGTGTCGGCGACCTCCAGCCGCAGCCCCGTGGCGCCGTGGGGCTCTAGGGTGAGGGTGATGGTGCCCCTGCAGGTGAACTTGGCTGCGTTGGACAGCAGGTTCACCAGGATCTGCTTGAGCTTGATGAAGTCTGAGCGGACGCGCTCGAGCTCAGAAGAGATGTAGATCTCCAGGGTGTTGTCGTGCTTTTGGATCAGGGGCTTGATCGTGGCCTCGACGTCCTCGGTGAGGCCCAGCAGATCGACGTCCTCCCAGAAGATCTCCATCTGGCCTGCCTCGATCTTTGCCAGGTCCAACACGTCGTTGATCAGCGACAGCAGGTGGGTGCTCGCGTTGTGGATCCGGTTCATGTCGGCCAGCTCAGGCCCGCTCGCGTCCTCCATCAGCAGCTCGGTGTAGCCGATGATCGCGTTGAGTGGGGTGCGTAGCTCGTGGCTCATGTTTGCCAGGAACGCGCTCTTGGCCTCGTTGGCCTGCCGCGCTGAGCGCTCGGCCTCCTCGGCCCGGATCACGTGGGATCCAAGCTCGACGTTGAGGGACGAGATCGTGCGGTTCATGATCTGCAGCGTCTCGTTGTTGGCGCGCCTCCAGCCGAGCATCGCCGAGATCATACCGAACATGATCACCGAGATGGTGGAGACGTTGGAGATGAACAGGGCGGTGCTGCCCTGGTGGGGCTGGACGAGGGCCCGGGCGGGGGCGTCGAGCAGCCCGACGACTACGGTGAGGAGCAGGTAGGCCAGCAGCCAGCACCGGGCCTGATCCCCGGACGAGATCATCAGGGATCCAACCAGAGCGAGCAGGGCCCACAGCATCATGCCTCCGCTCGCGACGAAGCCCCCCAGGGCGAGCTGGAGTGCGAACGGCAGCAGCAGGCTAGCGGACACCTGCACCAGGCGGGCGCGCTCGAACGCCCCCGAGGCCCACAGTACGCTGAGATTCACCAGGGTGAGACCGGCATATCCGTAAGGGATCAGGGCGGGGAGGTACAGCCCCAGCACGACGCAGGCGTTCCCCCAGATCAGCCCACCGCCGCTCATCAGCAGGCCCATCCAGATCAGGGCGCGCCGCTGGAGGCGCTCCTCCTTGGCGAGCCCTGTACGATCCGCGATGCTCCCCACAGCGAGGAACACAGTCAGTGCGTGGTGGTAGAGGTTGGCGGCCATGGGAGCCTATCGGTGCTTCTCTGCGAACCTTGCAGCCGATCGCCGTGGTCTTGGTTGGGGGCTCGGCAAGGGGCTGTCTCTCAGGGTAGCCGACCGCCTCAGCCTGCGAGGATCCGGGCGATCTCGTCGGTCAGCGCCTGAGGGGCGAAGGGTTTGGACAGGAAGCCCCGGACCCCTTGGTCGAGTAGATCCTGGGCGAGCTCGTTGAGCGCGTGGCCGGTCATCACCAGCACCCGCACCCCAGGATCGAGCCGGCGCAGGGCGTGGAACGTGTCGTGGCCATCGAGGTTGGGCATGCTCAGATCGAGGAGCACGCCATCGATCTGGGCCTGGTGGGCTCGAAACACCTCCAGCCCCTGCGCACCATCGATCGCAGAGAGCACCTCGTAGCCGGCGGTCTCGAGGATCCTCTGGGCGACGAAGCGCACCATCTGTTCATCCTCGATCACCAGGATCGTGCCTGTGCCGTGGACCACCGGCCCGGGCCCGCGGAGGGGCTGGACCGGCCTCGGGATCGGCGCCGGGAGCCGGACCCGGAACAGCGCACCGTGGCTCCCGTCCCCGACGTCGATCGTGCCTCCGTGGGCCTCGACGATCCCATAGGCCGTGGCCAGGCCCAGGCCCGCCGAGGCCTGGGCGCCCCGATCCTTCGTGGTGAAGTAGGGCTCGAAGATCCGCTCCCGGAGCGCAAACGGCACACCCGGCCCCTGATCCTCGACCTCGAGGACAGCCATCCCGTCGCGTTCGTGGGTCCGCACCTGGATCGATCCACCGTCGGGTGTCGCGTCGCGTGCGTTGAGCAGCAGGTTCATCACCACCTGCTCAAGCTGCCCCCCGTCGCCCACCACCCCGACCGGCTCGAGGACCCGATGGAGCTCGAAGCGTCGATCGAAGGCCCGCTCGCACAGCTCCGAGACCCGCCCGACGATCGCGTCGAGGGCGACGGGGACCGCCAGGTTTTTGCCCTTGCCCGCGAAGCCCAGCAGCGCCTGGGTGAGCTGGGTCGCGGAGTCAGCCGCGGAGACGACGCTCTGCAGGCTCTCGCGCCGTGATGGATCGCGCTCGTCGAGGATCAGCAGGCTGGTGATCCCCTTGATGGCGGTCAGCAGGTTGTTGAAGTCGTGAGCGATCCCCCCCGCGAGGTTGCCGATCGACTCCATGCGCTGGGCGCGCTGCATCCGGGCCTCGGCCTCCACCTCCCGGGTGATGTCGAAGAACGCGATCACCACGTGGGTGATCGTCTCTCCCTCGAAGATCGGGCGGGCGTAGGCCCGCACCGCCACCCGGCCCTCGTCCCGGCGGTGGATGACCAGGTCGTCGACCATGACCGTGCTGCGCTCAGCCAGGGCCCGAACGAACGGCATCCGCTCCTCGGGGTACAGCTCCCCCTTGCGATCGTGGATCTGGTAGGGCTCGGCGTACGCACCCCGCGCCACGTCATCACGGGCGCCCATGCCCATGATCTCCATGAAGATCTGGTTGGCATAGACGAACTCCCCCCCTGGGGCCCGGGCGACCCAGACCCCGACGGGGAGCGCATCGGCGAGGGTGGCGATGATGGCGTCGTCGGTCGGAGCGCGGTCCATGGAGCAACCTACCCTGCCCCGTGTCCTCAGCTGAGGTGAACGAGCGGGCGCTCAAGCAGCCCGTGCGCGAGCTCCCGCCCCTTACAGCGCCCCCCGCCTGCCTCGCCCCCCGCCTGCCCCGCCCCCCGCCTGCCCCGCCCCCCGCCGGCGTCGAGCCCTCCACAGGTCAGCAGGTTGTCCGGCGGGGTCAGGGCCCGAGCGTGGTCGTCGGAGCAGGCCCCCGGCGGGGTGCCCTGGTGGGCTCGCTGGAGGGGAGGCGGCGGGAGCAGCTCGATCTGCTCGGGAGAGGGCAGGTCCGCCGGATCGTAGCGCTCACACGGCACCCCCGGGGCGTCGCCGATCAACAGCCCCTGGATCCCACCCTGGACAGCCTCATCTTGTGCCAAGGGATCCTCCATGGCCCGAGGGGGGGGCCGGTCGAATAGACAGGGCGCCTGAGGTGTGTGTACCCACAGCCCCTGCGCCCCTGGAGCCCCATGTCCTCCCTGATACACCGTTCCATCTTCTGGCTCGTCCTGTTCGCGAGCTGCGACACGCCCGGATGTGGCGAGACCCCAGAGGCGGCGGAGCGCAAGAACGTAGAGGCGGTCGTCTTCGCCAGCGACTCGATCATCACCTACCGCGACGGGGAGCGCCGGATCGGTGCGATCTTCGAGGAGGAGCACCGGATCCCGATCCACTGGGACGATCTCCCCGCGACCTGGGTCATCGCCATCGTCGCCGCCGAGGATGGACGGTTTTGGAGCCACGCGGGGGTGGATCCAAAGGGGGTCGCCCGCGCCGCTGGCGAGAACGTCAAGGCGGGCACCGTGGTCTCAGGGGGCAGCACCCTCACCCAGCAGATCGCCAAGAACCTGTTCGACAGGCCCGATCGATCCCTGGGCTCCAAGATGGAGGAGCTCGACTACGCCCTGCACCTCGAGAGGGTGTTCAACAAGGGAGAGCTGCTCGCGCTGTATGCGAACCTGTTCCACGTCACCGGCAACGGCACCGGGCTTGGGGTGGCGGCGCGCTACTTCTTCGACAAGGAGCCCAGGGATCTGACCCTGATCGAGTCGGCCTACCTCGCAGGGCTGGTGAAGGGGCCGGCAAACTACGATCCCTTCCCCGGAGACGCCGAGCGCCGGGCCCGGGCGAGGGAGCGCGCGATCGAGCGCACCCAGTACGTGCTGGAGCGGATCGTCGCTGAGCCCATCAGCAACTTGATCCCCGAGCCGGGCGGGGGCAAGAAGATCAGCGCCAGGGAGGTGGACAAGATCCGCAAGGAGGCACAGGCCCTGCTCGACGGGGGTAGGATCGAGGTGCCGTTCTCCCGGGGGCGCTTCCGCTACGAGTCCTCGATCCTGGTCGACGAGGTCCGGCGGCGGCTGAACACCAAGTACTTCAAGGAGATCCTGGCCGCCGCTGGGGTCACCGATCCGGTGAAGGCCGGGCTGACGATCGTGACCACGCTGGACGAGGCCGTCCAGCGGCAGTCGACCTATGGGCTGTGGCACCACCTAAGCGATCTCGGTCCCTGGCTCGAGGGCCTGGGCAACGACGCGTTCGTGCTGGACGCGGGGCCACCGAGCGAGGATCCAAGCCGCCCACCCCGGCTGCACGAGTTCCGCAACGCGGTGATCACCGAGCACGTCGAGAACCACCTGATGGCCGATCTGGGTGGGTTCGCCTGCGTCATCGATCGCGACGCGATCGTCCGGGCGGCCCTGGCGGTGCACCGGGGCAAGGAGAAGAACCGCTACGTCAAGGTCCCCACCGCGTCGGTGGACGGGTTCGTCG
Organism: Deltaproteobacteria bacterium; assembly: GCA_011376105.1. Classification (GTDB taxonomy): domain Bacteria; phylum Myxococcota_A; class UBA796; order UBA796; genus DRPG01. The sequence goes on from DRPG01000747.1 coordinate 12,707, forward strand.
AGGGGATGGCCGATGGCTCGGTGGTGTGGGTCTCCATCCGGGACGTGCCGTCGGACGGGCCGGCGCTGTGTGATCTCGAGGTCCGCCCCGAGCTGCAGGGGGCGGTGGTGGTGCTCGAGAAGGGCGAGCTCCGGGCGATGGTGGGGGGCAACACCAACCGCGACTTCAACCGGATCCAGGCCCTGCGCCAGTTTGGCTCGACCTTCAAGCCGTTGATCTACCACGCGGCGATCAGTCTGGGCTGGCAGCCCGATGATCTGATCGACAACCGGCGCCACACCTTCAAGTTCTCGGGCACCAGCTACACCCCCCGGCCTGATCACGAGCCCAGCCCCTGGGTGTCGATGGCCTGGGCGGGGGTGAACTCCGAGAACCTCGCCTCGATCTGGCTGCTGTACCACCTGATCGATCAGATGAACTCGGATCAGATCTTCAAGCTGTCGAAGCTGGTGGGGCTGGCCCAGGAGGACGGAGAGTCCGACGACGACTACAAGACGCGGATCCAGAAGGCGGGGGTCCTGCCGAAGAGGTCCCAGCTGCCCGAGAGCCACTTCGCCGCGGCCCGCTGGGAGGTCTCGGAGACCCTGGTGGCCCAGGGCCAGCGCGCTGAGGCGCGGACCCTGCGGAGCCTCAGCAGCGGCACCAACGACAGCGGTCGGGAGAACTGGAAGCACCTGCAGGGGCGCCTCGAGCCCTGCCGGGCGGCCTACGAGGCTCTCGAGGAGGCGCTGAAGAAGGGTGGATCCGTCGACGTCCGGGATCTGTCCATGAAGAAGGACGGGGACGAGCTCCAGATCGCGTGTGGGACCCGGCCTGAGGGCTTCGTCTCCCCCTCCGAGGCCCTGGGGATGACCCCCGCTGGTGGATCCCGGCTGGGGGCGGGCGCTCCTGAGCCGGGCACGCCGGGCCGGAGCATCAGCCGGGCCGGGCGCACCCCCGAGGAGATCGCGGCCCAGATGCCCAAGCCCACCCCGACGGGGCGGGGCAGCAGTCGCCCGAAGTCCAAGTCCAAGACCAAGTCCAAGCCCAAGCCGAGCCCAGAGCCAAAGGCGCCCAAGGTGACGCTGCCCCCGGTCGACGAGCTGATCATCGACGATCAGCTCAAGCTCAGCACCCTCGAGGCCCTCGGCGAGGCGATGATCCGTCAGGAGTTGGCGTTCGAGGCCGGAGACTACGACATGTACTCCCCGGAGGTCCTCGAGGGGCAGACCGACTTCCGGGTGCTGCTGGCGATGCGGTATGTGACCTATCTAGCCGCCCGCTATGGGGTCCAGACCGAACTGGCCGAGGTGCTGTCGCTGCCCCTGGGGGCCACCGAGATCACGCTGGAGGAGGCCACCGCGATGTATGCGGGCCTGGTCTCCGGCAAGGCCGTGGTCTCCAGGGCCCCCGACGAGGTGGGCCCGAGCGTGTTGATCTCCGAGATCCGCGATCAGCTGGGGGCGGTGATCTACAAGGCCAAGCCCAGACGATCTCTGGTCACCGGCCCCGAGGTGGGCCAGATGACAGCCGACATCCTGCGCAACGTGGTGCTCCACGGCACCGGCAGGGCAGCGAAGGGGCTGCTGACCCACGAGGGCGCCCATGTGCCCATCGGAGGCA
>DRPG01000748.1 GCA_011376105.1 Deltaproteobacteria bacterium
GATCGGGGCGTCCGGGTACGATCCCTGTATGGCGACAACGTGATCGAGCGGATCCTGCCCTGAGGCACCCACATCGGGAGCGTCGGGCTGCGGGCTGCGGGCTGCGGGCTGCGGGCTGCGGGCTGCGGGGGGCTGCCTGGCCTGGCCCAGTCGCCCGGGCTACCGCACCTCCCAGGCCTGGAGGAACGGCTCGAGGTTCCCCCTGAGCACGTCCTTGAGGTTGGAGGTCGAGGCGCTGGTGCGGGGATCCTGCACCGCTCCACCGCGGATCCCGTAGGTTCGCGCGATCTCCAGGCTGGGCCGGGGCGACGCCAGGGCCGCCCCCAGATCCCGAGCCAGCAGCTCCAGGGAGTCTCGACCGGTGCCGTACAGCTTGAGGTTCAGCCCCCGGATCGGCAGATCGAGGCGGACCCGGGCCGCCCGACGCAGGATCGCCACCCCGCGGGTCCGCCTCGCGTCCTCCACCACCGCTCCGGACGACTCCACCGGCCCATCCCGCCGGGGGATCACCTCCACCATCGCGCGCTCGACCTGGCCCTCCCGGCCCCGACGGCGGTGCTCCCCCTGCTCCATCTCGAGCAGCTTTAGCACCCCGGCCCCCTCGACCTCCATCACCAGGCGCCGGGGCTGGCCCCGCTCGATCTCTTCGGCCACCAGCTCGTAGGTCAGCCCCTTGCGGCGGAACCAGCCCCGGTACATGCCGACCAGATCCGTCAGCCAGGCCGACGACTCCACCACCGAGTCGGCGGGGCCGAGCATCACCCAGGCCGCAGCGGGGGACGCCTCTGAGCCGATGTCGATCCACCTGCGGTAGGAGCGCGCCACCTTGCGCAGCAGCTCCGCGAGCTCCTCCAGCGGGAGGTCTTCGTCGGCCTCGATCAGCCGCCTGAGGCGATCCACCGGCTTGAGCAGCCGACGATCCGCGGCCAGCCGGGCATCGAGCGTCTTGTAGCGACGCAGCACGTCCTGGGCGTTCTCAGCGTCGTCCCAGAAGCCGGGGGTGGCGCTGGCTTCGATCAGCTCCGAGGCTTGCTGCCTGCGGGTCTCGGACTCGGCGATCAGGGGCTCGAACCGGGTGAGCCAGGTCTGCCCCTCCGCGAACAGGACCTCGGGCTCGAGCACCACCCGCCGTTGGATCAGGGTCTGGGACGGCGCCGCCTGCTGCTGTGGGCCGGACACGGTGCGGGCGTCGATCCGATCGTAGCGGACCCCGATCGCCAGCCGGCTGCCCCGGGGGGGCCGCTCCCGCACGATGAACTCCGCCAGCGTGCCCGCGACATGGCGCTCGATCTCCCGCCGGAGGAACCGCGCCCCCCAGTGGGGGTGGTACCCGTGGGCCACCAGCCAGTCGAGGACCTCAGCGTCGACCTCCACCTCTAGGCCCCGGCCCAGCAGCCCGTCGCGATCAGCCAGCTCCGCCAGCTCCCGCCGGGCGATGGACCGGATGCAGGCGCGATCGAGGGGATGGAAGTGCACCACCCGATCGAACCGGTTGATCAGCTCGAAGCGGAAGGTGCGGTGCAGCCTGCGATCGAGCTCCCGATCCAGCTCCCGCAGCGAGCTGGGCCGCTCGAAGCCCAGGCCGGACTCGCGGAAGACCTCGGCGCCGGCGTTGCTCGTGGCGATCACGATCATCGAGGTGACGCTGACGGTCTCGGAGCGACCGTTGATGTAACGCCCCTCGTCGAACAGCTGCAGGAACCCATCGTGGACCTTGGGATCGGCCTTCTCGAACTCATCGAGCAGCAGCACCCCGAACGGGTTGCCCTGCAGCCGCCGGGAGAGCACCCCCCGCTGATCGACGACGCTGTGGGCGTGGGGGTTGCCAAACACGGTGAGCGCATGGTGGGGCTCGGTGTACTCAGCCATGTTGACCCGCACGATCCGGTGCCGATCGCCGAACAGGTACTCCGCGAGCAGCTGTGCACACCAGGTCTTGCCCACCCCGGTGGGCCCTACGAACAAGAACGTCCCGAAGGGCCTGCGCAGATCCGCGAGCCCCGCCTTCATCAGGGCGATCATCCGCACCACAGCGTCGACCGCCTCCTGCTGCCCCAGCAGGCGCTCGCTGACGAAGGTGTGGACCTCGGCTAGATCGAGCTGCTCGTCTGGATCCACCAGCCGGGGGGGCACCCGGGTGAGCTGGGAGAAGCGACGGACCACGTCCCGCACGGACACCGGGCGGTGCCCACCCTCCCCGAGGAAGTCGACCGTCTGCCGGAGCAGATCGATCGCCTTGCGCGGGAACGGACGATCCCCCATGAACCGGGCGGTGAGCTCCAGCGCCGTGCGGTGGGCGCCGTCCTCGAAGCCCCGGCCGGTCTGTGACTCGGTCCACGTCCCCCAGGCCGACAGCAGGGTGCGCATCTGGTGCTGATCAGGCTCCCGCATCGGGATCGCGACCAGATGCTCGGTCAGATCGGTCCAGTACTCCAGCAGCTGGTCGAACTCCCGGGGCAAGCCCTCGGCGAGGATCGGGTGCTCGAGCTGAGAGACCAGCTGGTGCAGGGTAGGCTCCCAGTCCAGCGCATACGCGAGGTGGATGTCGCGGATGAACGGCACCACCGGCTCGGGCTGGGTGACGATCGCGGCGCAGAGATCAGCGAAGAAGTTGGTCGCGTCGGATTTTTCCTTGAACTTCGCCGAGATCGCCCGCAGGGACAGCTGCACCACCCGAGCCTCCCGCAGCAGGGAGATCGATCCGGGGATCCGGTCATGGGCCCGTCGGATCAGCTCGTAGACGATCGCGGTCTTGCCGATCCCGCGGGCCCCCACCAGGACCGGGGACCGGGTGCCGATCGCCTTGAGCACGTCCTCAGCCTGGGAGACCACGTCACCGACGGCGAAGGCGGGGGGGAGCCCCCCCTGCTCGACGGCCTCAGTGAGATCGCGATCGATCCAGTCGTCGAGGACGACGTCACCAGGGGGCTGCACCATGTCCGGATCCTATGCTAGGGACAGAGAGGTAGCGAATGTTGCTCGCTGCGGTGTCGTCAGGAAAGAGGGAGGACGCATGCGTACCTGGAACTGGATCCCCGTGGCTGCACTGCTGAGCACGGGCTGCATTGTCCAACAGTCCCCGGGGACCGAGGATCTCGGCCCGGGCACCGTCGACTTCACCTGGCAGGTGGGGGCCTCGGGCTGTGAGCTGTCGGGGGTCACCGACGTCGAGGTCTTCGTGGGAACCGTCAGCGCGGTGTATCCCTGCACCGACGGCGGCGGCACCCTGAGCGTGGCCGATGGGAGCTACGATCTGGTCGCGGTCGGCTACGACGAGACCGGCGCGCCCCGCTACGAGGGCACCGCAGCCAACGTGCGGGTCTACGCGGGGGGCTCGGTCTCCGTGCCCACTGTCCGGCTCGAGGCCCTGCCCGCACAGCTCGAGCTCAACTGGTTCTTCGAGAACGGCCGCCTGTGCGGCTCCAACGACGTCGATGATGTCGACGTCGTCTTGTTCAAGGACGATCGGATCGAGCTGGACCTCGTGACCCCATGCGACGACGGCACCGAGCTGATCGAGGAGGTCCCCGCGGGCCTGTACACGGTCTCGATCCTGGGCCGCGATAGCACCGGCACCGCCCGGTTCAGCGGAGAGTCCGACGTCGAGCTGCTCAAGGGCGACTTCAGCACCGTCGACATCCAGCTGTCCGAGATCGTGCCCTAGCCCCCATGCCCTGGCCTCCATGCCCTGGCCTCCATGCCCTGGCCTCCATGCCCTGGCCTCCACGGGAGAGCAGGGCCTCGTCGGGGCCGGCTCGCCCCCCCGGGGGTCCCTCACCGGGCCGCCTCGGGCCGCCGGCCCCCGGGCGCTGTGGGAGCGGGGCTACGGC
>DRPG01000749.1 GCA_011376105.1 Deltaproteobacteria bacterium
GCTCCCCAAGGGCCACAGCCCGGAGGCCACAGCCCGGGGGCCACAGCCCGGGGGCCACAGCCCGGGGGCCACAGCCCGGGGGCCACAGCCCGGGGGCCACAGCCCGGGGGCCACAGCCCGGGGGCAGGGCACGATACATGGCCTCGTTCTCCGGAGGGACAACCATGTTCGTGAGCGTGCCCAGGGACGCGGGAAACATCGAGGTGATCGACGCCTCCGATCCCAGCAGGATCAGGCTCGGGATCCGCGCTGATGCGGGATCCGAGCACATGCAGTGGTTCTACTTTCGGGTCACCGGCGTCCGGGACACCCCGCTGCGGATCCAGATCGAGAACGCCGGGCGCTGCTCCTACCCCAGCGCCTGGGAGGGGTACCAGGCCGTCGCCTCGGCCGATCGGCGGCGCTGGCTGCGGGTGGAGACCTCGTACCGGGATCAGGTGCTCCACCTTGAGCACACCCCTGAGCACGACGCGGTGTGGTTCGCCTACTTCGCACCCTACCCCATGGTGCGACACCACGATCGGAACGCGGCCTGGGCGATGCGGCCTGGGGTGCAGCTGCAGCGCCTCGGGGCCACCCTCGACGGAGAAGATCTCGATCTGCTCAAGATCGGAGATGACTCCAGCGATCGTCCCAGGGTGTGGATCACCGCCCGACAACACCCCGGAGAGACGATGGCGGCCTGGTTCGTCGAGGGCCTGCTCGATCGGCTCCTCGATCCAAGCGACGGGCTGGCGCGCTCGCTATGTCAGCGCGCCACGTGGTTCGTGGTGCCGAACATGAACCCCGATGGCTCGCGCCGGGGCCACCTGCGCACCAACGCGGTGGGGACCAACCTCAACCGGGCCTGGGACGCGCCCACCATGGCCCACAGCCCCGAGGTCCTGCTGGTGCGGGACCAGATGGACGCCACCGGGGTGGAGCTGGCCCTGGACATCCACGGAGACGAGGAGCTACCCTACAACTTCGTCGCCGGCGCCGAGGGGACCCCGGGCTGGGACGCCCGTCGTGCTGCCCTGCAGGAGCGGTTCATCCAGCGCTGGATCGAGGTGAACCCCGATCTCCAGGCTGAGCATGGCTACCCGGTGGACGCACCGGGGGAGGCCAACCTCTCGATGTGCACCAGCCAGATCGCCGAGCGCTTCGGGGCCCTGGCGATGACCATCGAGCAGCCGTTCAAGGACGCGAACAACGCGCCGGTCCCCGAGACGGGCTGGTCGCCCGACCGGGCGCGCAGCCTCGGGGCCTCAGTCCTCGCCGCGGTGTCGGAGATCCTCGGGGACCTTCGCTGATGGCCAACTTCGGGGTCCACGCGGTGGGGGCGGTGGGGGTCGGGGCCTTCTGTAGCGCGATCCTCGGGACGACCGATCTGCTCCCGCTGACGGACATGGGCTCGAGCATCAGCATGGTCGCCCTCGGGGGGATCATGCCCGACGTCGACTCAGAGCGCTCCGAGGCGATCACCCTGGTGTTCAACCTGCTCGGGATCTCCGTGGCTGTCCCGGTGGCGGTCGTGGCGATGGGGCCCCTGGGGCTGCTGGCGGGCCTGGGGGTGCTGGTGGCGGCCTTCGCCACGGTCCGCTTCGTCCTGATCGTGCCGTTCCGCTCGATGACGGTCCACCGGGGGCGGTTCCACTCGATCCCCACGGGCCTGCTGATGTGCTGTGGGGTCGCGACGCTCGCGGCGCGGGGGCTGGACATGGGCCCGCTGCAGGCCTGGATCTATGGCGCCCTGTTTGGAGCGGGCTTCCTCACCCACCTGATCCTCGACGAGATGTACAGCGTAGACCTGGCGAACTGCAGGATCAAGCGCTCGATGGGCAGCGCGCTGAAGCTGTTCGATCGAGACGAGGTGCTGCCCTACCTGGGGCTGTACCTGCTCCTCCTGGCGGGGTTCGCCCTGGCTCCACCCCCCGGAGCGCTGATAGACGCCCTGCAGTCGCTGCAGATCAAGCTGATGCCCGATGAGTGGGTGCTGCACTACATCGAGCAGCTGGCACAACGCACCAGGGGGTGAGCCCGGCGGGCTTGAGCGCTCGCTGGGTCAGCGGTGGCGCGCTGGAGCCGGTCAGCCTCCTCCGACCCAGAGGAACATCCACAGCGCCTGGACCTCCTCCTCGGTCATGCCCGAGTAGGCCGGCCACGGCATGTAGGGATCGAGCCTCGTGCCGTCGGGCCGCAGCCCCTCCCGCAGGGCCCGGCCCAGATCCGCGCTCTTCCAATCCTTGAGCGCCCGGCGATCGATCGGGGGGGAGGCGGGGAGACCCGAGGGGGAGGGTCCTCCCCCGAGATCTTCGCCGTGGCAGTCGAGGCAGCCTGAGATGGTGGCGAGGTAGGTCCCGTAGGCGACGGTGGGGCCAGGCTCGATCTCCCGCCGTGGGGCGTCGTGATCGATCTGGCGGGCGGGTAGCTGGATGTCGCCCGTGGCCAGCAGCAGCCGGTACATGGGTCCGACCTTGCTGTCGAGCATCTCCCGATCGACCTCCGGCACCCGCTCGAGGTAGGCAAGCACGTCCATCAGATCGCGATCCGACAGGACAGCCCAGCGATCTGAGGGCATATGGAGCAGCGGCCGCCCGTCGGCGTCGACGCCGTGCCGGATGGCGCGATCCCAGCCCGCGACGTCGAGCGCCCCGCCGACCCCACCGGAGCCTCGGGTGAGGTTGGGGGCATAGAAGCCACCCATGAGCAGGCTCTCCGACACCTTGAGGCCCCCGAGATCCTCACCGTGGCAGCCTCCACAGTCGAGGACGTGGCGCACCAAGCGCTCGCCCCGGGTGAAGGACACGTGCTCGGGCTTCGCCAGGTCGTGCTCCTCGATCACCACCGGCTGCTCGAGCAGGGCGGCGCTCTGCCCCCGGGCCCAGAAGATCAGCAACACCCCGGGCAAGGCGAGGGCCACGAAGCCCACCAACATCAGGGTCCGGGCGGTCATCGGCTCCCTCCAGGTCGCGGGGTCCCGTGGAGCTTCGTACCACAGGGGACTGAGCACAGAGGTGGAGCGGGCCGCTGGGCAGCGTACCCGCTCGGATCCTCGCCTGGATCGTGGGCCTCCGGAGCGGTGTCCCCTGGATCGGGGGGGGTACCGTCCGGGGGGGCATGGCTCGTCCCCGTCATCTCCTCGCCTCCGTACCGAGGGCTATCCGCCCCCGCGGGTCTGATCCGGCGCTCGCGTCCGATCGGAGATCTCCAGAGCCCCCACAGAGGATCGATGGGTGGCGCAGATACGCGGATCGACTACGTCTCGGGGGGAGGTGTGGTGTGGATCCCTCGCTGGAGTCGGTGCTCGAGGTGCTGCACGATCTGGCCCCCCCGGGGCTCGCCGCTGAGTGGGACAACGTCGGTCTCCTGCTCGAGGGTACCCGCACGATCCAGACCGTGATCCTGTGCATCGATCTGACTGAGGCCGTGTTCGACGAGGCCCGGGAGCGCAGCGCGGATCTGATCGTGGCCTACCACCCCCCGATCTTCAAGGGGATCAGGCGCCTCACCGGAGGGACCCCGCAGGGGCGCGTGCTGCTGGGGGCGCTGCGCGGAGGGATCTCGGTCTACAGCCCCCACACCGCGCTGGACGCGGCCACAGGGGGGATGTGCGACTGGTTGCTGGAGTCCTTCGGGGTCCCCTTCACCGACAGCGCGCCGATCCAGCCGGATCGCTCGGATCCCTCGGTGGGGGCTGGGCGTCGGGCGGTGCTGGCCACCCCCCGGCCGCTGACCGACGCGGTGGCCTCGATCAAGGAGCACCTGCAGCTGCCCCACGTCCGGGTCGCCTCCCCAACGGATCGGAGCATCCGGGCTCCAATCTCGACGGTGGCGGTCTGTCCCGGCGCCGGAGGATCGGTGCTCTCCTCCCTGGGCAGCGTCGATCTGATCCTCACCGGGGAGATGCGCCACCACGACGTGCTCTCCTGGGCAGCCCAGGGCACCACGGTGGTGCTCACCGATCACACCCACACCGAGCGGGGCTACCTGCTCCGCCTCGCCGATCGGATCCGACGCGCCCGGCCCCGGCTCAGCGTGGGCTGCGCAGCGACCGACGTCGATCCTCTCGTGGTCTGGTGAGCGAGCACGATCCATGGCCCGGCGATCCGATCGACTCCAGGAGCAGCTCGCAGCCCTTGCCGCGGTGGATCCGGCGACCGAGGCGGGCGGGGCTGAGCTCACCGACGCCCTGGCCCCGGCGTCGTGTCATCGGGTGGCGCGGGTCGTCTGGCTCACCGGTGTGGCTGCCGTGTCTGCTCGCTGTCTCCCCCGCCTCTGCCTCAGGAGGCTCCAACGGAAGCAGGGGCTCCCCCACAGGCCCCGTGGCCAGCCGGCGACAGCCCTCGGATCATTCTTCGCCGAGCCGGCTCCCCCACAGGCCCCGTGGCCAGCCCCCGGACCGGGCTGGATCGCGGGACGTGTCCGGGGGCACAGCTCGCCCTCGGCGGGATCAGCGACGGCCCTCTCCGGGTGCTCCGGAGCGGGGGGCTCGGGGCTGTCTACGCCTCCACCACCAGGTCAGCGCGATCGCGCTGGTCACCGCTGCGATGAGCTGGGAGGTGCTCACCAGGCCCCCGAGGTACAGCCCCCGCTGCAGATCGCCCCGGGTGGCCTCGAGCCCGATCCGGCCTAGCCCATACAGCCCAAAGAACGCCAGCGTCGTCTCCCCCGGCACGCGCTGGCGCTCCCGGAGCCTGCACAGCAACATGAACAAGGCCAGGGCCAGCACGCTCGCATACACCGGCGCGGGGTGCAGCGCGGTGCCGAGCCAGGCGTCGGGCAGCCCCTGGCTGCGGCGGTAGTAGCGGATCGCCCATGGCACGGCGATCCCCAGCGGCCACTCAGCGGGGCGCCCGAAGCAGCAGCCCCCGCCGAGGCAGCCCAGGCGACCAAACGCCAGCCCGAACGCAGTGGCCGGGGCGAACACGTCACCGAGGACCCAGGGCGACAGCCCGTGGTGGCGGCTGAAGCGCAGCAGCAGCAGGCCCCCGGCGATCAGGCCCCCGTAGAACACAAACCCCCCGTTGGCGAGCTGTAGCGCCTCGAGGGGCCTCCGCCAGTACAGGCGCGGGGCCACGAGCACGACGTGGCCCAGCCTGGCCCCGAGCAAGACCGTGGGCAGGGCCCACAGGGCCAGATCCATCACCAGCCTGATCTCGAGGCCCGCGCGCAGCGCCTCCCGCCTGAGGACGAACGTGGCGAGCCCGAACCCCACCATCAGGCAGGTGAGGTAGGTGGGCAGCCGCAGCCAGTCGGTGTAGACCAGCCAGGGGTGCATCTAGGGGGCCTCGGCTCCGGCATCAGGCACGGGTCGGACCGCAGGCTCCTTATCGGTGGGGATGTCGTCTTCGTCGAGGGGCACCTCTCCGCCGGAGACGAGGTCGGTGGGCTCAGCTTCCCCGGCTTCGGCCTCCTCGAAGAAGAGGTGGTGGATGATGAACAAGCCGACCCCCACGACCAGAGCTGCGTCGGCCACGTTGAAGCTGGGCCACTCGTTGGTGCCGAAGGTGCTCCGCAGCCAGCCCGCGAGGCCTTCGTGATCGGTGTACACCCGGATGAAGTCGGTGACGTACTGCTGCCGCATGCGATCGATCGCGTTGCCCACCGCCCCCGACATGATCAGCCCCAGGGCGCTGGACATCAGCCAGTCGTCGGTGGGTAGCTTGCGGAACATGTCAACGATCACGATCCCGGCGACGATGGTGAACGCCAGGAACAGCCAGTGGCGGTAGGCGAAGTCGCCCAGCATGCCGAAGGCCGCCCCTGGGTTCTGGGCGTGCACGATCGACAGGAAGCCCGGGATGATCTTGATCTCTCCCGTTTGCAACGGGACGTTGGCGACGATCCATTGTTTGCTGGCTTGATCAGCGATGATCCCGACGATCGAGAACAGCAGGAAGAGCACATTGCGGCGGTTCACGGCCACCCCATGGAGAAGGCTCGACGTAGCGCTCCGACCCCCGGACAGCAAGTTAGTGACGCGGGATGCATCCTGTCCTCTTCGAGCTGGGTGGCCTCGAGATCCATACCTATGGCGCGCTGGGCGCGCTGGCCTTCGTCGTGGGCTGTGCCCTGGTGCTGTGGCGCTCCCACCGGCTGGGCCTCGACTTCAACCAGGTCGCCGACGTGATCTTCTGGATGGCGGTCTCGGGCCTGATCGGTGCGCGCCTCATCTTCGTGCTTCAGCAGCCCAGCTCCATCGATCGCCTCGGTGATCTGTTCGATCTGCGCCGTGGGGGGCTGGTGTTCTACGGCTCCTTCGTGGTCGGGATCCCGGCTGGATTCTTGCTGATGTGGCGCTCAAAGCTCCCGATCTTCGCCATGTGGGACATCTTTGGCACCGCCTGGCCCCTGTCCCATGCGATCAGCCGGGTGGGTTGCTTCGCCGCGGGCTGCTGTTGGGGGCTGCCGAGCGCCGGCGCGCTGGCGACCACCTTCCCCGAGGACTCCCCGCTGGCCCCCGGGGGCGTGCCCCTGCACCCCGTGCAGCTGTACGAGGCCGCTGCCCTGCTGGGGATCGCGGGGATCACTAACCTGTTCTACCGCCACCGTCGGTTCGACGGCCAGGTGTGCCTGCTCTACCTGCTGCTGTATGCGGTGGTGCGCTCGATCACCGAGGAATTTCGGGGAGATCTGTCCCGGGGCTACTTCCTCCCCGAGCTGCTGGGCCGATCGCTAAGCTACAGCCAGGGCATGTCGTTGGTGCTGGCGGTGGTCGCGCTGGCGGTGTTCCTCGTGGGGGCCCGTCGGGCCTCAGAGCCCACACAGTAGAGGCCTCAGGGGCGTAGAGCCGGCCCCTCTGGGCCATGGGGCGGGCTCCTCTGGGGCGCTGGATCCCGGGCCCCGGGACCCCGGCGCCGGCCCCGGGCTCCGCCGCTGGAGGATCCGCTGCCCGTCCGCCCCGTGGCGGTGGTGTAGCGCCAGCCTCCATCGGCTGAGATCTCGATCGTGACGGTGCCGTCGCGATCGGTCCGCAGGATCTCAGCGCCGACGTGGGTCAGGCGCTCGATCACCTCGGGGTGGGGGTGGCCAAACAAGTTGTCGTGCCCGGCGGAGATCACCGCCAGCGCGGGCTCGGTGGCCTCCAGCAGGGGCAGGCTGCTGGAGGTGGCGGAGCCATGGTGGGGGACCTTGAGGATCGGGAACCTCCGGGGCAGCGCCTGGGCGAGGGCTGCCTCGGCCCCGGCCTCGACGTCACCGGTGAGCAGGACGGGCCCGATCCCCAGCACGATCGATCGATCGTTTCCGCGCCAGCGCTGGGGCTGGTCCAGGGGCGGCCACAGGGCCTGTGGGGGAGCCTCGATCGGCACCGCGGCGGAGGCCGCGGCCTCGACCAGACGCAGCGGTGGATCGAGGGCCCAGATCACGTCGACCTCCAGCTCCTCGATCACCGACAGCAGCCCCGCATAGTGATCCCACTCCCCGTGGGTGGCGACGACCGCGTCGAGGTGTCGGATCCCCTGCCTCCTGAGCCAGCCGACCAGCCCCCGACGGGAGGGTCCACCGTCGATCAGCCACCGCAGGCCGTCGGGGTGCTCGACCAGCACCGCGTCGCCCTGGCCCACGTCCAGGAAGGTGATCCGGAGCCCCTCGGTGGCCCGGGGGTGCAGCGAGAGGCACAGCCCGATCCCCAGGGCCCCGAGCCAGGGCCTTCGCAGGCCGAAGATCAGCGCTGTGGCCAGCCCGATCGCCCCCAGGGGCCCCACGGCCGGGGCGAGGGGAGCGATCGCCAGCGGCTCGAGGCCCCACAGCATGCACCGGACCAGCAGGCTGCCGAGCGCTCCGGCCCAGCTATCTAGCGGCGCGGGGGCCCAGCATGCGGCGGCCGCGGCGGGTACGATCCCCAGCCCCATCAGGGGCAGCGCCCCCAGGTTGGCCACCGGAGACAGGGGCGCGA
>DRPG01000750.1 GCA_011376105.1 Deltaproteobacteria bacterium
GCTCAGATCCTGTCGATCCACTCCCGGAAGATCCCCACCGCCGGCGATGTCGACTATGAGCGCATCGCAAAGGTGACCCCAGGGTTCTCCGGTGCCGATCTCGAGAACCTGTGCAACGAGGCCGCCCTGCTCGCCGCCCGACGCGACAAGGATCGGGTCGACATGTCCGACTTTGAGGAGGCCCGCTCCAAGATCTTCATGGGCCCCGAGCGCCGCTCGATGTTCATGCCCGAGCCGGTGAAGGAGAAGACGGCCTACCACGAGGCCGGCCACGCGATCGTCGCCCACCTCCTGCCGGGCCACGATCCAGTGCACAAGGTCACCATCGTGCCCCGGGGCCGCGCCCTGGGCGTCACCTGGACCATGCCCAGCGAGGATCGCCTGTCCCAGACCCGCGAGGAGCTGATCAACAACATCGCGATGGCCATGGGGGGGCGGGCGGCGGAGGAGCTGGTGTTCAACGCGATCACCGGCGGCGCCCGCTCCGACATCCAGCAGGCGACCAACATCGCACGGCACATGGTCTGTGATCTGGGCATGAGCGACGATCTGGGCCCGGTGGCCTGGAGCCAGGGCGACAACGAGGTGTTCCTCGGTCGACAGATGAACCAGATCAAGAACTACTCAGAGCACACCGCCCGGCGGATCGACGAGGAGATCCGGAGCATCCTGACCCGGGCCTACAACGCAGCGAAGGGGATCCTGGAGACGAACATCCACGTGCTGCACAAGGTCGCCCAGACCCTGATCGAGCAGGAGTCCCTGGACGCGGACGAGTTCGCCCGCCTGGTCGAGGAGTCCGAGCCCGTGCACCCCGAGTCGGGCTGGTTCGCCGCCGCGACTGTGTAGCCGTGGGCACGGGACCGGGGGTGCAGGGGGGCCGCGCGGGGCCACCACTGTTGATGGGGGTGCTCAACGTCACCCCAGACTCGTTCTCCGACGGCGGGCGTTATGTCGAGGTCGAGGCCGCGGTGGCCCACGGGCTGGCGCTGCTCGACGACGGAGCCGACTGGCTCGACGTCGGAGGGGAGTCCACCCGGCCCGGCTCGCGGTCGGTCTCAGAGGCCGAGGAGCTGCGGCGCGTCGTCCCGGTGATCCGGGCCCTGGTGGCCAGGCGCCCCGACGCGATCATATCGATCGACACGAGCAAGGCAGGAGTGGCCCGGGCCGCGATCGAGGCCGGCGCACGGATCGTCAACGACGTCACCGCGCTGGCGGATCCGGCGATGGGGCCGCTGTGTGCCGAGGCCGGGGTCACCGTCGTGCTGATGCACATGCGGGGGCGCCCCGAGACCATGCAGGAGGACGTCCACTACGACGACGTGGTGGAGGAGGTGCGCGCTCGGCTGGCGGATCGGATCGGGGCCGCTGAGGCCATGGGGATCGATCGCGATCGGATCGTGATCGATCCGGGGGTGGGGTTCGGCAAGGCCCCGGGCGACAACCCCAGGCTGATCGGCGCCACCCGCCGGATCGCGTCGCTGGGCTGTCCGGTGCTGATCGGTGCCTCCCGCAAGTCCTTCCTCGGGCACCTCACCGGTCAAGACGCGTCCGGGCGCCTCGCGGGCTCGGTGGGGGCGGCGCTGGCCGCGGCCGCCGCCGGCGCCTCGGTGCTCCGGATCCATGACGTCGCCGAGACCCGGGATGCGCTGTTGGTCTATCTCGCCTGTGCTCCACCTGCTCAGAGCTCCCCGCCTGCTCCAGGGGGCGCCCGGTGAACGTGCTGGCGTGGCTGTTCGAGACGTTCTCCGGCGCTGAGCTCGAGGACTGGGTCGACATCGGGCTGCTGTCGTACGTGGTGTACCGCGTCCTGGTGGTGATGCAGGGCACCCGGGCGGTCCAGAGCCTGCTGGGTCTGGGGATCGTCGGGCTGCTCTATGTGGCGAGCGACACCCTGGGGCTGATGGCGGTCCGGTGGGTGCTGGACAACCTGTTCGTCTACATGGTGATCGCCCTGCTGATCTTGTTCCAGGACGACATCCGGCTGGCCCTGGCCCGGGCGGGGGGCACCTTGTTCACCCGTCGCCGCGGCACGCGCTCGGAGGCCAACGTGATGGAGGAGGTGATCAAGGCGTGCTTTGCCCTGGCTCACCGCAAGATCGGCGCCCTGATCGTGATCGAGCGAGCGGCCTCGCTCGAGCCCTACACCGAGGGAGCCCACCCGCTCGACGCGGTGGTCAGCACCGAGCTGCTGCAGTCGCTCTTCCACCCCAGCTCGCCGCTGCACGACGGCGCGGTGGTGATCTCGGGGCAGCGGGTGGTGGCGGCGAGCGTGTTCCTGCCGATCTCGCTGTCTAAGGAGATCACGCGGGCGTGGGGCACGCGGCATCGGGCCGCGATCGGGCTGTCGGAGGAGACCGACGGGCTGTGCCTGGTGGTCTCCGAGGAGCGGGGCACGGTGGCCCTGGTCAACCGCGGCGAGGTCACCCCCGTGGCCGACACCAACGATCTCCGCCAGCGGCTGGTGGAGAAGCTGGAGGCGGACGAGGCCCTGGCTGAGCCCGCCGGGGCCGGGGCCGGGGCCGGGGGGAGCGTTGGCTAGCCACGACACCACGAGGCGCTCCCGGGATCGGCTCGAGGGCTGGACGGCCTGGGTGACCGGCAACCTCTGGAGCAAGCTGCTGGCCCTGGTGCTGGCCCTGGCCGCCTGGTTGTATGTGCAGGGGGAGCAGGTCCACGAGCAGACGATGAAGGCCACGGTTCAGTGGAAGCTCCCTCCGAAGCTCGTCACCACCGAGCCCCTGCCGACCTCCCTCGCGCTGGTGGTGCGGGGGACGCGCACCGCCACGCGCTCGGCGGAGCACATGGTGGCGAGGCTGCCCGTCGACATCTCGGAGATCGGCGTCGGCGAGCACGGCCTAGAGTTCGACGCCTTCCCGATGACGGGCCTGCCCCCGTCGCTGCAGGTGGTGTCGATCAAGCCCTCGTCGTTGCGGTTCACCCTCGACGAGCTGGCGGTGACCAAGGTCAAGGTCCGGCCGGTGCTGGTCGGGGACCCCGGAGATGGCTTCGAGATCCAGGAGTCCACCGTCGATCCCCCGGTGATCGAGGTGCGCGGGCCACGGAGCAAGGTGGCGTCGCTGCGCGAGGTCTCCACCCGCTCGATCGACGTCTCGGGGCTGGTCAGCGACACGATCTCGGACGTCGATCTCGATCTGCCCCGTGGGGTGGAGCTCGCCAGCGAGGTGGTGCCCACCGCCTCGATCGTGGTGGTGCCCACCTCGGAGCGGCGCGTGCTGACCCAGGTCCCCGTGCTGGTGTGGGGGCGCTACGACTTTCAGCCAGAGGAGGCTCATGTGGACGTGACGCTCGAGGGACCCGCGGGTCAGCTCGAAGGGGTCACCTTCGATCGTGTGGTGGCGATGGTGCATGTGCCCGAGCCCGCGGTCGAGGATCGCTACGAGGCCTGGTTCGGCCCACAGGAGGGCGTCCGGATGCGGATCCTCCACCCCGGAGGGGAAGACGTCGAGGTGGTGGCGGTCCAGCCCCCCCAGGTCACGGTGGTGCGCCGATGAGGCCCGTGGCGTTTGGCACGGACGGGATCCGTGGGCCTGCAGGGACACACCCGATCACCAGCGAGGTCGGAGCCGCGGTGGGGCGGGCGGCCTGCCGCCTGGCCCGGGCCCTGGGCGGGGATCGGGTGGTGATCGCCCGGGACACCCGTCCATCGGGGCCTGAGCTGGCGGCCGCGGTGGCCGCGGGGGTCGGCCAGGCCGGCGGGACCAGCCTGGACGCGGGCGTGGTGCCCACCTCGGCGGTGGGCCTCGCGGTGCACGCCGCCCTGGCCGACGTCGGGGTGATGGTGACCGCCTCGCACAACCCCGAGCCCGACAACGGCTTCAAGATCCTCGGGGCGGGGGGGCGGAAGCTCGACGAGGCCGCCGTGGCTGCGGTCGAGGCCTGGATCGCGGCCGAGGGCGCGGAGGTGGACGGCGCCACCCACCGCGACGTCGCAGACGAGGTCTCGGATCTGTGGCGCCGGGCGGTGCAGGCCGCGGTGCCCGACACCACGGCGCTGTCCGGGCGGCGGTTCGCGGTGGATCTGGCGAACGGAGCCGGCACCGCTGCGCTGCCCTGGCTGTCGTCCTGGCTGCCGGGGATCGAGGCCACCGGGATCAGCGGGACGATCAACGGTGGCTGTGGCAGCGAGCACCTCGGGGCCCTGTCTGAGCGGGTGGTGGCACAGGCCCTCGACGGCGGGATCGCGCTGGACGGCGACGCCGATCGGGTCCGCCTGGTGGACGAGGCCGGCCGCGTCGTCGACGGCGACGCGGTGATCTGGCTGCTCGCCCGGCACCTCGCCGCGCCCGCCATCGCGGTCACGGTGATGAGTGGAGGTGCGCTGGACAAGCAGCTGCCCGGGGTCCGGGTGGTGCGCACTGCGGTCGGGGATCGGCACGTGCGCGGGGCGATGGATCGCGACGCTCTGGTGCTGGGCGGAGAGCGATCGGGCCATGTGCTGTTTGGCGACGTGGCCGCCGGAGACGGCCTGATCGCTGGGCTCAGGGCCCTGGTGGCGGCCTGGTCCAGCCACGAGCGCCTCTCGGGCGCCTTCGCTGCGTTCAAGCCCCTGCCCAGCCACCTGAGCAAGGTGGAGGTCCGCGCCCGCCCCTCCCTCGACGGGATCCCGCCCCTCAGCGAGATCTGCGCGGCCTCGGAGGACCGGCTTGGGCCCCATGGGCGGGTGCTCCTGCGCTACTCCGGCACCGAGCCGGTGCTGCGGATCCTGGTGGAGGGGGACGAGGCGGATGTGGTGGCTCAGGTCGCCGAGCAGGTGGCCTCAGTGGCCCGGCGGGTGCTGGGATGAGGTGGATCAGCACCGCAGCCCAGGTCCGGGCGCTGGATCGACGCCTGATCGAGGGCGTCGGCGTGCCCGGGGTGGCCCTGATGGAGCTGGCCGCGCGGGGGGTCGCAGACGCGATCTTGGCCCACCACCGGCGGGCCGCCGCCCGGGGCACGGTGATCGTGTGCGGGTCGGGGAACAACGGCGGCGATGGTTGGGGGATCGCACGCTGGCTGCACCAGCGTGCGATCCCCGTCCGGATCTGGCCCCTGGCCGAGCCCCGCACCGACGACGCCGCGATCATGGCGGAGGCGGCGCGTCGCCTGCGGATCCCCGAGGTCGGAGGGCTACAGGGGGCGTCCCTGCTGGTCGACGCGGTGTTCGGCACCGGCCTGACCCGAGTCGTGGAGGGGGCCCTGGCCGGGGCCCTGGCGGCGATGGACGCTCATCCCGCTCCGGTGGTGGCGGTGGATCTCCCCAGCGGGCTGCACGCCGATCGGGGCAGCGTGCTCGGGAGCTGTCCCGCGGCGGTGCGCACCGTCACCCTGGGGCGGCTCAAGCCCGGGCTGTTCACCGAGCCCGGGGCCAGCCTCGCGGGGGTGGTGCAGCTGGTCGACATCGGGCTGGCTGCGGCGGCGACCGCCGCCGCCGCCGACGCCGCCGACGCCGCCGACGCCGCCGACGCCGCCGACGCCGCCGACGCCACCGCTGAGCTCCCCGGAGCCCTCGACCTGGCTCCGCTGTGGCCGACGCGCCCCGTGAGCGCCCACAAGGGCCGCTCGGGCCACCTGCTGGTGGTGGCGGGCAGCCTGGCGATGGCCGGCGCGGCCTCGCTGGTGTGTCAGGGGGCCCTGGCTGCGGGCGTGGGCCTGGTGTCCCTGGCGGCCCCCCGGGGGGCGCTGGTGCGCCTGGCGAGCTTGCCCCCCGAAGTGATGGTGCTGCCCGTCGATGGCGGGGCCGGGGACGGCTTTGGGGAGCGGCTGCAGCGGCTGCCCGAGCTGCGGCGGTTCGACGCGCTGGCGGTGGGGCCGGGGCTGGGGGGCGGCGCCGCCCTGGCCGGCCCCCTGGCGGAGCAGCTGGCGCGGCTGTGGCGGGAACACCGCGGCCCGGTGGTGTTCGACGCCGACGCCCTGGAGGCCACGTCTGAGCTCGGAGGGGCGGGGCCTCCCCGGGTGCTGACGCCCCACCCCGGGGAGGCGGGGCGGCTGCTGGGGTGGGGCACCCAGCGGGTGTCCAGCGATCGGTTCGCCGCGGTGGAGGCCCTGGCGGTGCGGGGCACGGCCCTGCTCAAGGGGCGCCACACGTTGGTCGCCTCGGGTGGGCGGCGGATCTCGGTCAACGCCACCGGAGCGCCCACCCTGGCCACCGCGGGCAGCGGGGATGTGCTCACCGGGGTGGTGGGGGCCCTGCTGGCCCGGGGGGTGGCGCCCCACGACGCAGCGCGGCTGGCGGCCTGGGTCCATGGGGCCGCGGGGGAGCGGCTGGCCTCCACCCGCCGGGGGGGCTGGCGCGCCTCGGACGTCGCCGCCGCCCTCCCCGACGCGATCGAGGCGCTGTCGTCGTCCGGACTTCCTTGACGGACGGCGGGCGGCGGGCCACCGGACGAGATGCGAGCCCTCCTGCTGTCGTCCCCGGCCGAGACCCATGAGCTGGGCCGTCGCCTCGGGGTGGCGCTGCCCCCCGGGGCGTGCCTGGCCCTCTCCGGTGATCTGGGGGCGGGCAAGACCGCCCTGGTGCGGGGGATCGCCGAGGGCCTCGGGGTCCCCTCGCTGATCCAGAGCCCCACCTTCGTGCTGGTGCAGATCCATGAGGGCGGCCGGCTGCCCCTGTGGCACGCCGATCTATACCGCCTGGGGGATGCGTCCGAGCTGGACGAGCTGGGCCTCGATGCGATGGCGCCCGAGACCGTGCTGGCGATCGAGTGGGCCTCACGCTTCCCGGAGCTGCTGCCCGCCGATCGGCTCGAGATCCGGCTCGAGGACGCCCCCAGGGGGCGCAGGGCCGAGCTGTCCGCCACTGGAGCGCGCCACGCGGCCTTGGAGGGGCTCGATGTCTGAGCTCTCCTTCCGGCGCAGCGAGCCCAGGCCCCAGCCCCGGGGAGGCAGCCTGGTGGCCCTGCTGCTGGTGGTGGTGACCGTGCTCGCGGCGAGCCGCCCCTGGTGGTCTCCGTCCCTGCCCGACGGCGTGCTGATCGAGATCTCAGGTGAAGTCCCCAGGCCCGGCCTGGTGATCGCCGACGCACCCACGGTCGCGTCGGCCCTGGCCGCTGCGGGGCTCGAGCCCGATCGCCTCAGGCCGCTGCCCCCCGATGTCCTGGCCGAGGGCGATCGCCTCGAGGTCCGGGGGGGACGGGTCCGGGTGCTGCCGCCCTCGAGGCCGCTGCTCGTAGCGCTGCCGATCGACATCAACACCGCCGGGATCGAGGCCCTTGAGGCGATCCCTGGGCTCGGGGCCTCGACCGCGGCCGCGATCGTCGAGGATCGAGAGATCCGGGGGCCGTTTCCCAGCCTCGACGGGCTCGTCCGGGTCCGTGGGGTGGGCCCCTCGACCGTGGCGAAGCTGGCTCCGTTCGTCGAGGCCCCGCAGGCCGAGCCGATCGATCTGAACCAGGCCGGGGTGGAGCAGCTGCAGCTGTTGCCCGGTGTCGGCCCAGTGATCGCCGCGCGCATCGTGGTGGATCGTGCCGACCGAGGTCCGTTTGCCTCAGTAGAGGAGCTGATCCGGGTCCACGGGATCGGAGAGGCCACCGTAGAGCGGATCCGTGAGCAGGTGGTGGTCCCGTGATCTACCTCGATCATGCGGCCACCTCTCCACCGCTGCCCGGGGTCGTCGAGGCGATGGCGCCCTGGCTACGGGTCCCGGCCAACCCCGCCTCGGCCCACGGGGCGGGCCAGCGGGCCGCCGCTGCGCTGCAGCACGCCCGGGAGCAGGTCGCGGCCCTGCTGCGGCGCCCCGCTGAGGGGATCGTGTTCACCTCCGGGGCCACCGAGGCCAACCACCAGGGGATCCGGGGCTGGGCCGTCGGGGGGGCGCGTCGGGTCTGGGCCTCGCCCCTGGAGCACCCCTGTGTACACGGCGCGATCGAGGCCGCGGGCCTGCGGCGGATCCCGCTGGCGGTGGACTCAGCGGGGCGCGTGGTGCTGCCCGATCCCGACGCGCCTGCCAGGCTCGGCGGCGCTGGTGAGCCCGACAGGCTCGACGAGCCCGGCGGCTCCGGTGGGCTGCTGTGCTTGATGGCGGTCAACCACGAGACGGGGGTGATCCAGCCCCTCGGAGCAGCCCGGGCGCTGGCCGCACGGCATGGCCTGCGGCTGCACGTCGACGCGGCCCAGGCCCTGGGCCGGGGCCCGGTGCCGGCGCTGGCCGGGGCCGACTCGGTGGTGATCTCTGCCCACAAGCTGGGGGGCCCGGTGGGGATCGGGGCGCTGTCCCTGCTGAGCGGAGCGCCATTTCCTGCCCTGCTCCCTGGAGGTTCCCAGGAGCGGGGTCGCCGGGGGGGCACGGTGCCGGTGGCGCTGGCGGTCGGGTTCGGGGCCGCAGCGGCGCAGGCCGAGGCCGAGGCCGAGGCCCGGAGCGCGCGCTATCAGGGCCTGGCTGAGCCCCTGCGGCGGGGGCTGGTGGCGCTGGGGGCCCGCCTGGTGGGGGAGGCGGCGGAGCGGTCCCCGACCCACACCTGCGTGGTGTTCGACGGTGTGCCCGGCGAGGCCCTGGTCCAGGCGCTGGATCTGGAGGGGATCGCGGTCTCCTCCGGGGCCGCCTGTGCCAGCGGCAGCCTCGAGCCCTCGCCGGTGCTCGTGGCGATGGGGGATCCCCACCCCGAGGGGGCGCTGCGGGTGAGCCTGGGGCCCGGCAGCACTGCGGGGGAGATCGAGCGGCTGCTAGCCGTGCTACCCCGGATCCTCGAGGGGGTACGGCTCGCCCTGGAGCTGCAGGGGGGCTGAGGATCAGCTCTCCAGGTGATCGCTCGCCGAGGGATCCAGATCGTTGTAGGCGGAGGCCACAGCGTTGGCCATCACCTGGGTCGTGGGGTAGCGTGCCGCTGGATCCTGGGCGGTGGCGGTGCGCAGCAGGGAGCGTAGGGGCTGCGGGAGGCGCTCGAGGACTGCGTCGGGATCGGAGGAGACCGCCAGATCGAACGGCCTGCGGCCGGTGACCAGCAGGTACAGCGTGGCGCCGACCCCGTAGAGATCGGAGCGGGGCCCCGCCTCCCGGGGATCGTGTCGCTGCTCGGGGGACATGTAGGCGAGGGTGCCGAGCGTGTCGTCGGTGCCGGTGATGTGGAGCCCACGCAGCGTGGCGGTGCGCTTAGCGATCCCGAAGTCGGTCAGCTTGACCCGGATCCGCCGGACGCGGGGCCCGGCCAGCGCGTCGGGGCCGTGCTCCAGGGGCTTGGACAGCAGCATGTTCTGGGGCTTGATGTCGCGGTGGATCACCCCGTGGGCGTGGGCGTGGCCCAGGCCCTGGAGCACCTGGAACATCAGGGCCAGGGCCTCCCGGGGCCCCCGGGCGCCGTGGGCCCGCAGCATGTCCGACAGGCTGCCCCCCCGGGCCAGCTCCATCGCGAAGTAGAATGGCCCCCCCTCCTCTCCCACGTCGGTGACCCGGATCACGTTGGGATGATCGAGATCGACCATGGTGCTCGCCTCGGTGAGGAAGCGATGGCGGGTCTTGGGGGAGCGGGCCGCCGAGGGCAGCAGGAGCTTGATCGCACAGTCGAGGTCGCGGTGGTGGTCCCGGGCCCGGAAGACGGTGGCCACGCCCCCGGTCCCGACGGGCTCGAGGAGCTCGTATCTGCCGCCGCCCAGGGTTTTTGGTCGTTTGGACGACACGATCCCTCGGTCCTCGGTTGTGTCTGGATCCATGGGGATCTAATCGGCCAACGCAGGGTGTGCTCCTGATCCCGGGCGGCGCAGCGGTGGACGTACCGCTCGGTCCACCGGCTTGGATGGGGCGTCTTCTGTCTCAACTACGTCGTCGCCAGTCCGATCGGGTTCTCCTAGAATGTCCTCGAGGGTGTCGTCCAGCGGCGGGAGTGGTGTGCTCAAGATCGGGGAGACTATCGATCGCTTCCGAGTCGAGGCCCTCATCGGCCAGGGCGGCATGGCGGCGGTGTACCGCGTCCGGCACACCCAGCTCGACTCAGAG
>DRPG01000751.1 GCA_011376105.1 Deltaproteobacteria bacterium
GGCGAGCGCGGCCCAGGAGGGCGCCCCGCGCAGGCGAGGCGACGATCGCCGGGCCCGGCTCGATCGGCGCCGCAGGGAGCGCAGCCAGCGGCGCCAGCCAAGCCCCGCAGCGCAGAGCCGGGAGGAGCTCCGCTCCCGGCTGCAAGGCGATCGGCGAGCGATCCCGAGCCTGTACGAGGGCCGCCCCCCCGGGATCCACACCCTGAACACCGACGTGCCCGTGGATCCTCCCCCCGAGCGCCCCGGCATCCTCGATCTGGACGACGTGGCGCTGGAGGGGGTCGAGGTGTCCGACGCCCGGATGTGGCAGCGCCCCACCCCCAGCAGCGCCAGCCCCCGGGTCCAGGGGCGCCCGGCGCCCCGCTCCCCCACCGACTCTGGCAAGGTCGACAAGCTGCTCTCCCGGCTCCGGGCCCGTCGGCTGAAGGGCGAGTAGCCGGCCAGGCCCCGGACGTGGCCACCGCGGCCACCAGCCACCGCGGCCACCAGCCACCGCGGCCACCAGCCACCGCAGCCACCGGCCATCGCAGCCACCGGCCATCGCGCCACCGCAGCGCCCTGTCGAGCCAGAGGGCTGCTGCAGCCGCCACCCCTACAGCGCGCTCACGGGGTCGGCAGGGGCTTCTTGTCGAGGGAGAGCCCGTTGATGCAGTGGCGCTCCCCGGTGGGCCTGGGGCCATCGGAGAACACATGACCGAGGTGGCTCCCACAGCGTGCACAGGTAAGCTCAGTGCGGACCATGCCCAGGGTGGTGTCCCGGCGGCGATCGACCCGATCCTTGTCGATCGCCTGGTAGAAACTGGGCCAACCGGTGCCACTGTCGAACTTGTGATCGCTGTGGTACAGCTCGAGGCCACACGCAGCACAGGTGTAGATCCCTGGATCGTGATCTGCGCTGTAGGGGCTGCTGAAGGGGCGCTCGGTGCCTCTCTCCCGGAGCACGTGGAACGCCTCGGGGCTCAGCTGGGCCCGCCATGCCTCCTCAGTCTTCTCGATCCGGTCCGGGCGGGAGGGCTCGGGGGTCTTGTCGCGACCCGCGAGGGCGGATCCAAACACAGCCACTCCGAGGGTGACGGCGCCGGCCAGCGCCAGGACAAGGGCACGATCCATGATCTTCCTCCTGCTCCCTAGTACGACAAGACCCCACTCTGGTTACTTCGCGGCCGACTCCAGCGCCGCCTCGGCTGCTCCGGGCGAGCCGAGCCCCGCGTCTTCGACAAAGGTGAACGCACCATCGAGGAGATCGTGGCCGGCCTGGCGCTTGCGATCGTCGGCGGCGGAGGACAGCTCCCCAAACCGCTGCTCGATCAGCCGCCGTGCGTCGGAGGCGAACACCGAGGCCAGTTCAGCGGCCCCCTCTGCGCGGGGATCCCCCCGCTCGATCAGGGCCTGGGTGCGCACGATCGTCGCACACAACACCGCGATCTCCATCGCGATGTCCACGGTGCGGAACAGCAGGGCCTGCTTGCGCTCGAGCCCGGCCTGGTGCCGGACCATCGCGTGGAACACGCTCCGGGCGAGGCGCCGGGAGGCCCGCTCGGCGTAGCGCAGGTGCTTGCCGAGCGCCCCAAAGCGCCGATACCGGAGCGGGGTGGCCAGCCCCCACCACAGCCAAGGGTACCAGGAGGCGTAGAACAGGCCGATCTTCGGCAGCGCCGCGAGCTTGTCGCCCACCGAGGCCCGGCGCTCGAGCAGGGGCCCGGCGACCTTGAGGTGCCGATCCACCATCTCACGGGCCATGAACAGGTGCATGATCTCGGAGGAGCCTTCGAAGATCCGGTTGATCCGGGAGTCCCGCATCATGCGCTCGACCGCGACGCCCTCCTCGCCCCGGGCGATCAGGGAGGCCTCGGTCTCGTAGCCCCGGCCTCCGCGGATCTGCATCAGCTCGTCGGTGATGTCCCAGCCACGGGTGCTGCCCCACTCCTTGGCCGCGGCGGCCTCCAGCCGGATGTCGTAGCCGGAGCGCATCGACAGCTCGGCGGCCAGGCGGGTCCAGCACTCCATCGCGTAGGTCTTCGAGGCCATCTCGGCGAGCTTGTGGGAGATCGCCTCGTGGCGCCCCACGGGCACGCCCCACTGCACCCGGGCCGCGGCCCACTCCCTCGACCAGGCCACCGCTCGGCGCGCTCCCCCCAGGGCCGCCGCGGGCAGCGACAGCCGACCGGTGTTCAGCGTGACCAGGGCGATCTTCAGCCCCTGGCCCTCCTCGCCGATCATGTCGTCGGCGGACACGCGCACGTCGTCGAGGCGAAGCACCCCGTTGGCCAGCGCCTTGAGCCCCATGAAGCGGCAGCGGTGCGCCACGCTGAAGCCCGGCTGACTGGTGTCGACGATGAACGCGCTGATCCGATCGGTCTCGGGATCGCGGGCCATCACGACGATCAGCTCGGCGATCGTGCCGTTGGTGATCCACAGCTTCTCGCCGTTGAGGATCCAGTCCCCCTCGGGGGTACGGCGGGCCTCGGTGGCCAGCCGGGCCGGATCGGAGCCCACGTCGGGCTCGGTCAGGGCGAAGGCGGTGATCGCGCCCGCAGCACACCGGGGGAGGTACTTGGCCTTCTGGGCCTCAGTGCCAAACAGCTTCAGCGGCTGGGGCAGCCCGATGGACTGGTGTGCTGACAGCAGGGCCGCGAGGTTGCCGTCGTACGAGCCCACCAGCTCGCACAGCTTGCAGTACTCAGCCTGGTTGAAGCCCATACCTCCGTACTCCTTTGGGATCTTGAGCCCAAACGCCCTGGCCTCGCGGAGCCAGTCGAGCACCGAGTCGGGGATCTCCCCGTCGCGATCGATCTGGACCGAGTCCACCTCGTCGCGGAGGAAGGCCTCGAGGGTGGCGTGGTAGGACAGGAACTCGGGACGCTCCTCGGCCTCGGGCCAGGGATCGATCCAGTCGACCCGCAGGCTGCCGAGGAACAGCTCCCGCAGGAAGCTCCGCCCCGCCCAGGACTCCCGGGCGGCCTCGGTCAGCTCCCGCGCCTCGTCCTCCGACGCGTGCCGTGTCTTCATCCCCTCGCTCATGCCGCCTGCCTCTGTGAATGAGTGTTCATTCACATCCTAACAAACCCCGGAGAGGCTTGTCTCCTGCCCGATCCTCCACCCGTGGATCCAGCGGTGCGTGACGGCTCCAATCCCTGTGGGCTGTGGGGCGGGCACCCGAGCGTCCGCCCGGGCACCGTCGGCCTCTCCGGGAGGGCTGATCCTCCTGTGGGCTGTGGGGCGGGCACCCGGGCGTCCGCCCGAGGCAGCCGCGAAGCCGCGAAGCCGCGAAGCCGCGAAGCCGCGAAGCCGCGGGAGGTGACGGACAGCGACGGCAGCGGCGGGCGGTGACGGCGGCGGGCGGTGACGGCGGCGGGCGGTGACGGCGGCGGGCGGTGACGGCGACAGCGCGCAGAGCTGGGCAGCGCGCAGAGCTGGGCAGCGACGGGCGGCGGTGACCCTCGGCCCGCTCACCCCACCTCCTCAGTAGAACATCCCCAGCTCCAGGCGTCCTTCCTCGCTCATCCGCTCCGGGCTCCAGGGTGGATCGAAGGTGAGATCCACCCGGACGTCCTTCACCCCGGGGATCGCCCGGATCCTCATCTCCACGTCGTCGGCCAGGATCTGGCCCATGCCGCACCCCGGCGCGGTCAGGGTCATCTCGATCGAGACGTCGTGGTCGCCGTCGGGGCGCTCGGACAGCTCGAGGCCATAGATCAGGCCCAGCTCGACGATGTTCAGCGGGATCTCGGGATCGTAGCAGCCCCGGAGCGCGCTCCAGATCCGCTCTTCATCGACCGGAGCGTCTGGATCCGCCTCGTCGGGGCCCGAGGCCTCTTCTTCCTTTCCGATCGCGTCGGCGTCGGGGTATCCGACCCGCACGAGGCGCCCTGTCTCGAGCTGGACGGTGTAGTTGCCTCCCAGGACCTGGGTGATCCAGCCCCGGGAGCCCTCAGGGATCAGCTGAGTGAACCCATCGGGGATGAGGATCACCTCTGTCTCCCTGGAGAACAAGACCTCTTCCATGGGTCGACCCATCGCGACGCCTCCACGGTGCCGGGACGTAACGTCGTGGGATCAGAACAGACAGCCATCGGGCTGAGGAGCGGCCTGCTCGACGTCGTCGGCAAAGCCCGGCTCGAGGTCCACGGGGGCGAACCCGGCGGCGACCGAGCCCGACAGGGCGCCGCCGACGTAGCCCCGGGGGTGGAGGTGGCCCCGCACCACCAGCTGCTGCTCGGAGCTGACCTCCACCGGAGCACCCGAGCGGGTGAAGGGTTGTTCGCTGGGGTGGGAGTGATCGAGGATCCGCCGGAACAGCAGCGAGCCGTCGGCGCCGAGCACCTCCCACCAGTCGGCGTACTGATCACAGCCCGTCTCGTCGCTCGCCAGCGTCACCGCGAAGGTGTAGGCGCCGGGATCCCCCGAGACGGTGACCGCCTCGACGTCGACCTGGGGATCGCCCCCCGGCGCAGGGGACGGAGACGGCGTCGAAGGCTGCGTCGATGACGGAGACAGCGCCGGTGGCACGCTCTCCCCCGCGCACCCC
>DRPG01000752.1 GCA_011376105.1 Deltaproteobacteria bacterium
GACGGCTGCACCGAGGAGGGCTGCCTGCGCAGCGTCGCCACCTCCTTTGGAGACTACGATCGAGACGGCGATCTCGATCTGTTCGTCGGCTCCCATGGCTACATCGATCCGGCCCTCTCCCAGGACCACCAGGCCGGCGGAGAGCCCTCGCTGCTGTACCTCAACGACGGGGACGGCACCTTCACCGACGCCTCCGAGCTGCTGCCCCAGGCGCTGCACGACAGCTACACCCTCGGCGGAGGCTGGATCGATCTCGACGACGACGGCTGGCTGGATCTGTACTCGGCCAACGACGTCGGGCACGTCCAGCCCAACGTCGTGCTCTGGAACCGGGGCGGAGCGCTGGTCTACGATCCCGAGGAGGCCTCGGGCCTGGTGATCAGCGCTGCGAACATGGGCCTCGCCTGGGGTGATCTCAACGGCGATCTCCGCCCCGATCTGGTGATCCCCGCCTGGGGTGAGCTGTTCTATCTGCAGAGCGTCGCCGACGTCGGCGTGTGGGTGGACGCGACCGAGGGCGCGGGGCTGCAGCTGGAGCGGCCCCGGGGCCCGGGCTGGGGCAGCGAGCTGTTCGACATCGACAACGACGGCGATCTCGATCTGATCTCCCAGTTCGGCTGGCTCGACGACAAGGGCAACCCCGGCTGGGTCAACGATCAGGAGCAGCCCGACGTGATGTTCATCAACGAGGGCACCCCGACCGATCCTGCGTTCGTCGACCTCGGCCCGCAGTGGGGCCTCGACGACCGATCCGCCAACCGCAGCGTCGCGGTGGTGGATCTGAACCGGGACGGCTTCCTCGACATCGTCAAGCGCGACCTGAAGGGCTCGATCGGGGTCTGGATGTCCCGGTGTGATGACTCGGGCTGGCTGCGGGTGAGCCTGGAGCAGCCCGGCACGATGAACCAGCACGCGGTCGGGGCCAAGATCCGCATATGGGCTGGCGATCAGCTCTGGACCCGCACCATCCGCGCCGGGGGCAGCAGCATGGGGGTCGGCCTGCCCCCGGAGGCCCACTTTGGCCTCGGCCAGCGCGACACCATCGATCGGATCGAGATCATCTGGCCCGATGGGGTGAGCACGCGCCACGAGCACTCCTTCACCACCCGCCAGGAGCTTACGATCGTCCGGCCCTGAGGTCCGGGGGACGTTGCCCGGAGCAGCTCGCGACGGTACCGGGTCGGGCGAGGGAGGACGGACATCCCTACAACCCACCCAGCCCCACATCCCCGGCGATCCCCCCTGTGCCTGCGCGCCGTGGATCACGGCCCGTCCAGGTGATCGCCGCGCTGTGGGCAGCGAGCGCAGGCGCCGGGACCTGGGTGCGGGCGCCGGGGCATGGCTACGTGCAGCTCTCCTTAGGCCACACCCGCGCTGATCATCGGCTCACCGAGTCGGGGCAGCGGCTCCCCATGACCGATCCGGCCTTCGTCCCCAGCAACTTCGAGGACGTCTTCGAGGACGCGGGCTTCTCCCAGGTGGAGGCCGCGCTGTACGCTGAGCTCGGCCTCGTCCCCGGGCTGGAGCTGTTCGGCTCCCTGCCCCACCGCTGGGTGCGCTCTCGGTGGGAGCTCGCCCTGGGGAGCGACCGCATCGTGCAGCGGCACGCGGGCCTGGGGGACGCGGTGGTGGGCGGCCGCTGGGGCCGGGCGGTGGGGCCCACGGTGGCGGCGCTGGCCGCCGGCGTCCGCCTGCCCCTGTACGACAACGCTCCGGAGATCCTTGGCATCGAGGCGGGCAACGCCGATCCCTACGACGATCGCCCCCCCCTGGGCCCGGGCACCGTCGATCTCGATCTCAGCTCAGCGATCGGTGTGTCCGGAGCGAACGCCTGGGGCCAGCTCGAGGCCGGGGTGCGGCTCCACGATCGACAGCTCGGCGCTCAGCTCCCGGTGCGGCTCCAGGCCGGGGGACGGCCCGTCCCCTGGCTGGCGGGCTTTGCCGATCTAGAGCTGCTGTGGGCGATCGCCGACGGCCAGGCCCCGGACAGCTACCTCGACGCATATGGAAAGGGCCCGCTGGTCCTCGATCGTCAGAGCTCGGTGCGCCCGGGCCTCGGGGCCCTGCTCCAGCCGATCCAGGGAGAGGATCCGGGCCCCGTCGGGCTGCTGACCCGGATCGACGCCGTGCTCGCAGGCCGCCGGGTCGCTGCGACCACCAGCTGGACAGGCGCCTTGTTCGTCACGTGGTAGCCTGTCCCAGGTGGATCGCAGCGCCCCGGAGGTCGACCTGCACACCCCCTCACCGCTGGCGTTCGCCTGTCTGGGGCTGTTGAGCTGTAACTCAGCCCCCCTGGACTACCGGGATCTGGGCAAGGCGCCGGGCGCTGAGAACGACTGGATGGCCCCCTCTGACTTCTGTGGCGAGGATCTGGCCCGCGCCCTGCCGGTCCACCAGCAGGTCGGGGACTTCGTCTACTGCACCGGCCCGATCCCGATCAAGCCGGTGGATGATCCAATCTTCGAGCCCTGCTCGAGCCCAGACACGGACCGATTCAGCCCCGGAGACGAGGTCGCCTGGCTGTATGACGGCGTGACCGCCAAGGCCTACGCCCGCGGCCCCCTCGAGCGCCGGGAGGGCGTGCACGATCTGCTAAACGGGATCCCGATCTTCGTCGACTTTTGACCCCTCGTCGGCGGCGTCGAGGTCTATCGACGCGAGATCGAAGATCAGGTGTATCGGTTCGACTTCGCCGGGATCTGGGGTGGAGGTGCGACCTTCACCGAGCGCTCGCTCAAGTGGACGGGGGAGAACACCATCTACAGCACCTGGTCCCAGGCTGGGATCCTCGGCCCCCGGGAGGGCGTCGCGGTGGAGCTCGCGCCCGCGATCTGGGGCTGGAGCGACTGGGGAACCTTCCTCGAGCGCTATGGCGATCTGCCCTCGTGCGAGGTGTGGATGGGCCGGGAGGTGGTCGGGCTGAGCTGTGATGTGGCCTGCGGCCGGCTGGCCTCGGAGTGCGGCTACGAGCGACAGGGCTGCCACCAGATCTGCAGCGTCCTCCCCCGCCACTACGTCGACTGCCTGACGTCGGTCCCCGCGTGTGACGTGGCGGCCTGCGATCTGCCCGCCCCCCTACCCTGAGGCCCCGACATCCCAGCGCGACCGCGCTGCAGATCACCCACAGCGTGATCACGCCGGGCTGTGTGCCCAAGGCCACAGCGCTGCTGCCTCCGGGCGGAGGAGCCCTCCGGGCGGCAGAGGAGCCCTCCGGGCGGCGGAGGAGCCCTCCGGGCGGCGGGCTGCGTCGGGCACCAGCACCCGGGCGACGGCTTGCGTCGGGCACCAGCACCCGGGCGACGGCTTGCGTCGGGCACCAGCACCCGGGCGGCGGCTTGCGTCGGGCACCAGCACCCGGGCGGCGGCTTGCGTCGGGCACCAGCACCCGGGCGGCGGCTTGCGTCGGGCACCAGCAC
>DRPG01000753.1 GCA_011376105.1 Deltaproteobacteria bacterium
CCCACAGGCGCGCTGGGCTCGACCAGGGGCTGATCGATCGTCAGGCAGGGCGGCTCGTCCCCCTCCTCACCGATCTGGCCCCCGAGGCTGGGCCCGGTGGGGCTCCCCGGTGGGGCAGGATCTAGAGGTGGACTGCAGGCCCACAACAACAGCAGGATCATCACCTCACCCCGGGAGCCAGCCGATGGAGACGTCGGCGGCCTCGAGCTGCTGCAGGGTGCGCTGGACACCGGTGATCGGGTCCTCGAACACCACGTCCTCCAGCAACAGGGTCGCGTGACCGGTGGGGAAGTCCACGGTGCCGTACCCGTCGGGGATCACCTCGAGCTCGAGGTTCCCGGAGATCGGGAGCGCCTCTCCACGGATCACCGTGGCACCGGAGGGCACATCGTTGCACTCGGGCTCCGAGACGTGATCCCCCCACACCACCCGCAGATCCACGTCCGCGTCCGGCAGGGGGAGCTGGCGGAGGACCGGCTGCCCCGTCGTGGTCGCGTCTGCGGCGAGGTCCCCGTGGATCGTCGCGATCAGGGCGTGGTGATCCGCTGAGCCGTAGACCACGATGTGCACGTCACCACAGCCGATCACCTCGGGGGAGCCCTGCACCCCAGACACGATCCGCACCGCCTCCCCGAGTGGATCCGCTGTGCTGGGGAGCTGTGCCCCTCCACACCCCACCAGGCCGATCCCAAGTACCCCGAGCCCTGTGATCACCCGCATCCTGACCTCCTGTCCGTGCTGATCCAGGGTGGCACGGTCTGGGTGGCTCCGCTACGTCCGATGTGCACGTTTTGTGGGCCAGGGTTGCCCTTAGATGTGCACCTCAGTCGAGATCGGGCTCAGCGCGATCGAGGGGGAGCAGGATCTGCTGGATCAGCATCAGCCCCTCGGCCGGCGCCGAGCCCGCGACGATGGCCCTCATCCTGCGGAAGGTGGCCCGGTACAGCTCCACGATCCGCTGCTGGTCTCTGTGGCTGACCGCGACCACGTTGTAGGACCACGACACCCCCGGCGCGTCGATCCGCTCCATGGCGACGCCGGCCCACCAGCGCTTCAGGGACGCGCCGGCCCCGGGGTGGCGTCGGGTGTCGACGGTGCGCACCTCAGCGGCCTGGTACCGGGGACCCTCCCGGGCGATCTGCCCGGTGGCCTCGAGCCGATCCATCGCACCTGTGACCTCCCACAGCTCAAGCCCAAGCCGCTCCGCGAGCCAGGCGTCGTCGTGGCTGGGCAGGCTGCGGTAGGCCTCGAGCTCGAGGGCGAGGATCACCAGCTGAGCATGGGGCATGCGCCAGAACAGGGAGCGGGCGGCCTCCAGGCGGGCCCAGGGGCCCCGGGCGCTCGGCAGGGTCGCCGGATCGACGAGCACCGCAACGAAGTCGAGCAGGCGCTGGCTGGTGGCCTCCACCAGGCGCAGCAGATCGGGCAGCCGGGGCTGGCTCTCGCCTCGGATCCAGCGGCCGACCTGGAATCGGCTCGCCCCACATCGCCGCGCGATCTCGACGATCGGGAGATCCCGCTTGAGATCCTGGAGCATCAAGGAGATCCCCTCGGGGGAGGTCGGATCGCAGGCGTCGAGGAAGGCGGGCTGGACCTTGTAGAACCTCCGCAGCCCCGCCGTGACGTCGATCCCGACCCGGGCCGCGGCGGACAGCACGGTCGAGGCGGTGGGCCAGCGCTTCCCAGCCTCCCAGGTGTGGGCCACGTTGGAGCGGTAGCCCAGCCAGCGGCTGAACTGGACCTGGCTACGGTGGCCTCTCAGGGATCGGAGCAGCTCGGCTGAGAGTCGATCGAGATCCATGGGTGCAAGATTGCACGCTCTTGCTCCGATCCGTGCAAAATAGTCTAGGGGATCTAGTGAGCGGGTGTAAGGGCTCCGGAGCCTCAGACCTCCTAGGCTGTGGGGATGACGTCCTACCTTTTGCTGTTCGTGTCCTGCCTAAGCGCTGGGATCCTGCTCCCGATGCCCGAAGACCTGGTGCTCGTGGCCGCGGGCATCCAGATCGGCGCGGGCGAGCTGTCTCCGCTGCTGGCCGTCGGGATCGCGGCGGTGGGGGTCTTCCTGCGGGACAGCGTGTTCTTCACCGCAGGCCGCCTGATGGGGGATCGCGCCCACCGCCACCCCCGGGCCCGGCGCCTGCTGGGCGGCGAGCGCCTGGATCGGATGCGGGCGCTGGCGGATCGGGGGGGCCCAGGCTTCGTCCTGCTCGCCCGGAGCTGGCTGGGGATGCGCACCGTGGGCATGCTGGTGGCCGGCGCCGTGGGGATCGACGCCCGCACCTTTGTGGTGTGGAACGGTGTCGGGGTCCTGGTCTCGGTCACGCTGGTGCTGGCGCTGGGGTGTGTCGCCGGCCCTGCGGCCCTGCCGCTGCTGCAGCAGCCCCTCGCCTGGGGCGTGGCGCTGCTCGTCGTGCTAGGCCTCGCCGGCCTCGCGCTGTTCCGCAGCCTCCAGGCGAGCCCCCGGGCCGGGCTGCGCTGAGCCTGGGCCGGTGTCGTGTTCCGGAGACGAGCGACCACGGACGTGGACACGGTCCGACGGTGAGCCCTCCACACTGGATGGCACAGTGCCTGCGTCGAGGCGATCCAGGGGTGCGAGATGAAGCCCGCTTGGTCTATGCTCTCGCTGCTCAATGCCTGCAGCGCGCCGTTGGATCTGTCAGGCCCCCGGCCGGGGGCGAGCCGCCGATCGGGGGCGATCGACTGTCCGCCCCAAGACAGGAGCTACACCATGGACGTGACCGGCGCCGACAGGATCTGGTCGGCGGAGGTGGTCGAGGAGGGCTCCCGGCCCGACGACGGCTCCCTGTATGCAGAGGGTGTGCTGATCGAGGCCCCGCTGTCGCTGATCGCCGAGACCACCACCCGCGGCAGCCCGCCGCAGGTGCTGACGATCGTGTACACCGGCTGCACCGACCACGCGGTCACCGTCGACGGGATCGCGCTCGAGGCTGCCTGCGGGGATATCAGCTGGGAGGGCGCCGACGACGTGTTCGAGCTCGACGCGGAGGCTGAGACCCTGCCCCCGGTGGGGGGCGTCACCCGAGGGGGCTGCGCCGGTACCCTGAGCCGCTAGATCCGCCGGCTGCGGTCCGGCTCGCGGTTGGATCCGTCGGAGCCCCGCCAAGCTCAGTGGTGGTGGCTCTCACCCGGGCCGTGAGCGTGGCCGTGCTCTAGCTCCGATGCGCTGGCGGGGCGCAGCTGCAGCACCTGCCCCGACAGGCGGATCTTTCGTCCGGCAAAGGGGTGGTCGGTGGTGACGGTCAGTCGCCCACCCCGCGCCTCGGTGACCCACAGGGTGTGCACTGAGCCATCGCTGCCCTCGACCGCGAAGCTGGCCCCCGGACGAGCTCGATCCCGGAGATGTCGGGGCAGATCCCCGCGGCGGATGGACTGGGTGGCGCCGGTGGCCTCGCCAAACGCCAGCGGGACCACCTCGTCGAACGATGCACCGTCGGCGAGGCCCTCGAGGACGCCTTCCACGGCCTCGGGCAGGTTGCCGTGGCCGTGGAGGTAGGCCACCTGGGGCACGTCCTCGAGGATCTCGCTCGTCTCCTCGTCGGCGACGGTGAACGAGAGGATGGCGACGACGTCGCGCTCGATTCGCTCGGGCATGTCTACTCCGGCCTGAGGCCACCGATGATCCAACCGATCCGGAGCCGGTCGGGCTGCCCAGGGGGCTGCAGCCGCCCCCCATATCCGGCGGCCCCGATCTGTGGGGCGCCCGATCGGAGTCAATCTCAGATCGGGTGGGCGCCGTGGGCGCCGTGGGCGCCGTGGGCGCCGTGGGCGCCGTGGGCGCTGGCCCCCTGTCCTAGCCCGGGTGGGCGCCGTGGGCGCTGGCCCCCCGTCCGGGCGGGCGCTACGAGCGCTCGTCCAGGGAGGAGCTGTGTCCGATGCCATCCCCAACGTGCTCGCCGCGCGCTATGCAAGCCCCCAGATGGTGGCGATCTGGTCTCCACGGGGCAAGATCGTGCAGGAGCGTCGGCTGTGGATCGCGGTGCTGCGAGCTCAGCGCGGGCTGGGGATCGACGTGCCCGAGGCCGCGATCGAGGCCTACGAGTCCGTGGTGGAGCAGGTCGATCTACAGTCCATCGCCCGGCGGGAGCGCACCACTCGACATGACGTCAAGGCGCGCCTCGAGGAGTTCTGTGCCCTCGCCGGGCACGAGCAGGTGCACAAGGGCATGACCTCCCGGGATCTGACCGAGAACGTCGAACAGATGCAGATCCATCGCTCCCTGGCCCTGCTCCGGGATCGAATGGTGGCGGCGACGGCCCGGCTCGCCGAGCGCGCTGAGGCTGAGCGGAGCACGGTGATCACCGCCCGGACCCACAACGTCCCTGCGCAGGCCACCACCCTGGGGAAGCGGCTGGCGAGCGCTGGAGAGGAGCTGATGATCGCGCTGCAGCGGATCAGCGGGCTGCTGGAGCGCCTGCCGCTGAGGGGCCTGAAGGGTCCGGTGGGCACCCAGCTCGATCAGCTCGATCTGCTCGGTGGAGACGCCGCCGCCGTCGATGCCCTGGAGGCGAGCGTCGCTGAGCACCTGGGGATCGGGTCTACCCTGGGATCGGTGGGGCAGATATACCCTCGATCCCTCGATCTCGACGTGATCTCAGCGATCGTCCAGGCCGCTGCTGCGCCCTCGAGCCTGGCCACCACCCTGCGGCTGATGGCCGGCCAGGAGCTGGTCACCGAGGGGTTCCGCCCGGGTCAGGTGGGCTCGTCGGCGATGCCCCACAAGATGAACGCACGCTCCTGTGAGCGGATCGTGGGCCTGTCGGTGGTGCTCGGGGGGTACCTCACCATGGCCTCGGGCCTGTCAGGGCACCAGTGGAACGAGGGTGACGTGTCATGCTCGGTGGTGCGCAGGGTGGCGCTGCCCGACGCGTTCCTCGCCATCGACGGGCTGTATGAGACCTTCCTCACCGTCCTGGGTGAGCTGGGGATCTACCCCGCGGTCATCGCCCGGGAGCTGGAGCGCTACCTGCCGTTCCTCGCCACGACCCGGGTGCTGGTGGCCTCGGTCCAGGCCGGGCTCGGCCGCGAGGTCGCCCATGAGGTGATCAAGGAGCACGCGGTGGCCGCAGCCCTGGCGATGCGGGGGGGGCACCCCGACGGGCTGATGGAGCGGCTGGCCTCCGATCCACGGCTCCCCCTCGATCGAGCCGCCCTCGACACGCTGCTCTCCGATCCCATGTCCTTCACCGGTCGAGCGGTGGATCAAGTGGATCGCTTCGTCGCGGCGGCAAGGTCCCTGGTGGCGGATCACCCCGACGCGGCCCGCTACCACCCCCAGCCGATCCTGTAGGAATGGCAGCCAGCTGGGAGCGGGCTCGCTCTCCCCCCGGGGCCTTCCCGGTGTCCCCGGTCCGGGGGTTCCACCGCTCCATCCTGTGGGTCTACAGGCGTTGTCCACGGAGTGTCCCGATTTTTTTTCTGAGCACGGGCGGGTAGGATGGAACCCCTCGGCTACACCGGAGGGTGTCGCTTCACAGGACAAAATCCATGGATATCGTGCTCCCCCCTTCTGTCTCGGAGAACACGCCGGTCCTCGGAGATGGGCGATACTACCTGTCTCAACAGATCGGTGCCGGGGGCATGGCCGCGGTGTACCGGGCCTGGGACAGCCGACTGCGGGTCTGGCGGGCGGTCAAGCTCCTGTTGACGAAGGGAGCAGGGGACGAACGAGTACAGGAGCGGTTCGAGGCGGAGGCCCACGCGCTGGCTCGCTTCGAGCACCCCAACCTGATCCGGGTCTACGACGTAGGGACGGAGGGCCTACGGCCCTACCTGGTGATGGAGCTCGTCGAGGGCGGCTCCCTCGAGCAGTGGCGGCTACGCTTCGGGGCCATGGCCCCTCGTCAGGCGCTCAGCGCCCTCGCACAGATCACCGCGGGGGTCGCGGTGGCCCACGAGCACGGGGTGGTTCACCGGGACATCAAGCCCCACAACGTGTTGATCAGCGTCGATGGCACCTGCAAGCTGTCCGACTTCGGGATCGCCCAGCAGCCCAACCGGAGCCTGACCGAGCCCGGCACTGCGATGGGCACCCTGGGCTACATGGCGCCGGAGCAGCGCCACGACGCCACGACGGTGGACCACCGGGCCGACATCTATGGCCTAGGGGCGACCCTGTGGGCGGTGCTGACCGGGGCTCCAGCCTTCGATCTGTTCGCCGCTGCGTCCCACCCCGAGGTGCTCGACGGAGCCCCAGAGATCTTGAGGCCGCTGTTCCTGCGGTGCTGCGCCTACCGCCGCGAGGATCGATACTGCTCAGCCGCGTTGCTCGAGCGCTCGCTGCGCTCCCTGATCCCACGCCTGCCAGAGGATCCGGTGGGGTCGCTGCCCCTCACCGCGTTGGTGCAGGACGTCGGGGAGACGTTCAGCGACGATCCAACCGCACACACCGAGCTAGACCTGCCCAACCTCCCAGACGCCACGGCGCCGGTCCCCCGGGTGGTGCCCTACTTCATGCCCTCCACCGACGACCAGATCGAGGATCCAACCTACGTCAAGGCGGCAGACCAGGTCC
>DRPG01000754.1 GCA_011376105.1 Deltaproteobacteria bacterium
CGATCAGCCCGATCCCCCGCTTGAGGTACTGCGCCTCGAGCTCGGGGGTGACCATCCCGCCTCCGCTCCAGGGCCCCCAGTTGATCGAGAACACCCGCCCCCCCTGCCCCGGCATCCGGGTGGTCCGCGCCAGCTGATCCAGCACATCGTTCGCCGCGGCGTAGTCGGCCTGCCCCCGGTTGCCGAAGGCCCCCGCCACGCTCGAGAAGAACACCACGGCGGAGGTGTCGTCCCGCAGACAGCGCACCAGGTTGTGAGCGCCGGTGACCTTGGTCTCGAACACCCGCAGGAAGGACTCCCGGGACTTGTCGCGCAGCAGCTTGTCTTCGTTGACCCCCGCCCCATGGAGCACCACGTCCAGCCGGCCCAGATCGCGGTAGATCTCCTCGATCAGGCTCGCCACCGCGCCCTCGTCCCGGATGTCCAGCGAGCGGTAGCGGACCGCCGCTCCGGTGGCCCGGATGTCGGCCAGGGTGGCCCGGGCCTCCCTCTCAGCCAGGATCCGCCGCACTACAGCCTCGACCTCCGCCGGTGAGCCAAACTGCCCCGCGGCGAGGACCCGGGCCCGCACCTCGGCGGCGGTGGTCGCGGTGGCATACGCCGGATCTTCGGCGATCGGAGGCTCGGGGCTGCGGCCCACCAGGACCAGGGTGCAGCCAAAGCGCTGAGCGAGCTGGCGCGCCACCCGCGCGGTGATCCCCCGGGCGCCACCGGTGAGCAGGACGACGGCGTCGGGGCTCAGCACCCCCGCCGGCTCCAGCGGCGCTGCGGGCAGCTCGTGCAGCGCAAAGCGCCGGCTCACCCGGCGCCCCCCATGATAGCCCACCTCGGTGGGGCCGTCGGCGTCGAGCAGCTCCGGCAGCAGTTGTCGGACCTGGACCGCCGGATCGTCGGCTGGATCTAGATCCACCCGACGCACCCGGGCCAGGGGCCACTCCTTGGCCACCGTCTTCAGCAGGCCCGAGACCCCCGCGCCAAAGACCGGCGTCGTGTCACCGAGCAGCTGGCCCAGGTGCCCCCCCTGCCCGGTCACCACCACGAGGCAGGACACCCCCTGGGACAGGGCCCGCCGCGCCAGATCCGCGAGCTCGAACAGCGCGGGACCCAGCGATCCATTCTCGGGGCTCGCCACCCCCGGGACCACCGACGGGGTCAGGGCCACCAGCACGTCTAGATCCTCCAGCGCCTCGTCGCCCGAGACCTCGCAGACCCGCGCGCCCTGGGCGCTCGCCGTCTGCTGGAGCGCCTCGGACAGCGGACCGCCATCGGACAGCAGGCCCAGCCGGAGCTGGTGCAGGGTCTGGGGCTCGGGCGGCTGCAGCGGCTGCAGCTCGGGCACGAACCGCAGCGCATGGGACGGGACCTCGCCCCCGGCGACCCCCTCCTCAGTGACCAGGCGCTCTAGATCGTGATCCTGCTGCTCTGCGATCCACTCGAGGATCCCCCGCAGGGTCTTGACCCCCGCCAGCGCCTCCACCAGCTGCTCCTCGTCGAACCCCTGGGAGGGCTGCTGACCCAGGCGCTCGGCCAGGGCCCCGAGGATCTCGATCCGCTTGATGCTGTCGATCGACAGATCGGCCTCGAGATCCAGATCCAGATCCAGCATCTCGCTCGGGTAGCCGGTGCGCTCGCTCACCAGCCCCAGCAGCAGCTCCGCTGGATCCAGCGCCCCGGGCAGCGCGCCGGAGCGCGCCCCGGCGGACCGCGCCCCGGCGGACCGCGCCCCGGACACCCCGGACACCCCGGACACCCCGGACGCCTCGGAGGCCCCGGAGGCCTCGAACGGAGCCTCTGAGCGCAGGTGATCAGGGACCTCCCCGAGGAACGACAGCAGCACCTCGCGCTGGGCCGCCGCCTGCTCCCGCAGGGTGCGCAGGTACTCGAGGACCACCTGCTCGCGACGATCGCCACCGGACAGCGACACCGCCACGGGCTCGGTGACCAGCACCATCCCGTGCTCGGGGGGCTCGCCCACGGTGGGGATCGCGCGCTGGCCGTCCACCCGCCAGGTGGTGGGGCTGGGGCCCCCGGGGGCTCGATCGAGCTCCAGCTCGTGCCGGGTGCGGCCCGCGAACAGCGGCCCCGACTCGATGGGCACCCCCGCGACGGCCAGCTGGGCCAGCAGCCGCACCAGCCCGTCCAGCGCGCCTCCGCCCCGGGGATCCTCGAGGGACAGCGCCCGGTGGGGGCGCCCTTCGAGGATCTGGCCCACCAGCCCGGTCAGGGCCCGCCCTGGGCCCACCTCCACAAAGATCCTCGCGCCGTCGGCGTACATCACCTCGATCTGATCCCGGAACCGGACGGGCTGCACCACGTGCTCAGCCAGGTTCTCCCGCACCGCGTCGGCGGAGCTGGGGTAGACCGCGGCGGTGGTGTTGGCGTAGGTCCGCCGCCGGGGGGCACGGACGACGAACGGGGCGAGGGCCTCGACCATGTTCTGCTGTGCTGCGGCCACCCTGGGGGAGTGGAACGCGGCCGCCACCGCCAGGGGCCGGGCCTCGATCGACTGGGCCTCGAACCGCTCGACGACCCGGGCGATCGCGTCTGAGCTGCCGGCGATCACCGTCTGCTCTGGGCTGTTGTGGTTCGCCACCACGACGCCGGTCTCGCCCTCCAGGGCGCGCTCGACCTCCCGGGCGCCGGCGCTGATCGCCGCCATCGCGCCCGGATCGTCTGGATCGGCGGCGTCGAGGATCGCGCGCCCCCTCGCCTCGGACAGCGCCAACAGCTCCCCGGGCTCTAGGGCGCCTGCGACACACAGCGCCACCAGCTCCCCGTAGCTGTGGCCCGCCAGCTGATCGGGCACGACCCCCACCCAGCCCAGCACCCGTGCAGCGGCCAGCTCCACCAGACCCAGGGCGG
This sequence comes from Deltaproteobacteria bacterium, assembly GCA_011376105.1. Taxonomy (GTDB): domain Bacteria; phylum Myxococcota_A; class UBA796; order UBA796; genus DRPG01. Next base: position 2,863 of record DRPG01000754.1, read on the forward strand.
GCTGGGCGATCCGGGTGTCGGTCAGCGCCTCGCGCTGCGCCCTGCGGGCCGCCGGGCCGTAGGCGTCCCCTGGGTACAGCCGCTCGGCCCAGCCCTCCGGCAGCAGCTCCTTGAGTGCAGGGAACGCCACGAACAGATCCGCGAGCATGCCCGGCCGCTGGCTGCCCTGGCCCGGGAACAGGAACGCGATCTGTCCCTGGGTGGCCTCAGCACGGAAGATCCCGCGCTCCCTCAGCCCACCCCGGGCCTGGATCAGCTTGGTGCGCAGCTCGTCGTGATCTTCGGCCACGATGGCGAGCTGGACCGCCCCCTGGCCCCGGCGGGCGACGGCCGCCGCCAGATCCACCAGCCGGGCCGGCCGATCGTGCTCGAGCCAGGTGAGCAGCACGTCGACATCCGCCGGATCCCGGAACAGGAACAGCTCGGCGGGCCAGCCCGCGAGCCCCGCCAGCGGCCCGTCGCCGTGGGAGGCCAGCACCACATGGAAGTTGGTGCCGCCGAAGCCAAACGCGCTCACCCCTGCGTGGCGGACCCCGGCGGTCCAGGGCGCGGCCTGGCTGCGGAACACGAACGGGCTGATCCCCGGCCGCCAGGCGGGGTTGGGCTGCACGATGTGCAGGGACGGAGGCAGGATCCCGTGATACAGCGACAGGGCTGACTTGATCAGCCCCGCCAGCCCCGCCGCACACTTGGTGTGGCCGATGTTGGACTTCACCGAGCCCAGGGTGACGCTGCCCGGCGCCGCCCCCGCCCTGGTGAACACCTCGGTGAGGCTGGTCAGCTCGGTGCGATCCCCGACCACCGTGCCGGTGCCGTGGGCCTCCACCAGGCCCACCGCGGAGGGTGAGATCCCCGCACGCTCGTAGGCGCGCTGCATCGCCAGCGCCTGGCCGTCGACCCGCGGGGCGGTCAGCCCCAGGGATCTCCCGTCGGAGCTGCCTGCGATCCCCTTGATCACTGCATAGATCCGATCGCCATCAGCGATCGCGTCGTCGTAGCGCTTGAGCACGATCGCCGCGACCCCCTCGCCCAGCGCGATCCCGTCGGCGGAGCTATCGAACGGGCGGCTCCGGCCGGTGGGGGACAGGGCACGGACGCTGGAGAACAGCAGGTAGTCGCCGATCGCGTTGTGGGTGTCGGCGCCGCCGGCGATCACCAGATCGCTGGTGCCCGCCGCCAGCTCCTTGACCGCCAGATCCAGCGCGGCCAGGGACGAGGCACAGGCTGCATCGACGGTGTAGTTGACCCCACCCAGATCCAGGCGGTTGGCGATCCGGCCGGCGATCACGTTGCCGAGCACGCCGGGGAAGCTGTCCTCGGTGAGCCGGGGCAGCACCGCGTCCAGCGCCTCGGGCACCTCGCCGAGGTACTGGGGCAGCTGGGCCCGCATCCCGTAGGCGTTCGCCAGATCCGTGCCCGCCTCGGCGCCAAAGATCACCGAGGACCGCTGTCGATCGAAGGGGCGGCTCAGGTACCCGGCGTCGTCGAGCGCGGCCCGGGCCACGTGCAGCGCCAGCAGCTGGACCGGCTCGATCGAGGCCAGGGACCGCGGCGGGATCCCGTAGATCAGTGGATCGAACTCCACCTCCGGGAGGAAGCCTCCCCACTTGGAGGTCGACAGCCCGGTGTCGGCGTTGTCGGGATCGGAGGTGTAGTACAGCCCCGGGTTCCAGCGCCGCGCCGGGACCTCGGTCACCGCGTCCCGGCCGAGCACCACCTCCTCCCAGAACTCCTCGATCGACAGCGCACCGGGGAGCACCGCGGCCATGCCCACGATCGCGACGTCCACCCCGACGCCCTCGGGGGGCTGCGGGGGCTGGATCAGCGCGTCGGGACCCTCGCTGACCTCGCGGTGGAGCTGCTCGAGGGTGGTGGTCTGCTCCCGCAGGGCCGCGACCTGCCCGATCATCACCATGCCCTCGCGCTGCTGGGTCTGTGCATCGACCGCCAGCAGCTGATCCCCCTCGCGGCGGATCCCCTTCGAGGCGATCCGGAGCCTGCCGATGTTCAGACGCTCCAGGGCCTCCCAGATCTCCTCGGGGGACGCCCCCGCCTCCTGCATCCGGCGCCGGGCGTCCTCGAAGAGCGAGACGAACGCCGTGTCGGCACAGCGGGTGGCGTGGCCCGGAGCGGTGTGCAGCAGCACGGTCTGTCGGCAGGCCAGCGCCGCGGCCTGGAAGCCAGGCTGGATCGCACCGGTCGAGACCGCCTCCTCGGTGAACAGGTAGGCGGTGCCCATCAAGAAGCCGATCTTCGCCCCCTGGACCGCCAGCGGAGCGGCCAGGGTCGAGACCATCGCCGCTGAGCGGGCGTCGTGGATCCCCCCGGCGAACAGCACTGAGATCTCGTCCAGCGCGTCGTGTCGCAGCAGGCGCTCGACGAACTGCTCCCACAGCACGAAGCTGGTGCGGGGCCCGACGTGGCCTCCACACTCGCGTCCCTCGAACACGAACCGCCGCGCCCCGTCGCGCAGGAACAGATCCAGCAGCCCGGGCGAGGGCACGTGCAGGTAGGTCTCGATCCCCTCGGCCTCGAGCTGGCGGGCCTGGGCGGGGCGCCCCCCGGCGAGCAGGGCCACCGGAGGCTTCGCCCGGCACACCACCGCCAGCTGCTCCTCGCGCAGATCGGGGGGCGCGAACCCCAGCAGGCCGACGCCCCAGGGCCGCCCCTGGAGCCGCTCGGCGGCCCCGGACACCATCCGCTCCAGCGCCTCCCCCCGGACCAGGGACAGGGCGAGGAACGGCAGCGCGCCTGCGTCGGCCACCGCCTCGGCGAACTCCGGCGTGTCGCTCACCCGGGTCATCGGGCCCTGGACGATGGGGTAGCGCAGCCCGAGCGACCGGGCGAAGGCCGAGCCCGGGGCGTGGGGACGCACCGAGGCGGCCTGGCCCTGGTGGCCGATCATCTCCCGCCGCAGGCCCCGCACCAGCTCCAGCGCCCGGGGGGATCGCGCGGCCAGCGGGGCCGCCAGCGCTGCGTCCTGCCCGGCGGGCAGCAGCCGCTCCTGCAGCGAGCCCACCCCCAGCGTCTGGGGCAGCCCCTCCGCCAGGGCCTCGATCGGCAGATCCGGGCGCTCGAAGATCCGGTACCCCTGCACCACCCGGGTCTCGCTGCCGTCCATCCCGGCGACGGCCCTGCGGATCTCCTCGGGCAGGCCCGACTCGGCGAGCAGGGCCAGCTGGCTGTCGAGCACCACCCCCACGGCGCCCCCCACCAGGGCAGCGCCCGCGGTGTGCAGCCCGATCCCGCCCTGCAGCCACACCGGGAGATCCAGGATCGGGACCAGCTGCTGCAGCAACACAAACGCTGAGACCGAGCCGACCCGCCCCCCGCTCTCCATCCCCTTAGCGATCACCCCCGCGGCCCCTGCACGCCCAGCGGCCTGCGCCTCCTCGACGGAGACGACCTCCACCAGCACCCTGGGGTGATCGAGGCCCGGGGGACAGGCTCGCTCCACCACGATCAGCTCGATCCCGTCGGGCAGCGGCGGGGGCTCGATCCCCTCGGGGATCCGGACCCCGAACCGGACGGCGCGACGGCTCAGCACGCCCAGCGCGTCGAGGGCCACCTCCCGATCCCGCCCGAGATCGAGGATCCCCGTCGCGCCGGCACGCCCCAGCGCCTCGATCAGCTCGGGGTGGGGACGCCCAAAGGGGGAGACCCCAAGGATACGGTGTGACGATCGGTGCAACGAGAGCCTCTCAAAACCGGCGCATCGTACATCACGTGGGCACGACCCGCAGCATCACGGTGTCGATGAGCGCCATCCTCGGCATGCGAACACCAGCATGGGGACCGCCGCGCCCTCGTCGCTGTCGGGCTCGTGCAGCTCGACGGAGCCAAACCCGCACGACAGCAGCTCACGGCGGATATCGTGCCGGTCTCGGGGATCGACGACAAACCCCCGACCGCCGGTGAACAAGCCCATCAGCGCCCCCAGCCCGCGTCCGAGCAGCCCCGGCGCGGGCTGCTCGGACATCGGGACCAGATCGAACAGGAACAGGCTGTCGGGATGATCCCGTAGCCAGGCCGCGATCCGGCACCAGAGCCCACGCTGCTGATCGGCGTCGAGGTACATCATCAGGCCCTCGGCGATCACACAGATCCGCTGTGGTGACTCGCTGGCTTTGTCTGTGGTGGGGACGAGGCTCGGTAGCGCCACGGACGCCACATCGGCCCCCACCCGCTGCAGGTTGGATCGGGCGAGGATCCGCCGCCCCGCCTCGCTGCGCTGGAGCAGCGTCTCCTTGTGTCGGATCACCGCCGGCAGATCCACCTCGACGTAGCGCACCGAGGGATCGGCGCTGAACGCCAGGCCCCGCCTAGACAGCCCCGCCGCCAGCTCCACGAACACCGACGCACCACAGTCGCCCGCCAGCCCGTCGATCAGGGCGTGGCGATCCGCCAGGCCCCGGCGTAGGCTGCGGCGATCGGCGCGCAGGCAGCCCACCAAGGCCAGCGCCGCGTTGGTCACCCGGAACACCGAGCGGGCCTCCCGGCTGATCAGCAGCTCCGCGCCGGAGAAGCCCGCCCACCACCACACCCCCGAGGTGTACAGCGCCGTGACCGTCAGATCGCCGCGGGGCGCGGACACGCTCAGGGCTCCAGGGGCTGCAGGGTGCCCCCGACGTTGACCACTGGGGTGCCAGGCTCGAACGAGCCGATCCGCTGGATCACCGCCTCGGGGTGGCGCACCATCCAGGTACCGTTGGGGACGCTGCGGCCCGAGGCGAGCCAGAGCCCGGTGCCGATCCGACAGTCGTGGCCGAAGGCCGAGCCGAGGAACCGGCTGCCGGTCGAGTGCAGGACGCCGTCGAGCATCACCCGGACGTCGCGATCGAAGTTCAGATCGATGGCATAGGATCCAGGCACGGTGATCGTGCGCCGCCCCACGACACAGGCCTGCATCAAGACCTGGCTGGTGAAGGCCTCGGGGTACACCACACACAGCCGCAGCCCGGTGCGCTGCCCCACGGTGGCCTTCGGGCCGACGCTGCTGATCTCTACCTCCGCGCCGGACAGCACCCGGGCCCCGTCGCCCAGGGTCGACAGCCAGACCCGGGCGTAGGGCCCCACGGTGACGTTGTCGCCCAGGACGCTGGCCTCCACCGTGGCGGTGGGGTGGATGTCACAGCCCCGCCCGATCTGGTTGAGCTTGCCCTGGATCCGCCACGGATCGAGCGAGCGCGCCCGCAGGATCGCCCACAGCACTCGGGGGATCGCTTGATACAGCGGCGTCCGGCGGACCGTCATCGAGATCGCGGCCTGGTTGGCCCACACCAGGTGCACCCAGTGGTGCAGGGTCATCACCGGGTGACGGGGCAGCCCGAGCTCGGTGGTGCCCCCGAAGATCTCGGGGAGATCGAGCTGGTGGACGTGCTCCTCGGGATCCACCACCACGTCCGTCGCTGCCTCGTCACGCCCCGAGATGAAGCGGATCTGCTCGAAGCGCCACCCCTGCTCGGTCTCGGTGACGTGTGGCTGCACCGGGGTGGTGCCCCGCCCGAACACGCTCTCGGCCAGCACCAGCACCGCGTCCCGTCCGGCTGATTCCGCCACGAACCTGCGGAGGATCTCGCCGGAGGCAAACAGCGTGTCGGGGATCACCAGGCAGGGGGGCTCCAGCGCCTCGATGGGCGTGAGCCCTGCCTCGGCCAGGGCCTCCGCCCGCCACTGCGCGAGGGGACGGTTTGCGATCAGCAGCGATCCGGGTGGATCATCGAAGGGAGCCACCCGTCGGCCGGTCTCCTGGACGTACACACCGATCAAGCCTGCCCCCCCGAGAGGCGGTAGATTACATCGGCGTGGATGCCTGATCCCACCCCACCGCCCGGGCACGCCCCACGCTCCGGCGACGGCACCCCCCCTGATCCCGAGGCGAGCCCGATCTTCGTCGTGGGGTCGTCCCGATCGGGCACCACCCTGCTGCGGATGATGCTGTCGGCCCACCCCCGGATCCACCTCACGATGGAGGCCTCCTTCTACCTGTGGGGCGGCACTTACACCCGCTGGCGGGATCCCGACAAGTTCCCCCCCTACTACGTGCGTACCTTCTCCTTCCGCTGGCTGCGCCTCGATCCAGGGCCGGTGCTCCAGGATCTCCCTCGTCCCTTTGGCTTCGCCGATCGTCGCAGGCTGTACTCGGCGGTCATGCGCCAGGACGCCGCACGCCACGGCAAGCCCCGCTTCGGCGACAAGACCCCCAGCCACTCCGCGAGCCTGGGCATGATCTTCGCCGACTACCCCGACGCCCGGGTGATCCGGATGGTGCGCGATCCCCGCGACGTGATCCGATCTCTGCTCCGGATGCCCTGGGCCCCGGGCAGCCTGACGGCGTGTGCGGCGATGGTGGAGCTGGAGCGACGCCAGGCCGCCCGGTTCAAAGATCGGATCCTCGAGGTGCACCTGTCGGAGCTGATCGAGCAGCCCGAGGAGACGATGCGTCGGATCCTCGAGCATGTCGGGGAGCCCTTCTGTGAGGAGGTCCTCGATCACCCCCGCCACGCCCCCGACGATCTGCCCCCCGTCCCTTGGTTCCAGGCCGCGGCCCGGAGCGCGGGCCGGGCCGCGGCCCCGCGCAGGGCCCTCGATCCAGTGGAGATCCGGGTGATCGAGGCCCTGAGCCACCGCTCCCTCGAGGCTCTAGGGCTGACCCCCTGGCCCCTGCCCAGAGAGCCCCCGTGGCTGACCGTGCGGCTGCGCTGGCTCGCCGATCTGCCGCGCTGCCTGGGGGCGGCCCTGATCGGGCTGCGCCTCGCGTGGGCGTCCCGCACAGGGGCGGCCGAGGGATCGAGGGCGGGCGCGCTGCTGCGGCGGCTCAACCCCGGAGCCTGGGCAGATGCGCCGGAGCTTGAGATACCCGATCCCCCTGCCCTGCCGGACGGCTGGGGGGAGGGCTGGCCTCCCCTGTCGAGGTCGCGGTAGCCTGTCCCGGTCACGGACGCCCTGATCCCCTGGAGACCCTCGTGGAACGCTTGCTGCTTCTCTCCCTGCTGTCTGCCTGCTCCGGTGGGATCGCGACGGGCGACGGTAAGACCGACACCGAAGACACCGAAGACACCGAAGACACCGAAGACGACGTGCCCGAGGTGGAGACCGAGTGCGACGATCAGATCGACGAAGACGGAGACGGCCTGCTCGACTGCGACGATGACGACTGCGACGGCGTCGAGCTGTGCCTCTGGCCCACCGAGATCGCCTTCGAGACCCTGATCCAGTACGAGGCCAGCTTTCTCGCCTCGCTGGCGGGCTACAGCGACTGTGCCGTACACCTGACCGCTCCGCTGGTCCGGGACCGCGAGGACAGCTGTCCGGGCTGCGATCGGGTCTACCGTGGCGAGTTCAACTTCCTCAGCGACGACTGCCCCGACGACTTCGCGCGTCCGTCGGACGGTGGCTACGGCGTGCGCTTCGACACCCCCACCTCCTGGGAGGTCTTCGGCCGGGTCGAGGGCGAGTGGACCAGCCTGGGCATCGCCGAGGACGATGGCTCGGGCACCCTGCAGATCGCCAACATCGTGCCGGTGGATGCCTCGGGGGTCGACGGAGGCACGATCTCCACCTTCTTCTCCTTCACCCCCGTCGACTGAAGCCCCGGCGGGCGCCCCTCTCAGCCGCGCTCCCCGGGGACAGCCCCCGTCCAGCGGGCGGGCGCTCCCCGGGGACGGCCAGCGGGCGGACTCAGCGGGCGGGCGCTCCCCGGCGGCCCCCCGGTGGAGGCCCTCGCTTGGGGCCTGGGCTAGTCCTTGCCCCCGGAGGGAGCAAACCAGCTGAGGAGCCACGACAGCACGCTCACCGCGAACGCTCCGGCCACCGCCCAGCCGAAGTTGGACACCCCGAAGCCCTGCACCAGCCAGGCCGCCAGCAAGAACGACGCACCGTTGACCACAAACAAGAACAAGCCCAGGGTGACCAGGGTGGCGGGGAACGTCAGCCACTTCAGGACGGGACGGACCACCGCGTTGACGAACCCAAGGGCGACGCCTCCGACGAGCAGCGCAGACAGCGAGGTGATCTTCACCCCGGGCAGGGCCCAGGCCGTGATGCCCAGCGCGATCGTCACGATCAACCAGTGAACCAGGATGCGACCCATCGTCCCTCCAAGATGTCCCAGGCTCTCTTGTAGCGCCGCTTCGCCCCCGAGGGTACCTCCACCATGATCATCGAGCTGCTCCACCGGGGTCGGTTCTTCCCCGTCGAGGACGCCTCGGCCCGCGCCCTGTCGAGCAACGCGTGGGAGCTGAGGCTGCCGATCACCAGCGCGGTGCACGCCCGCACCCGCAGGCGCCCCGATCCAGAGGACTGGGACGGCGCGATCTTTGCGCTGCAGGGGGCTCAGACCGAGCCCGCGGTGGGCTCGGGTCGGGACCGGGGCGCGATCTACCTCACGGTGCTCGTCCTGGACTGATCCTCGACCGTGCCCAGCCCTCCCTCCAGGGGCTGGGGATCCAGGGGCTGGGGATCCAGGGGCTGGGGAGCTGAGGCGAGCCTCAGATACGCTGGTTCGAGGTAGATATCGGGCGAGCCCCGCCGGGGACTGTCAACAGATGTCCCTTGTCGAGTCCCAGAGCAACGGGCCCTGTAGCCCACGGTACAAACCATGGGATCCCTCCCATGGGGTCGAGCGGAGGGAGCCTTGAGCCCAGCCACAGGAGATCTGGCCAGCCAAACCTACGATCCACCTCAGGAGAGCCTCGCTACCCCCTTCAACACGGGCCGAACCACGATCCTTCCCTCGGGGGACGGTCCGACCCGGGGAGCGGCACCCACCGAGCACGCTCCCCGCTTTGAGAGCCTCGGGGAGCTAGGGATGGGGGGCCTGGGCCAGGTGCTCGTCGCCCACGATCTGGACATCGGGCGGAAGGTCGCGATCAAGCGCATGCGCGAGGATCGCCGGGGCCCCAGCGAGCAGCTCCGGTTCGTCCGGGAGGTGCGCACCGTCGGGGCGCTAGAGCACCCCAACATCGTCACGATCCACGACGTCGGTCGAGAGGCCGACGGCGGGCTGTACTTCGTGATGAACTACATCGACGGCGAGACCATGGAGGCGATCCTCGATCGGCTGAAGGCGGGGGATGCACAGACCCATGCCCAGTGGCCCTTCTCCCGCAGGCTCCACCTGTTCCACCAGCTGCTCCACGCGCTGGGCTTCGCCCACGCCCACGGCGTGCTGCACCGGGACATCAAGCCCGCCAACATCATGATCGGCCGCCATGGGCAGGTCCAGCTGGTGGACTGGGGGATCGCCAAGCACCTGGAGCCCATCGAGCCCGCCCCGGTGGATCGGCCGCCACAGCTCGGGCCCGCCAGCGGCGCCGAGACCCTGGTGCCCGAGGGCCTAGAGTCCGGGGACCTAGAGTCCGGGGGCCTAGAGTCCGGGGACCTAGAGTCCGGGGACCTAGAGTCCGGGGGCCTAGAGTCCGGCACCTTGATCCCCAGCGACCCCCGCGCACGAGCGACCAGGGACAGCGCCCACACCCGGGCCGGCAGCCTGATCGGGACCCCCCGCTACATGGCACCGGAGCAGGCCCGGGGCGAGCCCTTCGACGTCCGCAGCGAGACCTACACCCTGTCCCTGGTCCTGTACGAGTGGCTAACGCTGCTGCATCCCTTCGACGGCCTCGAGTCCGTCGACGAGATCCTCGCCGCAGCGAGGGAGCGCTCCGTGTCGTTCCCTCTCCAGCCCCACCCCCACCAGGCTCGTCCCCCCGCCGACATGCTCTGGTTCGTTATGGATGGGTTGGGGCGCGATCCCAACCAGCGCTACCAGTCGGTCCAGGAGATGATCGAGCGCCTGGACGCCCGAAACGAAGGGGAGATCCCCGAGCAGTGCGTCGCCACCAGCCAGAAGCGCCTGCTCCACCGGTTCGACCAGCTGATCGATCGGAGCGCCCTGCTGTCGGCCGTCGCCCTGGCCGCAGCCGGCGGGCTGATGCTCGCCGGCGTCCTCGCGATCTTCGCCGCCTTCGCCGCCCTCGGCGCCCTCGGCGTCGGCATGATCGGCTCGGTGGTCGCGCTCGGCTCCTGAGCCTGGAGCGCCGCCCGGGCCCCCTTGGAGCGGGCACGGCGCGGGATGGGCCCCGAAGCTCGCCCTCGGCCCTCCACCCGGGCGCGGGGTCCGTCTACTCCGTCACAGGCTCCCAACCACAGCTCCTGCGCCCTGGCTCCAGGGTCAGCGTCAGATCGAGGGACGCAGCGTCCAGATCCCGCCGTGCATCGAGGCCCAGGGCCTCGGTGATCGCGCCGCCCTCGCCACGGGCGCACACCTCGAAGCCGACGTCGGGCACGCCGTGCATCATCAAGGGCATCACCGTGTCGCTGCCGATCACCCGCTCGAACCTGGCCCTCCCCTGCTCGTCGGCGATCACCGCCCAGCGGGCCAGCTCATCCCTGGGGGGAGGGGCTGTGATCAGCCTCCGCAACAGGATCTCAGCCCCGGCCGCGGGCTGCCCGTCGGCGCGCAGGACCTGCACCTCGAGCCCGGGCTGTTCGATGGCGTCCACCGCCCAGGGCAGACAACACGCCCCGAGACCCATCAAGCCACCCGCCAGGCCCACGAGCCCCAGCCACCGCACCATCATCACCCCAGGGGCGCTGACACGACGCCCCCCCCGGCCCACAGCCCGGGCCCCAAGACACCACGACATGACACGCCTCCATGGACGCACACCCAACGCAGCGGGAGCCCTCCGCTGACACCCTGGGGCGAAGATCCTGGGTGACCCTCCAGGGGCCCGGAGCACGAGCGGACAAGAGCTACTCCACCTCGTAGCAGAGCTCCGTGGGGCTGCCCCCCCGGGTGATCCCGAAGCAGAAGCGATCCGCACCCTTGATGCTCGAGAACGCCTCGGTCGCGGCCTCGGGGGAGTCGAGCTCCGAGCCATTCACCGTGGTCAGGATGTCTCCGCTCTGCAGCCCCAGCTTCCCCGCGATCCCCGAGCGCCGGACCATGGACAGCTTGAACCCGCTGAACGCTCCGTCCTCCATATAGGGGATCACGCTGCCCATCCGGGAGAGCCCGTTGAGGCTGCCGATCGTCTTGTCGAGCGTGGCCCGGCTCAGCGAGAACTCGTTCTCCCCCGTCTGCTCCACCCCCGATCGGCGCCCCTCGTGGCTGGAGGCGGGGGCGGGGGCGGGATCGGCCCGCTC
>DRPG01000755.1 GCA_011376105.1 Deltaproteobacteria bacterium
AGGGTCACCAGCCAAAGAAAATTTTTGCCCCAAAGTGAAGTTAGTTACTCATTAAATAGCCTGACCGACTCAGCGGGTGAGACTTTCGTCTCAAGGCGCTCGCGTTTGCCGCCGATGCCTGGATCAGAATCACCGCCCCGGAGAAGGTATGTCCGTCCAGTTTGCCACCAAGCCCCGCAAGCAGCCCCGTCAGGCGCGATCAAAGCGGATGGTCCGCGCGCTGTTGGACGCAACGGCGAAGGTCCTCGTCGAGGAAGGCTGGTCGGCGGCCAGCACCAACCGGGTCGCGGATGTCGCTGGGGTCAGCGTGGGCAGCCTCTACCAGTACTTCCCCAACAAGGAGTCCCTGGTCCTGACCCTGGCCCGGGAGCATGGAGAGGCCCAGCTGCAGCTGCTCTCCGAGGCCCTGGAGAAGGTCCAGGATCTGCCGATCCAGGAGGCGATCGCGTGCTTTGTGGACGCGACGCTGGCCTCGCACCGCTCCGATCCCGAGCTGCACGTTCACCTGACCGCCTCGGTCCTGGCGCATGGGCTGTCGTCGATCCATGAGCTGCACGGCGTGGCCCGCCCCCTGGTGCGGCAGTACCTCGAGCAGTTCCGGGATCAGCTCGCGGTCACCGATCTCGACACCGCGACCTTCCTGCTGGTCACCACGGTGGAGTCCGCGATCCACGGCGCGATCCTCGAGTCCCCCGAGCGCCTGGAGGATCCGGTGTTCGAGCGCGAGCTGGTGGCGCTGGTCTGCCGCTACCTCGGCGTCGAGGCGCCCGTCGCGGTGGCCCAGCCCCAGGAGATGCTGGTCGCGAAGTAGCCTGCTGTCCTGACAGCCCCACGATCCAACGGACGATCGTGGGGCTCGTGTCGATCCAGGCGCTGGGAACACAACGATCCCGTGTGGACGCAGATCGGGGCAAAAGATGTGCGCGATCTGAGCGCAGCGCGTTACCGTCCGTGTGTGTAGGGGTATAGCTCAGCTGGTAGAGCAGCGGATTCCAAATCCGCAGGTCCCGGGTTCGAGTCCTGGTGCCCCTGTCGGGTTCAATCAAGCATCCCGGGCTGCTGTGACGCAGCGGCTGGGCCGGGGGCCGCTGGGGGCCAACCCGCTCAGGTCGCCCCCAGCAAGGTGGTTCGCTCCCAACAAAGCCTCTTCCAACGATCGCCGAAGATGGCTCGGCCACCGTGGCTGGATCGTGTGCGCGACGCGGTGCCATCCTCCGGGCACAGCTCCCCAACGCAGGGCGCGGTCCACGTTCGCGGTGTCTGGCCGTAGGTGGAGGGGCTGGACCCCCGTCGATGCCCCTCCATGGCAAGACCTGATCGTCCCCGGGACCTGAGCGTTACCTGCTCAAGAGTCTGCGCTTGTACCTAGATCTGCGCACTATCCCCCGGAAGGAGCCCCCACGCTCCTAGAGCTCTCGTGGCAATCTTGAGCTCTGGTGTCCGATCCCCCCGGCCACATCCGTCAGCTGAGGGCCAGACCGAGGAGCCCATGCTCAGTGACCCCCAACCCACCATCGATCGGCTGCGGATGATCTTGTCCACCCGTGGCCTCGCCCAGGGCGCGGGCCTGGCCACCGCCCAGCGGGATATCCCCGGCGCCCACAAAGAGCGGGCCACGTTGTCAGGCCGCCTGAGGAGGCCAAGGGGGCCGAGGGGGCCAAGGGGGCCAAGGGGGCCAAGGGGGCCCGAGTAGGCATGCGCGGCTACCTCGCCAACACCGATCCAGACTGGTTCGACTTCCTCGCTCAGCGCGACGACGAAGAGGTCAACTTCTGGACCCCATCGGCGCGGCCGTTCTCGGCCCTGGCCGAGGGTGAGCCGCTGCTGTTCCGGCTCAAGGCGCCGCGCAACAAGGTCGGGGGGTTCGGGATCTTCCAGCGCTACACCGAGCTGCCGGGCTGGCTCGCGTGGCAGACCTTCGGACCCGCGAACGGGGCACCGAGCTTCGACGCCATGCAGGCCCGGCTCGGCGAGATCCGTCGACGCAACGCGATCGGGGGGCCTACGGTGATCGGCTGTCGGCTGCTGGCGGGTCCAGTGTTCTTGCCGGAGGAGGCCTGGGTGCCGTTGCCGTCGGACTGGCGACCGCAGATCGTCTCAGGCAAGGGCTACGATCTGAGCCATGGCGAGGGGGCGACGCTGTGGCGTCGGGTGCTGGAGGCCACGATGGCCCTGCGCCCCGCCCTGGCCGCTGAGGGCCAGCCCCCGCGGTACGGACCCGCGATCCCGATCCGGCCTCGGCTGGGGCAGGCCGGCTTCCGGGTGGCGGTGCTCGACGCCTACGGTCGACAGTGTGCGGTGACCACCGAGCACTCCCTGCCGGTCCTCGAGGCGGCCCACATCCGGCCCTACGCCGAGGGGGGCAACCACCAGGTGAGCAACGGGCTGCTGCTCCGCAGCGACGTGCACAAGCTGTTCGATCTCGGCTACGTCACGGTGGATCCAGACCACCGGTTCGTGGTGAGCCAGCGGCTGCACAACGACTACGCCAACGGCCGGACCTACTACGCGCTGCATGGCCAGCAGCTCCACCTGCCCCCCGATCCAGGCCAGCGACCTAGCACAGATGCGCTGAGGTGGCACCGCGACGCGAGGTACCTCGGATGACGGGCGCGGCCTTCCATCAGGGGCACTGGATGCCGACCCTGCCCGGGGCCGGGTCGTCGAGCTTCGGCTTCCTCGAGAGGGGAGACCCTCTGCGGGAGCTCGCCCAGAGCGCTGAGGGCTACCTGCATGTCGATCCCAACACCTGCCTGTACAGGCTACGCCAGTTCGCAGAGCAGCTCACCAGAGCGCTGCACGGTCCGATCCCGCAGTGGGAGCACCCCAACTTCCACGATCTGCTTCGGGAGCTGCAGGAGCGGGGGGTTGTGGATCGAGACAACCTCGCCCGACTCCACGAGCTGCGTCAGGCTGGAAATCGAGCCGCCCACGAGCTCGGGGGCTCGCCCCGGGAGGCCCTAAGCCAGCTGCGCAAGGCCCACGCCCTCGCTCTCTGGTATGCAAGCGACGTCCTCGGCCACACCATCGAGGACCGCAGGTTCCGAAAGCCCCCGGATCCGCGCAAGCTGTGGCAGGATAAGCTGCAGCAGCTGTCTCACCTCGAAGAGCAGCACAACACCGCCCAGCAAGATCTGGAGCGCCTGAAGGCCGAAGCCGAGTCCGCCCAAGCCAGGGCCGAACACGAAGCGTCACGCCGCACCGAAGCAGAAGAGCAGGCCCGGATCTGGCAGGATCTCGCAGAGGATCAGGCGAGCGTCGCCGCGCGCCTCGAGGAGGCGAGCCGCACCGCAGCGCGGATCCAGCGGATCCGATCCGAGCTCACCGCTGAAGGGCTACTGGATCAAGACGAGCCAGGGCTACCGGATTGGGTTGCAGCCCTAGCGGCCGATCCTGGGGGTGTTTGCCCCTACCCGGTGGGCGAGGAGCTCTTGGACGAGATCATCCAGCTTGGCCGCGAGGTGGAGCTGCCCCCGATCCAGGCCCCCAGGATCCGCCTCGAGAGCAGCGGCAACCTGGCCTCGTCCTCCAGCGGGGGCTTCCAGCTCGGAGTCGCGCTCAGCGCCGAGGGCGAGCTCCACCGGGAAGGCGCCGTGTGGAGCGCTCCCGACGGGGAGTCCTACCTGATCCCGGCCACCCTGCGCGCTGCGCTGGACACCGCCGAGCAGGGGGCCCCCGAGGCCCAACCCGGCGAGCCCCCGGCCCAGGCCACCCGCCGACGCAAGCTGTGGTGGGGCAGGTTACGGCGACAGCTCGCGGCGCACGATGTGGAGCTCGATCCCTACCTGAGCGCCACCGACGCCGTCGTGGTCGAGAAGCTGCGCCCCTACCTGGACTCCACCGACGATGGAGGCGTCGATCTGCGTGTGACCGCCGCAGAGGTAGAGGAGGATCTGACCGATGCGCTGGAGAAGCTCGGCGGGCGGGTGGTACGCGACGATCCACAGCTCCGTTGGCGCGATGAAGACGGCACACCCCGTCGCCGGACGGTGGTCTTGTCCGACGTGGCCCGGGAGGGGGCCAAGAAGATCCTGAACCTCCGCTGGCAGCGCGCCAAGTCTGAGCCCTACCTGATCGATGCCCCCGAGTCTGTGCTCGATCCCGAGCTGTTCGATCTGTCGGAGTACAGCGATCGTGTAGTCGGATTCGCTCCGGTCGTGTTCCGGGTGAACCGATCGGCGATCTCGGCTCAGTCCGAGGAGGGACTGCTCAGCGGTAAGCAGGACGGCGAGCTCCTGGAGCTCGCCCTGACCCCGGAGGAGGAGGCCACGCTCGCCGGGCTGTTGCAGGCTGCGAGCCGGGGCAACCGGCAATATATCCGGTTTAAGGAACAGTGGATCCGGGTCCCGAGCGAGGCCACGGCCCGGGAGCTGGCCGGAGCCACTGAGCGTCGTGCGGAACGCAAGACCCTGGTGATCCAGGAGAACCTCGAAGAGGCCGCGTTCATGCCCGATGATGCCGGCGAGGGCCTCCTGGTGGAGATCGGGGAGCGCCCCCCGTGCCTGGCGCAAGCCTTCGATCTGCTGCCTCACCAGCACACCGGGTGGCGGTGGCTCGCGGGGCATGCCGCGGTGGTGCCCGGGGCCTCGGATCACGGCATGCTCGCCGACGACATGGGGCTCGGTAAGACGCTCCAGGTCCTGTCCCTGATGAGCACCCTCCAGGATCGGGACAAGCTGTCTCCCTGTCTGCTGGTTGCCCCCGCGAGCCTGCTGCAGAACTGGGAGCGAGAGGCCGATCGCTTCTTCCCCGGGCGCTTCACCGATCGGGCCCGCCTGGTGGGGCGCCAGGGCAAGCCCACAGGCCATGTGTGGGTGATGTGCTCCTATGAGACCCTGCGCAACCGGCAGCTCGAGCTGGGTCGGATCCGATGGCGGCTGATGGTGTGCGACGAGAGCCACCGGATCCGCAACCCCACGGCCCAGCTGACCCACGCGGTGATGGCGATGGACACCGAGCGCCGCATCGCCCTGTCCGGCACCCCGCTGCAGAACTCCCTGGAAGACCTGTGGACCCAGTTCGACTGGCTCAGTCCCGGCTTCCTCGGGGATCTCAAGTCGTTCAGAGAGACCTACAACAGCCGCAGGAGGGAGGCCCCCGGGACCCGCCAGGCCACCCTCGCCGGGCTCCGCGAGCAGATCGAGCCCCGGATCCTGCGCCGTCGCAAGGAAGACGAGGTGGCGGACAGCCTGCCGCCCAAACACATCCACCGGATCCGCCTCGAGGCCACGCCCCTGCAGGCCGAGCTGTACGACCGGATCCTGCAGGAGCACCGGGAGACCGGGGGCTCCGCCCTGGGGACGGTGCAGCGCCTGCTGCAGGTGACGGCCCACCCCAGGGCCCTGTCCGACGAGCCCTCCTTGGTGCTCCACCCCAAGATGCAGTGGCTCCTCGAGCTGCTGGCCGAGATCGAGAGCAAGGGCGAGAAAGCCATCGTCTTCGCCGAGTGGTATGCCCTGCAGGACGACCTCGTGCACCAGGTGGAGGCCCGGTTCGGCAAGGCGGTGGAGCGGATCAACGGTCGCGTCGAGGCTGGGCTCCGCCTGGCAAAGATCGAGCGCTTCAACGAGGCTTTGGGCTTCGAGGTGATGGTGCTGGGCCCCAAGGCCGCCGGTGTGGGGCTGAACATCACCGGCGCCAACCACGTGGTGCACTTCACCCGGCACTGGAACCCGGCCCATGAGGCCCAGGCCACCGATCGCGCCTACCGCATCGGCCAGACCCGCCCGGTACATGTGTACCTGCCGATCGTGCACCACCGACGCACCCAGACCGTGGAGCAGCACCTCGATCGGCTGCTAGAGCGCAAGGTGGCCCTGATGCACGACGTGCTCATGCCCACAGAGGACCTCAAGCTCACCCGGGATCTCGAACAAGTCTTGCAGGAACCTGATGTTTGAAGTCTTCGTCAGAACGTTTCACGCCCAGCTGCTCTTCGGCTGTGGTGCCATCATCATCACCCTCATGGCCGGGGCTTTCCTTGCCATCCTGGCTACCCTCAGACAGGCAAGCTCCCGAACACACGCGATCGAGTCCGCCCGAGCAAGCCTCGAAGAGACCGTGACGCGCACCGGGCAGGACTGGATCAGCGATGCGTCCCTGCTCTCTGTGCTCGATCCCAACCTGCGGGGCCCCTGGCGCGAGTTCTGTGAACAGTGTGTGCGCTGGCACGACGGCACCCAGAGAAACCTGGCCCAGGCAGGCGAGTTCTTCACCAGCGAAGCCCTTGATCCCATCGCTCCTCGGATCAGGGCCTTACCCGGGCTGCTCACCGCCATCGGGATCCTCGGCACCTTCATCGGGATCACCTTGGGCTTGAGTCAGGTCGATGTCGTGAACCTCGAAGAGTCGATCCAGCCGCTGATCACCTCCCTGTACCTCTCCTTCGGGACCAGCATCGCAGGCCTGATCCTGTCGATGTTCTCGACCTGGCGCCTGACCGGCGCAGACGGCCGTCTCGAGCACGCCCGACAGAGGCTGGTGGCCTTCATCGACAACAAGGTCCGGCGGGCCAATCCGGTCGAGGCCATCCTCTCCCTCGGCGAGCACGCCCAGGCCTCGAGCGCCCACCTCGTCGAGCTGATGGGCCTCCAGGAGCGACAGCTCACCGAGCTGCGGACCCTGAGCGACGACATCACCACCGCCTTCGAGCAGGCCATCTTTGGCAGATCCGATCGCCCTGGACTGATGCAGGTCGTGCAGGGCATGAGCGATCGGGTAGCGACCGCCCAGGCCGAGGGCATGGGCCAGCTGGTGGATCACTTCCTCGATCAGCTCAACGGGAGCCTCGGCGATCAGTTCCAGGAGCTCGGTGGCTCCATCGCGAACATGGTCGAGGCCAACCAGGGCTACCAAGCGTCCATGTCCGGGTTGCTCGAGCGCTTCGAGGCCTCGAGCCACCACCAGCTGCAGGTCGTCGAGCAGCTGCAGGCGGCCGCGGAGCAGGTCGGCTCCTCGATGGGGCAGTTCCACCAGACGGCGACCCATCTCAACCAGACGGTGGAGACCATGCAGAGAGCCTCCGTCGCGATCGGGGAGACCCTGGCGCAGCACGGCAGCGTGCTCGATGCTCAGCGCCACATGGCCAGCGACGTGCTCCAGGGCCTGGAGGCGCAGTCCCACGGGTGGGCAGAGCACCAGCGGGCCCTCCTGGAGACCTACGGAGCCATCCAGGAACGGTTCGACAGCCTGTCTGCGGCGGTCTCGGGCCTGATCCAGTGGCACGATCAGGTGAAGGAGGCCCTGCAGGGGCAAGTCGAGGCCTGGAGGGGGGCCATCGACGAGCAGCGCGGGCTCACCAGCGATCTCGCAGCCGAGCGCAGCCAGGTCGACGAGCTCCTGTCGAGCATCAGGGAGGCGCACGAGGTCTTCGAGCCCACCACCGTCCAGCTCACCCAGGCCGCCGCCGCGCTCGAGAGCACGCTGGTGCAGATCGACAGCGCCAGCTCCTCGGTCGAGGGCCTGTCGAGCCAGCTGCTGTCCCGCACCCGGGAGCTGGAGGCCTCCGAGCGGGCCGCGCGCGAGCAGTGGGGCGAGGTCCGCGGAGAGATGGAGCGCACCACCGGCGAGCTGACCCGGGGCATGCGCCAGTACTCCGAGGGGGTGAACCAGCAGGTGACCGCGACCCTGCAGGGCTTCGAGAAGGAGCTCTCCTCAGCGATCGCAGCCCTCGGTTGGGCGGTGGGAGCGCTGCAGCAGACCCTCGAGGAGCTTGACGACATTGTCGCTGAGATCGGAGCCCCGTGATGGCCCAGCGTCACGACGCCAGCTTCTGGATCAGCTACAGCGATCTGGCCACCGGCCTGATGATCGTGTTCATGCTGGTGATGTTGTTGTTGATGGCGGTGGGCAACCAGCAACGGGCCGAAGCCAAGAGGCAGATCGACGAACAACAGCAGCGGATCCAGGAGCTGCTCGAGAGCGTCCAGATCATCCTCGGGACCCGGGCCAGGCTCGCCGACGCTCTCCAGGAGGGCCTGCACGATCGCAAAGACGTCACCGTCGACGCCGTCACCGCCCAGCTGGTGCTGGACTCCGATCTGCTGAGCTTCGAGCCAGGGAGCGCAGAGATCACCGACAGAGGTAGGCGCTTCCTCGATGCGTTTGCCCGGAGCTACTCGTGTGCGCTGTGGAGCTACGAGACCAAGGGCGACACAGAGAGCGCGCCTTCGCCCAACGAACCCAGCGGCGTGCGGCGGATCCTGGTCACCGGGCGCGCCGATCTCGATCGGGGCGCCAGCGGCAACGTCGACAACCAGGCCCTGAGCGGCCAACGCGCCCTGGCGGTGGTGGATCGTCTGCTGCTCGCCCTGGGGGACACCGACGGCGGGGGCGGTGCTGTCTGTGCCGGGCGATGGAGCGAAGTCCAGGATTACATGCGCGCACGCCTTCGCCCCATCGGAGCCGGAGATCGAGAGCACTGCATCAAGGAATTCGGTGGGATCGACTGCGGCGCCCACAGCCAAAGCGATCCCGACTATCGCAACGTGACCTTCAGCCTCGACGTCACCGGCGACGACATGACCGGCCTGTTGCTCGATGTGGTCGAGCTCAGCAAGACCGTCGACGACGCCGCTGAGGCAGCGGATTCCACAACCAGGACAGAGTCCGAAGATCTCCGCAACCTCAAGGATCAGCTTGGCCTTGTGGTCGATGCCTGCAGGGAGGATGAGGAGCGGTACCATGGATGCCAGAAGATCCTAAAGGAGTGCGGAACCTCTGGGGGCTCGGTCTGTGAGGGTGCACCCCAGAGCGCGCAGGCTCCCGTCGAGGGGGGCGTGCTGTGAGCGCCGTGTGGCAGCCCCCACCGACCGTGGCCTCCCTCAGGCCTGTCCGGCTGGCCAACGCCGTCCGCAAGCTGCGGGCGGATCTGCGCAGGCGCGACCTGCTGGACGAAGACCACGCCCCTCCCACTGAAGCAGACATGGAGGCCCGCGCCAAGCAGTTGTTCGCCGCAACCGAGGGCAGCGGTCGGATCCGCCTGCCCCTCCGCATCCACGCTCACCTCGGCGCGACCCTCGCCTGGATGTACCAGCAGCAGGAGTGGGCCCATGAGCTGCAGCAGATCCGGAGCGCGATCGTGCGGCGTCGCCTCGCCCTGCACCCCCGTGCCTGGCTGTGGCTGATCGCCTATGCCTTCGATGATGCCCAGCTGGCTCGGCGCCTCTCGGAGCAGTGGGCGGGCTGGAGCGAGCGACAGCGAAGCAAGCTGAAAGATCTGATCCCCAGGAGCGGCCCCCATCACCTTGATCGCCTGCCCCAGGACGTGGCGGAGCGGATCCTCTCAGACAAGATCCAGATCGATCAGGTCTGGAAGCTGGGCCTCAAGGCTGGCTCACCGCTGGAGTCCCAGACCTGGCGCCACCTGCTGACGACCCACGATAACCGTTGGCTGCGGGAGCAGCCCTTCTCGGCCCTGCGCACCGAGCTCGAGCGCCAGAATGAGCGCCGGATGGTGGGCTTGGTGGGGCGCCTGCTCCTCGAGCCCGCGGTCAAGGCCGGGCTCTCCCCGGCAGACGTGCGCGCTCCGGAGCCGCTCGCTTCCCTGGTCGAGCTGATCGAGCGCTGCATGCCCAAGGCGCCGGGTCATCCCGCCTGGCAGGCCCTCGGCCCCGACGCCGCGAAGGCGCTCCGGTGGTGGAAGACCCAGCACGATCTGGAGCGTTTCTTCACGGAGTGGAACGCCGATCCGGATCGAGAGGCCTTCTGGCGCTCCTACGTGGACGTGATCCGCGACGTGGAGACGTACACGTCCGCGCAGTCCCTCGCGATGCAGATCGCCGACACCTGGTTCGTGGAGTTCGGTGCTGTGGGTAACGCCGCCTATGCCTACTCCAGCGATCGGTGGGAGCGGGCAGAGTCTAAACGAAAAACAGCTTGCAAGCCAGAAGATCTCAAGAGCCTAGATCGGCAGCCCAAGGTGAAACGCGTCCACGTGGGCGGCTGGCAGCCCCGCTTCCAACAGTGGATCTGGGAGCTCACCGAGCAGATCCCCAACCGGAGATGGACATGAGCCCACCTTCCTGGTTCTTCCGTCGGTCCCAGAAACCGAGGGCCGATCCTTCCGGGGAGCGCACGCCTCGAGCGGCGGCTCCGCGCCCCCTTACTCCAGAGCTTGAGCCCGTGGAAGAGGCCGTGGAAGAGGAGGTTGTCGACGATCCCCGGGTCGTCGATCTGTTCCCACAGAGGATCCGCAGGGTTTTGCGATGGGACTAGTAGATCGCCCTGGGCGCTCCAGGGGCCGCCTCCGGTGCGGATCTCTGACTACACACCGGCAGGGTGGGCAGGGCGACGAGACGCACGTGGGCTCGCCGCGTTGGTCGGGATCACGCTGTGAGCCGGTCGTAGACGTGGCCGAGGGCCTCGGGTAGGCGCTCGGGGTTCGACAACACGGTCCACCGTCCTGGCCCCAGCATGGTCGGGAGCGCGTGCCGGGCGACCTCATCGATCGCCAACGCGTGCACGGCGATGCCGAGATCGGTGGCCTCGTCGAGGGCCCGCTTCACGTCACGGGTGCCGTAGCGCCCCTCGTACCGGTCGAAGTCGGTCGGCTTGCCGTCGGTGATCACCAACAGCAGCTTCCGGCGGGCACGATGCCTGTCGAGCAGCGCGGCCGCGTGGCGGACAGCCGGCCCGAGGCGGGTGTAGCCCTGGGGAGTCAGGTGATCGAGGCGTGCCTTCGCTCGGGTCCAGGGTTCGTCCCAGTCCCGCACCACAAACACCCGGATGCGGTTGCGGGTGTGGGAGGCAAACGCCAGCACCTGCAGGGGATCGTGTAGGCGCTCCGCCACTTCCCCCAACACCAGCACGGCATCGCGGGCGATGTCGAGCACCCGGGTGCCTGCGATCCAGGCGTCGCTGGACAACGAGATGTCGAGCAGCACGGTCGTGGCCACGTCGCGGGTGATCTGTCGGCGGCGCATGTACAGCTGATCGCTGGGCTGCCGGCCAGCCCGGAGCTCTCCGAGTGCGTCGACGACGGCGTCGATGTCGATCGTCCCGTCGATCTGGCGGGTGACCGTGCGGCGCTCGCTGCGGTGCGTGAGCAGGGCGTGATGGAGGCGCTCTACGAGGTGCCGGCGCCGGCGCAGGGCAGCCTCGGAGGCGCCGGTGCGCACCGGCGCCCCCATGGAGGTGGGATACACCGCACACCACCGGGGACGGTACCGGCCGCTGTGGCAGTCCCACTCGGGGTACGCGACGTGGGGCTCGTCGCCGACAGCCTTCGAGACATCGGGGATCCGGGCCTCGATCCCGATCTCGGCGCTCAGGACCGCTGCCGTGTCGGGTCCACCGCGCACGAGGTGCCCGAGGTCTACCTCATCGAGGGCTTCGAGGTGTGCTTGGAGATCGTCATCGCCGTCGAGCTGACGGAGGTTCCCGTTGAAGCGCTCCAGCAGCTCGACCTTCTCGAAGCTGTGCAGCGGCAGCTCTCGCTCGTCCTCGGGGCGGAGTGGCTCGAGCGTCACGTCCTCGACACCGAGCGTCGCGATCTCAGTCTGCACGTCGCTGGGAGCAGACGCTGCGGCGTGCACCTCGTCGAGCTGCGGGATCTCGAGCAGCCGCCCCCACAGCAGGCAAGCCCCGGTCTCGGGATCAGGTGGATCGATCCATTCGCTCAGCTCCTGGCTGATCGCCGCGAAGCGCGGCAGCTCGTCTTCCAGGAGCGCTCGGGCAGCCGCCGCCGTCGCCCGCGTCGCGTCGGCGCCGACGCGACGCGGGCGGAGCCGAACCATCGTGGCGTCGAGACACACCCGGACCACGTACAACGCGCGGTTGACCTCCGCGTCGGGCCCTCGGTCGATGGCCTCGGGCAGCAGCAGGGTGGTCCCCCGGATGCCCCCCGCACCACGCGAGGCCTCCAGGGTGATCGAACACCCCGCCATCATCGAGGCCAGGGTGGCCAGGCGGCCGTGATGATCCACGAGCCGGGCCGCGACCGCCTCGTCCCAGCGGGGCGGGGGGGCGCCCACAACGC
>DRPG01000756.1 GCA_011376105.1 Deltaproteobacteria bacterium
GCGGGAGGCGATCCACTCAGTGTTCCTGTACCACGCGATCCGCGCCGGGATGGACATGGGGATCGTCAACGCCGGCGCGCTGCCCATCTATGAGCAGATCGAGCCCACGCTCCGGGAGCGGGTCGAGGACGCGGTGCTGGCCCGGCGTCCCGACGCCACCGATCGGCTGCTGCAGGTCGCGGAGTCTGCCAAGGGCCACGCCCGGGCCGCACGCACCGATCTGGCCTGGCGCGAGGGCTCCGTCGCCGAGCGGCTGCAGCACGCCCTGGTCCACGGGAACACCGACTTCATCGAGGCCGACACCGAGGCCGCCCTCGCGGAGCTGGGGCGGCCGATCCTGGTGATCGAGGGCCCCCTGATGGACGGGATGAACGTCGTCGGAGATCTGTTCGGGGCGGGCAAGATGTTCCTGCCCCAGGTGGTCAAGTCGGCCCGGGTGATGAAGCGATCGGTCGCCTGGCTCACCCCCCACCTCGAGGCTGAGAAGGCCGCCTCGGGGGTGTCAGAGGCCAAGGGCTGCATCGTGATGGCCACGGTCAAGGGCGACGTGCACGACATCGGCAAGAACATCGTGGGCGTGGTGCTCCAGTGCAACAACTACGAGGTGGTGGATCTGGGGGTGATGGTGCCCACCCAGCGGATCCTGGAGGCCGCCCGGGCCAACCATGCCGATCTGATCGGGCTGTCGGGCCTGATCACACCCTCCCTCGAGGAGATGCGCCACGTCGCGCTGGAGATGGAGCGCCAGGAGATGACCACCCCGCTGCTGATCGGGGGCGCGACCACCAGCCGGGTCCACACCGCGCTGAAGATCGAGCCCTGCTACAGCGCGCCGGTGGTCCATGTGCTGGACGCCTCCCGGGCGGTGGGGGTCGCCGGGTCCCTGCTGAGCGCTGAGCAGCACGATGCAGCGGTGGCCAAGATCCGCAAGACCTACGCTCAGATCCGGGCGCGCCGGGCTGACGCGGGTCGCGCCCGGAGGCTGCGCTCCCTGGAGGAGGCCCGGGCCCACCGGCCGCAGCTGGCGCCCGCCCCCCGGGCGCCGCTGCACCCAGGTGTCCACGAGGTGGAGCAGCCGATCGAGGCCCTGATCGGGACCATCGACTGGACCCCCTTCTTCCACACCTGGGAGCTACGGGGCACCTGGCCCCGGATCCTCGACGACGCACGGCTCGGGGAGCAAGCCCGCGGGCTGCTGCAGGACGCCGAGGCGATGCTCGAGCGGATCGTGGCGGAGGACTGGCTGCGAGCCCGGGGGGTGGTGGGCCTGTTCCCAGCCAACGCGGTGGGGGACGACATCGAGATCTACGGCGACCCGCTCCGGCAGGCGCCGATCGAGACGCTGCACACCCTGAGGCAGCAGGCCGCCCACCTCGAGCACAACCTGGCCCTGGCGGACTTTGTCGCACCAAAGGGGGAAGGAGACGACTGGATCGGGGCCTTTGCCGTGACCACCGGGCTGGGGATCGACGATCATCTCGCCCTGCTCGAGGCCGAGCACGACGACTACTCCGCGATCCTGCTGAAGGCCCTGGCCGATCGCCTGGCGGAGGCCTTTGCCGAGGTGCTCCACGCCAGGGTCCGCTCTGAGCTGTGGGGCTACGCGCCGGGGGAGTCGCTGTCGCTGCCCGAGCTGATCAAGGAGCGCTACGAGGGGATCCGTCCGGCCCCGGGCTACCCCGCACAGCCCGATCACAGCGAGAAACGCACCCTGTGGCGCCTGCTCCAGATCGAGGAACGGACGGGCATCCAGCTGACCGAGGCCTGCGCGATGTGGCCGGCTGCGTCCGTCAGCGGGCTGTACCTCTCCCACCCCGGGTCCCGGTACTTCGGGGTCGCCCCGCTGGGGCGGGATCAGATCGAGGACTATGCAGCGCGCAAGGAGGTGCCCATCGCCGAGGTAGAGCGCTGGCTGTCTCCGTCGCTGGCCTACGATCCATAGCCGCTGCACGATCGAGGCCACGAGCCCGGATCCATCGAGGGTCAGCCCCGATCCCGGCCCGCTCAACCCGAGCCAGGGAACAGCCGAGGAGGGCAGGTGGCGGCGCTGCGCCGGGTGGCTTGCTCTTCTGGGCTGGTGCGCCCGCAAGTGGACGTCTGGCTGCAGCGTCGCCGCTCCCCGGGCCAGGATCCGCGCGGTGGGCTCGATCAGGCCCGTCGATCAACCAGCCTAGCTGGGTGGTGTTCAGCCTGGAGTCGAGCGGCGCCCGCTAGGCGGGCTGCCCCCCGCATGTGATCTCGTCGGTGCAGGCCGGCACGGCGTGGCCCTCGTCGCCTGCTCCCCCCCTCCCCCCCTCCCCCTCCGGCTAGGGGATGACCTGGTCTCTGGTCGAGCGCTGATGAGGCCTCAGCGTCTCCTGCGGCCCCGGACCCGGGGGGGCTGCTCGACCCGGAACACCAGCGGCACCGCGACGTCGCTGATCGCGCCGGGGTCGCCC
>DRPG01000757.1 GCA_011376105.1 Deltaproteobacteria bacterium
TGTCGGGTCAGCTGCCGATCACCCACGGGGTGATCGAGGATCACCTCAAGATCCCAGCCGACGTCCCGCTGCTGCAGTCGACCTTCCGCGACGGCGGGTACGCCACCTTCGGTGGGGTGGCTACGTTGTTCGTGTCGAGCAAGTTCGGCTTCGGGCGGAGCTTCGATCGCTTCGAGGACTTCGGGATCCGCGACAAGAAGCAGAACAACCTGTCCACAGTCGACGCCGATCACGTGTTCAACCATGCACTGCACTGGGCCCAGGAGCAGCCGGCGGGGACGCCGATGTTCCTGTTCCTCCATGTCTACGATGTGCACTACAACTACGACGCCCCCCCACCATGGAACGAGCGCTTCGACCGAGCGCCGGTGTGGGACGATGAGGTCTACCAGAACTACTGGGCTTATAAGAAGAAGATGATCTCCGCGGTGCAGCTGGAGCATCAGATCGCCCAGTACGACGAGGAGATCGCGTTCGTCGACGACGCCTTCCGCCAGCTGATCGAGCGGTGGTGGGGCTCGGGTCGTGAGGTGGTGATCGCGGTCACCGCGGATCATGGTGAGGAGTTCGGTGAGCGCGGCAGCTGGGGCCACGCCCACACCCTGTGGCCCGAGCAGTTGCACGTGCCCTGGATCCTGCACGGTGCTGGGCTGCAGCCCCAGGTGATCGGCACCCGCGCCGGCACCGAGGACATCGCCCCCACCATGGCGGCGCTGGCTGGGCTGTCGTTCGGGGCCTCCGATGGCCTCGATCGCTCGCCGGCGCTCCTCGGAGGCTCGTCGGACGAGTCCCCTGGTGAGCCCTCCGGCGGGGTGAAGGTGTCCGCGAGGCTCGCGGACACCTCACGCTTCGACAGCCTGGTGCTGCGCTGGCACGAGTGGCCCTACGATCTGCACATCGACGTGACCCACAAGATGCGCGGGCTGTGCAACCTCGAGTCCGATCCGAGCTGTGCGATCAACATCTACCGGGACAACCGCGAGCACGGCGAGGAGATGTTCGAGCGGCTGATGGGTGAGCTGGGGGAGACCTGGACCGCGAACGTCCAGGGGAGCCTCGAGGTGGTCGACGGGACCATCTTCTCGAAGAACGTTCGGCGAAACCAGAACCTCGACGTCGAGCCCGGAGACACCTTCGCGGTGATCCCAGGTGATGCGAGCGTCAAGATCCACGTCGGTGGTGAGGTGCTGGGGCCCTGGCGGCCGCTGGGGGGCATCGTGCCGGGGGAGGGGTGCCCGCTCACGTTCTCGGGGCGCTACATCACCAACGCCTCAGCCAGCCTCAGCGACGAGGAGCGGGAGTACCTGATCAACATCGGCTACCTCCAACCCGGTGACGACGAGTCCCCCGAGGATGTCCCCGAGGAGCTGAGTGGCCCCAGCGGGGTCGTCGACTGCGACTAGGGGCCCGACCCGGCGGTGGGGAGCCATCCATCCGGGTCGTGTCTCTAAGCGGGGGGAGCGCGTCGGCTCCGCCCGGGGGGGGAGGCCCACGAGGCCGTGTCGCCCGCGGCGCCCTGGATCAGGCGAGCAGCGCGGTCTGGGGCTTGAGGAGCCCGAAGGAGGTCCTGAGCACGGCCCAGAGCACCTCGCGTGCCTCAGCGAGGCGACCGAGATCGCAGAGGGTGCGGGCATAGGCCAGCGCATCGGTGGTCGAGAGATCTCCCTCGACCAGGCTGACCATGGCCTCCCGGGCCCAGCCTCCGGTGGAGCAGATCACGTTGAGGCAGGCCTCTTCGTCGACCTGGAGCACGTCCCACACGGTCTGAAAGAAGAGATCAAGGTCCATGGTCACCACCCTACGGGTAGGGTAGCTCAACTTCTGACTGACGGTCCAGTATGTTTTGTGGGATCTGGAGTGGTGGGTGTTCTCTGCAGACATCTCTGTCTGAGATCCGATCGGGGGAGGTGAACGGAGGTCCTGCGATCCTACCGCCGGGGGGCGGCAGCGTGCACGGACGGAGCATGCGCGCCCACGCTCAGCGCTCGATGGGCACCCACTCGGGGAGGTTGGGGAGGTGCTGCTTGCGCCCGTTGACGACCTCGGTGTGGCCACAGGTGGGTCGATCTTGATCCCCGATCAGGTAGATCTTCCCAGCGTGGAAGTAGGTCCCGGCGTTGTCGAACTGCGCTGAGGCGGTGGACTTGCCCTCCAGCGCCCAGACGCGCTCGGTCATGAAGCCGTCTGCTTGGTCGAAGAGGCTCACCCCGATGAGATCGGTCTCGTAGTTGGTGGGACCGTAGGCTCGGTCGAGGCCCACGGTGGTCATGCCCTTGCCGATGCTCTGCACGATCACCTGACCCTGGAACCGGTTGAGGTAGTGCACTAGCATGTTGGATCCGAGGTTTCCGGCGACCCCAGGGGGCAGGGGCATGGTCATCAGCGTCGAGTTGTACTCGACCCACTTGCCCTGGTGGAGCTGGTTGTAGCGCTGCAGTTTGAGGTTGAAGCCGACCACGAGGCGGCTCATGAGCTGCCGCAGGGTCTCGTTGCCCCTGGACTGGCGGCGGTTGCTGTTGGCCAGCCCTTCGAGATCGAGATCCAGGACCCGGCCGTCGTCGGCCACATGCAGCTGCACCAAGGCTCCGTGGAGCTTGGCGTCGATCTCGTCGAGGACGGCTTGAGCCCGCTCGATGTCGGCGGCCACGATCCGATCCTCGGCGATCGCTGCCTTGATCCCAAAATCCTGGATCTCGCAGCCGACCTCGTACTTGCGCTTGTTCAGCCTCCAGTCCTTGGAGCAGGCGAAGATCGCCCGGATCTGGAACTGCTGGGTCTGGAACTCGAGGTTCTCGTCCTTCGAGAGGGTGAGGCGGAACGGCATCGCCACCTCGGTGGCGATCATCCAGCGCGTGTCGTCCCACCGGGCGAACAGATCACCCCACACCACGATCTCCTCAGTGACGTCGAGATCAGACTGAGCGTGGGCGATCGAGGAGGGGATGCACGCCAGCATCCCGAGCAGCAGCATCATGGAGTCTCCGGCGTCGTGTCGTGCCTTAGCACGATCGAGCTCGAGCGGTTCCTGGTTGACGATGGACCCACGACCTAGCAAGTTGCGATGTCTGGGGTGGGGGACCCATGCTCCTGTTGATCTCACTCTCTGCATGCTCGAACAGCGGCCTTGGCAGGGATCCAACCGGTGACACCGCTGTCCCCGAGCTCTCTTTCTGCCCCTGGGTTGGCACCTGGGAGCTCGGCTCGTTCGAGTGCGCTGGCTTCGTCTATGACGACTGGTACCTCGACTATGAGTCTGCCCGGCTCAAGATCAAAGACGACGGCGAGAGTGGCTGCGACGTCGAGCTGGTCTTGATCGGCGCCGACTGCCGGGAGACCGAGGCGATCCGCTGGTTGGTCCCCGAGGAGCTGCTCGGTCTCCCCGAGACCACCGACTCCACCAGCACCACAGCCCTCGCTGAGGTCGAGGTCGAGGTCGAGTACGACGGGATCAGCAAGTGTAACCCCGACGAGTGTGTGTTCGGAGATAACGATCAGGCTGTTTGCCTGGTTGGGGATCGGGCTGGGGGCAACGACATCTGGACCATCCAGCTCGCCGATGGCGTGCTGTCGGTCACCGACAGCGACCTCAACGGGGGTCATATCCGGGACACCGCCCCGGGCTGCCCCCTCGATGTGGTGATGAGCTTCGACCTCGACGGGTAGGGGCGCCCCGCCGGATCCAGCTCGGCGCCCGGGGGCTGTGTTAGGGTTCGGATCGAGGGCGTCCAAGTGGAGGGAGAAACGATGACCTCTCCGATTCAACTCTACGAGGTCTGCCTGCGGGATGGCCTGCAGAACGAGTCGGTCGTGTTGCCGACCGACTTCAAGGTCGCCATCGCAGAGCGCCTTGTCCAGGCTGGGTTCCGTGACATCGAGGTCACCTCCTTCGTCCGGCCCCGGTGGATCCCACAGCTGGCCGACGCCGCCGAGGTGGTCCGGCGTCTGCCCAGGGTCGAGGGCGTGCGCTACTGGGCGCTGGTCCCGAACATGATCGGGCTCGAGCGCGCGCTGGAGTGCGACATCCACCATGTGGCCACGTTCCTGTCGGCCTCCGAGACCCACAACCGCAAGAACGTCAACCGCACGATCAAGGAGTCCCTCGCCGGCTTGAAGAAGGTGATCGCCTCTGCCCACGGGGAGGGCCTGGGGATCCGATCGTACATCTCCACCGCGTTTGGCTGTCCCTTTGAGGGGGCGATCGATCCTGGCAGGGTGCTTGCGATCGCCATCGAGCTGCTGGAGGCGGGCGCCGATCGGATCGCTCTCGGGGACACGACCGGGATGGGCCACCCCGAGAAGGTCAGGGCGATGCTCTCGACCCTGGTCGAGGGAGGGATCGAGCTGGAGCGGATCGCGCTGCACTTCCACGACACGCGGGGCACCGCGGTGGTCAACAGCTATGCGGCCTGGCAGCTGGGGGCTCGCCAGTTCGATGGCTCGATCTCGGGCCTGGGGGGCTGTCCCTATGCGCCGGGTGCGGCGGGCAACGCCTGCACCCAGGATCTGGTGCATCTGTTCGAGCGCCTGGGGGGTGCCCAGGAGGTTCCCGGGGGTCATGCACCGCTCACCGGGATCGATCTAGAGCTGCTGGGCTCGATCGGCATGGATCTAGAGGCGGCGATCGGCAGGCCCCTGAGCGGCCGGTACCACGAGTTCTGGAGGGGACACCTCGAGCGAGAGGCAAAGACCGCGTGACGGATCAGGCCTTCCTGCAGGTCGTCAGCGGTGTCCGGCGAGGTCTCAACGTCCCCCTGCGGGGGGGCGCTCCGCTGGTGATCGGGCGCAAGCGGGGGGATCTGATCCTCGATGATCCGCTGGTCAGCGGGGCCCACTGCCGGATCCTGCCCAAGGTCGAGGGGTTCCTGCTCCAGGATCTCGGCAGCACCAACGGCACCATGGTCGACGGGAAGATGGTCCGCGAGGCGATGCTCCGCCCCGGTGCTGAGATCACGATCGGATCGTCACGCATGATCTTGTATGTCGGTGAGGATCCTCGGGAGAGGCTCGACACCGCCTCGCGTGCGACCCCCGCTCAGCTCGAGATCGCCTGGCTGCTCGACGAGGAGCTGGTCGAGGTCCGCAGCGCGGCCAGCCAGAGCCGGGGCCGGGCTGACGTCATCAGCCAGGATCTGCGGCTGCCTCCGGGGCTCAACGCGGTGGTGGAGGTGGTGGCGGGACAGGACGCGGGCAAGGTGTTTCGCTTCTCCCGGGGCAACGTCCAGGTCGGTCGTCGCCAGGGCGAGGTCCCCCTGACCGACGTGGAGGTCAGCCGACACCATGCAGTGATCGAGGTCTTTGGGCGGGAGATGATCTTCCTGCGCGATCTGGGCAGCACCAACGGCACCTACCACAACGGCCGCCGGATCCAGGTGAGCAAGCTGCAGTCGGGCGACACCATCGGCTGTGGCAAGACGATCATGCGGCTGCAGGTCTCGCGCTAGGGGTTCGATCCTCAGCCTGGACTGAGGCAGGCTGAGGAGGAGCCCTCCTCTGCTCCGGGTGGTCCTCCCTGGACGGGGTTCGATCCTCAGCCTGGACTGAGGCAGGCTGAGGAGGCTGGAGCTGTGGGCTCGGGGTCGTGGGGGGAGCCGTCGGTGGGGTCGGAGCAGCTCGTGCCGCCCCTGCCCGGAGGCCTGGGAGCTGGCTGTGGGGGCTCGGCTACAGCTTTAGATCCGCCCTTGGATCCGTGGTGTAGGCCAGCTCGATCCGCTCGGCCGCGGTCAGCACCTCTGGATCCGTGCTGGCGGGCACGGTGGGGCGGATCACCACGTAGAGATCGCCTGCGGCCCCCCTGCGCTGGACGCCTCGGCCCCTCACCCGCATCCGGGTGCCGCTGCGCACTCCGGCGGGCAGGGTCAGCCGGATGTCTCCGGTGGGGGTGGGCACGGTGATGGTGCCGCCCCGGATGGCCTCGAGCACGGTGATCGGGACCTCGAGCTCTAGATCGTCGTCGATCCGCTTGAGCAATGGGTGCTCGGTGACCCGCAGGCGGACGATCAGATCGCCACAGGGGCCTCCGCCCCGGGGGGGCAGCCCCTGGCCCTTGAGGCGGACCTTACCTCCGTCGGAGGCCCCCGCCGGGATGGGGACGTTGAGGGTCTCCCGGCGGCCATCGGGGCGGCGGATGGTGATCGAGCGCTCGCCGCCTCGCACGGTGGTGAGGAGGTCGATCGTGAGCTCGAGCTGCTGATCCGAGCCCCGCCGTGGCCCCCGCTCGAAGCCTCCGCCGAAGAAGGAGCCCAGCAGATCCTCGAAGTCGACCTCGCCGCTGAAGCCTGGCCCCTGGCCCGCCCCTTGCCACGAGCGTGTCCGGGAGGCATCGAAGCCCGGGCGGGTGCTGGCCTCCCCGAAGCGATCCCACATCCGACGCTTCTCGACGTCGCCGAGGATCTCGTAGGCGGCGTTGATCTCCTTGAACCGCTCCTCGGCTCCTGGCTCCCGGTTGATGTCGGGGTGCCACTGTCGCGCGAGCTTGCGGTAGGCCTTTCGGATGGTGTCTGCGTCGGCTCGGCGATCCACGCCGAGCACGCTGTAGGGGTCGCGCATCTTCACCACGGACGTGAGCGGGCTCAGTGTAGTGCGCGGCCGCCCTGAGTGCTGCCCCCATCCTCGAGGCCCGGCATGGCAGGGGGGGGGGGGGAGCACAGATCTGGATCGAGCCGGGCGATCAGGCGGGCTCCTCCCGCACCCAGCCCACCAGCTCGGAGGGCTCGCGGGTGACCCGCAGGACCCGCTCGTTGGCGATGCGGACCTTCGCGGTCTCCCCGGGGATGGAGCGCACGTCGCGGATCCGGGCGTACTGGACGTCTGCGGCCTCCCCCTCGGGGACCCGGGCGTGCACCAGGGCGATCTGGGCTGCGGCCAGCAGGTGGGACAGCGACGGCGTCTGATCGCGCTGCATCGGCAGGATCAGGTGGGCCCCGGGCCGGCCCCGGACGTGCATCCACCAGTCGGTGCCGCGGGCCACCTGGAAGGTCAGCCGGCGGTTGCCTCGATCGTGGCGGCCCACCAGGACCCGCTCTCCCCCGGGGCCCACCCAGGTCGACCAGGGGCGTCTGCCTTCGCCCCCCCGGTTGCCCCTCACCGGCGCCGGCAGGGAGGCCTCCAGCGTGGTCAGCGCGTCGAGATCGGCGTCGGGGAGATCCTGGAGCGCGCGTCGGAGCCGGGCGAGCTCCCCCTCCACCTGGACGATGCGCTCCAGCACTCGATCCCCCACCCGATCCAGGCGTCCTGCCCTACGGTACAGCTGCTCGAGCGAGTCGGACGGGGGGCGGTTTGGATCGAGGCTGATCGGGATCAGCTCGCCGGTCTCCCAGTCCTCGAACGCCACGGCCTGAGCCCCGCGGGGCACGGCGTGGAGGTTGGCCGCGAGCAGATCCGCGCGTCTGCGCAGCAGAGGGGCCTCCTCGGCGCGCTCTAGATCCTGCTGCAGGTTCTCCAGCAGGCGCTCGGTGCGGCTGATGATCTGCCGTAGCTGGCGCGCCAGCCACCCCCGGCGCTCTCGGAGCAGGTGGTCCCGCTCCAGCGCGGTGAAGTACCGGCGCGCCCCCAGATCCCAGGAGCCCTCCACCGGCTCGAACCGGGGCGCGTCGTCCCGGACCGGGCGGACCGCGATCGACGGCAGCTCGGCCGATGCCGGCCCGTCGTAGGCGGCGACCACGAGCCCGTCCTGGATCAGCCACAGCCCGCCGCTGCGGCCGGTCAGCCTCAGCTCCAGCGTGCCGGTGGTGAACGCCAGGTGGACGATCCGATCGCCGGGGACCTTGGTCAGGGAGGTGAGCCGGCCCCGGAGGCGGGAGCGGCAGGCCCCCTGGAAGGAAAACGGCCTCGGGGGGTTCCTTGGACGGCGGTGGATGCTGTGCATCCGCGCGACCGGACCCCGGGGCACCAGCAGGAGGCTGCAGCGATCCCCAAGACCCACCACCACACGATCTCGTGCGGGCTGCCAGATCCCGGACACCGTCGCGCCCAGGAGGGCCTGGAGATCGGCGACCACGCAGGCGAGCTCGGCTTCGTTCATGGTCATGTGGAGGCTCCGGGGCGGGCCTATAAGGTACTCGAAGCACGATCCCCCTGGAGCACCCGATGAGCTTGTTGTTGGCCCTTGTGGCCCTCGCCTCGGCCTCCGAGTACTACCTCGAGGGC
Organism: Deltaproteobacteria bacterium; assembly: GCA_011376105.1. Taxonomy (GTDB): domain Bacteria; phylum Myxococcota_A; class UBA796; order UBA796; genus DRPG01. The sequence continues at coordinate 8,146 of DRPG01000757.1, forward strand.
CCCCATGTGCCTGGCCGCAGCGCGATCGTTCAGATCCAGCGCCAGGCCGAGGATCTCGGTCATCCCGGTCGGATCGTCCGGCGTTTCGTCGACGGAGAGGGCTGGCGGTTCCTGATCCGGATCGAGGGCTTCACCGACGAGGGCTCGGCGATCGGGGCCGCCCGGGAGCTCGCTGATGGGCTGGGGCTGGGGCTGGATCTGCTGTACACCGACGGCACGTCCGCGACCTATCTGCGGCGCCTCGAGCCCGGGGGGGAGCTCGGAGGGGAGCCCGCGTCGGGGGCTCCGATCGACGAGGAGGATCCGATCGACGAGGCGTCCGTGGATCGGGCCCGGGAGCTGCTGGAGCAGGCCGCCACAGCCCACGGGGTGGATCGCGAGACGCTGACACGCTGGATGGAGGGCCCTTCGCTGATGGAGTACCGCCGCAGCCTGGCCGATGGCACGGTGGTGGATCACCGCTGGGCCACCCGGGAGGGGGCGATCTATGTAGAGGTGAACGCGGTCGAGGGCGACGTGCGCTCAAGCCGGCTGCTGCTGCAGGGCGAGCAGGGCTGGCTGGAGGTCGAGGGCGGCAGCTGGATCGAGCAGGATCCAGTCCGCCTGGCCACCGTCGTGGCTGACTTCGGGCCGGCGGCGGTGCTGCCGCTGGTGTTCGTCCTGCGTCAGGCGATGGAGACCCGCCGGGAGTTCGGCCGGATGCAGCACGCGGGGGCCGGTGAGATCGGGGGCGTGCCCACTGAGGTCCTCGGCTATGGAGGCGATCGGGCGAGCGCAGCGCTGGTGATCGAGATCGGGCAGGAGGACGGGCTCGTGCGCCGCGCCTCATTCTCCGGCGGGGCCGTGGTCCACGAGTTCGACGACTTCCGGCCCGTCGGGGATCTGATCCTGCCCCACGAGATCGTCAGCATCCGGGGGGGAGCGTTCTCGGACACCGTCGTGGTGACCCACATCGAGACCGGAGATTCGCTCTTGGACAGCGTCTTCGGTGCAGCCGGGGGGGACGACCAGGAGAACCCTTGACACCGCCTAGCGGTCCACTTAAAGACCGCTCCGGTCCACGTCGCCGTGGGTCGCTCTGCTGGCGTAGCTCAATTGGTAGAGCAGCTGATTTGTAATCAGCAGGTTGTGGGTTCAAGTCCCTTCGCCAGCTTAGTCGTTCTCACACATTGCTATCTCTTTCGGGGGGATGCCCGAGCGGTCAAAGGGAGCGGGCTGTAAACCCGCCGGCTTTCGCCTACGTTGGTTCAAATCCAGCTCCCCCCACTCCTTGCTGCGCTGCCACAAGCGGGAATAGCTCAGTTGGTAGAGCATCAGCCTTCCAAGCTGAGGGTCGCGGGTTCGAGCCCCGTTTCCCGCTCTGGCACGCAACATGCCCATGTAGCTCAGTGGTAGAGCACGTCCTTGGTAAGGACGAGGTCACCGGTTCAAGTCCGGTCATGGGCTCTCTTGCACCAACCCCAGCTGATCCTGGAGACGCCGCGATGGCGAAGGCGAAGTTCGAGCGCACCAAGCCCCACGTGAACATCGGCACGATCGGTCACGTGGATCACGGTAAGACGACGCTGACGGCAGCGATCACCAAGGTCCTGTCGGAGTCGGGTGGTGCGAGCTTCCTCGCATACGAAGACATCGACAAGGCGCCGGAGGAGAAGGCTCGGGGGATCACGATCAACACGAGTCACGTGGAGTATGAGACGGGGAGCCGTCACTATGCGCACGTAGACTGTCCTGGGCACGCGGACTACATCAAGAACATGATCACCGGCGCGGCCCAGATGGATGGTGCGATCCTGGTGGTTTCAGCGACGGACGGTGCGATGCCGCAGACGCGGGAGCACGTGTTGTTGGCGCGCCAGGTGCAGGTTCCGTACATCGTGGTGTTCCTGAACAAGTGCGACCAGGTGGACGACGAGGAGCTGCTGGAGCTCGTGGAGATGGAGGTTCGGGAGCTGCTCGAGGAGTACGAGTTCCCCGGCGACGACACCCCGGTGATCAAGGGCAGCGCGCTCAAGGCGCTGGAGGGGGACACGTCCCCGATCGGGGTGCCGTCGATCCTGGAGTTGATGTCTGCGGTGGACGCGTACATTCCCACGCCGGAGCGCGCCGTCGACCTTCCGTTCCTCATGCCCGTGGAGGACGTGTTCACGATTTCGGGTCGTGGCACGGTCGCGACGGGTCGAGTGGAGACGGGTGTGGTCCACGTGGGGGACACGGTGGAGGTGGTTGGTATCCGAGAGACGACGAGCACGACGGTGACGGGTGTGGAGATGTTCCGCAAGCTGCTGGACGAGGGTCGAGCTGGGGACAACATCGGGGCGCTGTTGCGTGGCCTGAAGCGCACGGACATCGAGCGTGGCCAGGTCCTCGCGGCGCCGGGCAGCATCAAGCCGCACACGAAGTTCAAGGGCGAGGTGTACATCCTGAAGAAGGACGAGGGTGGTCGACACAAGCCCTTCTTCGCCGGCTACCGTCCCCAGTTCTACTTTCGCACCACCGACGTCACCGGCTCCATCACCCTGCCCGACGGCGTCGAGATGGTCATGCCCGGAGACCGTGTCACCCTCGAGGTCGACCTCATCATGCCCATCGCCATGGCTGAGCAGCTCCGCTTCGCCATCCGAGAGGGCGGACGCACCGTCGGCGCTGGCGTCGTCGCTCAGATCATCGAGTAGTCCGGAGAACCTTCGTCGGGCCGGGTTGACGCAGCTCACCCGGTGTGCAAGTCAGCCTGGCGTCTGCCGGCCCACGCAGCCATTCCGGGGCATTTTGTTCCAGTTGGCTGCGTACTTGCTTGCGCGCTGTGAGATGTCGGGCTAGTTGGCACGTCGGTTGCACCGCATCGCGCACGCGAACCCCTCCATCGACGTGCGCACCGAGGCTCGTCTTGTCTAAGCAACGCTATGTGATGCTCGCGTTCATCATCGGCTCCATCCTGGTCGGGCTCACCCTGCAGTCCGCCATCGTGTCGGCCTTTGCGCAGTTTGCCTGGCCCGACAACCGCCTGGGCGGGGTCCTCAACACGAGCACGTCCCTGTCGATCCTCGGGGCCGGGCTGACCTTCTTCATCCTCATCCGCACCAAGCGAGCGCTCAACTTCTCGAGCGAGGTGGTCGGGGAGCTCGTGCGGGTCACCTGGCCCTCGCGGGACGAGACCGTGCGGGCGTCGACGACGGTGGTGCTCACCACGTTGCTGACCGCAGCGCTGCTCGCCTTCTACGACTACACCTGGAAACAGCTGGCTGATCTGTTCCTGTTCGGGAACGGCTAGAGCCGGCACACAGACCGGCACTGGCGGCCGGAGTGGAGCATCGTCCATGCGGTGGTATGCCGTGCACACACTGTCGGGCTCGGAAGACAAGGCCATGCGTGCGCTGGAGCAGCGCATCCAACAACACGGCCTCGAGGGTCGCTTCGGTCGTGTCCTGGTGCCCTCCGAGACGGTGGTGGACTCGAAGACGAAGCGTCAGGTCACCCGGCGCTTCTACCCTGGATACATGCTCGTGCAGATGGAGCTCGACAACGAGACCTGGCACCTGGTGAAGAACACGCCAAAGGTCACGGGCTTCGTCGGTGGTACCCGCAACCCCCCACCGGTCCCGGAGTCCGAGGTCGCCCGCATCACCTCCATGCTCAGCGACGAGGTGGAGCCAAAGCCCGTGCTCGACTTCGAGGTGGGAGAGGAGGTCCGGCTCACCGAGGGTCGGTACGCCTCGATGCGCGGGGTGATCGAAGAGGTCAACGAGGCGCGCGGGAAGCTTCGTGTCGTGATCAACATGTTCGGCCGTCCCGTTCCGACCGAGCTCTCGTTCCACCAGGTCGAGAAGCTCTCCTGAACGACCACGCGGTCGCCCCAAACGGAGTCCTGAACCATGGCCAAGAAGGTCGTCAACCAGATCAAGCTGCAGATCCCCGCGGGTCAGGCTCGCCCGGCTCCGCCGGTCGGTCCTGCGCTCGGCCAGGCCGGTGTGAACATCAAGGCCTTCTGCGATGACTTCAACAACAAGACCAAGCCCCAGGCCGCGGATGGGCTGGTCATCCCGGTGGTGATCACGGTCTACGCAGATCGCTCGTTCACCTTCATCACCAAGACGCCCCCGGTGGTCACCCTGCTGCTCAAGGCTGCGAACGTCCCGAAGGGATCGGGTCAGCCCAACCGCGACAAGGTGGGCAAGGTCACCATGGCTCAGGTCGAGGACATCGCGCGGACCAAGCTACCCGATCTGAACTGCGTCACCCTCGAGTCTGCGGTGGCCCAGGTCATCGGCACAGCCCGCTCCTCGGGGATCGAGATCGAGGGCTAGCGAGCCCAGGAACCCTTGGTCCCGGTGGCCGATGCCACCGCCACCGGGATCTCACAACCGGCGCACGGCGTCGAGCGCCAGCTCGGGGGAGGGCCATCGGCCTGCCCGCTTTACCCCGAGCGGCACGAGGAGGAGGCGAGTGGCACGAAACGGAAAACGATACCGAAAGGCGCGGGAGGCCATCGATCCGGGGATCAAGTACCCGGTCGAGCAGGGTGTCTCGCTGGTGAAGCAGTGCGCCAACGCAGGCTTCGACGAGTCGGTGGATCTGGCCGTGCGCCTTGGGGTGAACCCGAGGCAGGCGGATCAGATGGTGCGTGGGGCGATCTCTTTGCCCTACGGGACCGGCAAGTCGGTGCGGGTGGTGGTGTTCGCCGAGGGCGAGGCCGCGCGTGCGGCCGAAGAGGCAGGTGCGGACGAGGTCGGGGCCGAGGAGCTGATCTCGAAGGTCAGCGATGGCTGGACCGAGTTCGACAAGGCCATCGCGGTGCGCAACATGATGGCCAAGGGCGTCGGTCGGTTGGGTCGGGTGCTCGGCCCCCGTGGCCTGATGCCCAACCCGAAGACGGGCACGGTTGTCGCGGCGGACGACGTGGCGCAGGCCGTCCGGGAGGTCAAGGGTGGCCGCATCGACTTCCGCGTCGAGCGCGCGGGGATCGTGCACACACCCATCGGCAAGGCAAGCATGGAGCCAGAGCACATCCAGGAGAACCTGATCGCGATGGTCAACATGCTCATGCGGCTCAAGCCCGCCAGCGCCAAGGGCACCTATGTCCGCAGCGTGGCGATCTCATCCACCATGGGGCCCGGCATCCGGCTCGACGCCAACGAGGTCGTCAAGCTCGCCGGTGAGTTCCGGTAGGAGAAGCGATGGACCGTGATCAGAAAGCACAGTTTGTCGAGGAACTTCACGGTCGGTTTGCCGAATCGTCGTTCGTGATCCTCGCTGGGTACAAAGGCTCCACGGTCGCGCAGATGGACGCCCTGCGTCGTGCCTGTGAACCGATCGGGGTGCACTTTCAGGTGGTCAAGAACACCCTGGCGCGCCGAGCGCTGGAGGGAACCGACAAGGCTGGCCTCGCCGACCACTTCAGCGGCCCCGTCGGGGTCATGATCGCAGGAGAGGATGCGGTCTCGGCAGCGAAGGCTTTCAAGGCTCAGGCCAAGGACAACCAGTTCCTCGAGATCAGGGCTGGCTTCTTCGAGGGGGATATCCTCGACGCCAAGGCCATAGAGGCCGTCGCAGAGCTCCCCAGCAAGGAGGAGCTCCAGGCTCGGGTGCTCGCGACCCTCCTCGCTGCGCCGAGGCAGATCATGAGCATGATCCAGGCCGCTCCTCGCGATCTGCTGTACCTGCTGAAGAACTATGCAAACAAGCTCGAAGAACAGGACCAGGGGTAGGGCGCTCGTCCGAGCGCTCCCCGCACCGTTCAACCAAGGAATCGAACCGCCGTGGGGTCTCCCCCGGCACCCGGAGGAATCCACATGTCTGTCTCCCAAGCGGATGTGGTCGACTACATCAAGAACATGAAGCTGTCCGAGGTCAAGGGCCTCATCGACATCCTTGAGGAAGAGCTCGGGGTCGAGGCCAGCGCGCCCGTGATGATGGGCGCGGTGGGCCCCGGCGCCATCGGCGAGCCCGAGGTCGACAAGACCGAGTTCGACGTCGTGATCAAGGAGTACCCCGATCCCGCCAAGATCAAGATCATCAAGGCTGTCCGTGCGATCGCCGGCCTGGGCCTCAAGGAGGCCAAGGCCGCGGTCGAGGGTGTGCCCTACAAGATCAAGGAAGCCGTGAGCAAGAGCGAGGCCGACGAGGCCAAGACCGCCCTCGAGGAGGCTGGCGCGGTCGTCGAGATCAAGTAGCACCGCCCCTCTCCGTGGGCCGGCGACGTCGAGCCGGCCCACACCCAGCGCGGCAGCGCCCATCGGTGCTGTCGCGCTGTCCCATGACCGCCGCTGTACGCACGACCCACGCACGCCTCCCGGAGTCCGCCGAATGTCCAGGCTGTTGGCGAACAACTACCGTTACCGTCGGACCTTTTCCAAGGTGCCGACTGTGCTCGAGGTCAACAACCTCATCGAGATCCAGAAGAGGTCCTACCACCAGTTTCTGCAGCCCGAGGTCCCGCCGAACGAGCGCGAGGAGCATGGTCTGCAGGCCGTGTTCAGCTCAGTGTTCCCGATCGAGGACTTCTCCGGTCGGGCCTCGCTGCAGTTCGTGTCCTACGAGCTGGAGGATCCAAAGTACGACGTCGACGAGTGCCGCGAGCGCGGGATGACGTTCTCGGCCCCGATCAAGGTGGTCGTGCGGCTCGTCGTGTGGGACGTGAACTCTGAGGACGGGAGCCGTAGCGTCTCGAACATCAAGGAGTCTCCGGTCTACTTCGGCGAGATCCCCCTGATGACGGAGAACGGCACGTTCATCGTCAACGGGACCGAGCGGGTCGTGGTGTCCCAGCTCCACCGCAGCCCGGGCATCTTCTTCGACTCCAACCGGAGCAAGACCGGTGGCCAGAAGGAGATCTTCTCCGCCCGGATCATCCCCAACCGGGGCTCGTGGATCGACTTCGAGTTCGACACGAAGGACATCCTCTATGTCCGGATCGATCGCCGCCGCAAGCTGCCTGCCACCGTGTTGCTCCGGGCGCTCGGCTACGATGCCGAGGCTCTGCTGAACTATTTTTACGAGTCTGAGCGTGTCTTCCGCACGTCCGAGGGCTGGTTCAAGGAGACCACGAGCAACCTGCTGCTGCAGCAGCGCGCCACGGTCGACGTCTTCGCCCCCGACGGCACCCTCATCTGCAACGAGGGGAAGAAGTTCCTCAAGCGCAACCTGCGCGCCATGCGGAAGGCCAAGATGCTCCGCGAGGAGGTCCGGGTCGTCGACGGGCGCGAGCGCAAGGTCGAGCTCGGCATCATCCCGATCAGCGAGGCGGATCTCGTCGGACTGGTGTCGGCCTACGACATCGTCGACCTGGAGACCGGCCGGATCCTGGTCGAGTGCAACGAGGCGCTGACCGACGAGAACATCTCCGCCGTCCTCGGCATGGGGATCGAAGAGTTCGAGACCCTGTTCATCGACGGGGTGATCGTTGGATCCTTCCTCCGTGACACGCTGCTGGTCGACAAGATCGAGCGGTCCGAGGAGGCGATCATCGAGATCTACCGACGCCTCCGCAACTCGGATCCGCCCACCTGGGATCAGGCGCTACAGCACTTCGAGAACCTGTTCTTCAACTCTGAGCGCTACGATCTGTCGCGGGTGGGCCGGCACAAGCTAAACCACAAGCTGTTGGTGGACGTGCCGCTGGATCAGACCACCCTGACCCGGGAGGACATCCTCCAGGTGGTCAAGTACCTGATCGATCTGAAGAACAACAAGGGGCAGGTCGACGACATCGATCACCTCGGTAACCGCCGGGTGCGCGCCGTCGGTGAGCTGCTCGAGAACCAGTACCGGGTCGGGCTCGATCGGATGGGCAAGGCCATCAAGGAGCGGATGAGCTTGTCTGAGATCGAGGCCCTGATGCCCAACGATCTCATCAACAGCAAGCCGGTCTCCGCGGTGGTCAAGGAGTTCTTTGGCTCCAGCCAGCTGTCGCAGTTCATGGACCAGACCAACCCGCTGTCGGAGATCACCCACAAGCGGCGCCTGTCCGCGCTGGGCCCCGGCGGGTTGACGCGGGAGCGCGCGGGCTTCGACGTCCGGGACGTGCACCCCACCCACTACGGTCGCATCTGCCCGATCGAGACCCCCGAGGGTCCGAACATCGGCCTGATCGCGAGCTTGTCGACGTTTGCCCGGGTCAACGAGTTTGGCTTCATCGAGACCCCCTACCGCAGGGTGAAGGGGAGCGTGGTCGACGAGGAGATCACCTACTACGACGCGATGGACGAAGAGTTCGACATCGAGGGCAACAAGCACGTCATCGCGCCGGCCTCGGCAAAGACCGACGCAGACGGGCGCTACCTCGACGAACAGCTCCACGCGCGCTGTGGGGGCGACTTCGTGCTGGTCGACACCGACAAGATCACGATGATGGACATCGCGAGCAACCAGCTGGTGTCCGTGGCCGCCTCCCTGGTTCCGTTCCTCGAGAACGACGACGCCAACCGAGCCCTGATGGGCTCGAACATGCAGCGCCAGGCTGTCCCCGTCGTCCGCACCGAGGCGCCCCTGGTGGGCACCGGGATCGAGCGGGTGGTCGCCCGGGACTCCGGCGTGACCGTCACCGCCCGACGCTCCGGCGTGGTCGAGACCGTCGACGCCTCGCGGATCGTGGTGAAGACCGACGACGGCGTCGATGACGAGATCGGCACCGACGTCGACATCTACAACCTCACCAAGTTCATGCGGAGCAACCAGAACACCTGCATCAACCAGAAGCCGGTGGTCCGCCCCGGCGACGTGGTGCATGCAGGAGACGTCATCGCCGACGGCCCCGCGACGGATCGTGGTGAGCTGGCGTTGGGCCAGAACGTGCTCGTCGCCTTCATGCCCTGGGGTGGGTACAACTTCGAGGACTCCATCCTGATCTCTGAGCGCCTGGTCCGTGAGGATCTGTACACCACGATCCACATCGAGGAGTTCGAGGTCGCGGCCCGCGACACCAAGCTGGGCAAGGAGGAGATCACCCGGGACATCCCCAACGTCGGCGACGAGGCCCTGAAGGATCTCGACGAGTCGGGCATCGTGCGCATCGGCGCTGAGGTGCGCCAGGGCGACATCCTGGTGGGCAAGATCACCCCGAAGGGAGAGACTCAGCTGTCCCCAGAGGAGAAGCTGCTCCGCGCGATCTTCGGCGAGAAGGCCGGCGACGTGCGGGACACCTCCCTGCGGGTCCCCCCCGGGGTCGAGGGCACGGTGATCGGCGCTCAGGTCTTCGCCCGGGAAGGCGTCGAGAAGGACGCCCGGGCCCTGGAGATCGAGCACCAGGCCATCCGTCGGATCGAGCGGGATCGTGACGAGAAGGTCCGCACGATCAAGGACTCGGCCCTGCGGCAGCTGGCCCGGGCCCTCGATGGCCACGAGGCCACCATCCCGGTGGTGGATCCCGACACCCGCGACGAGGTGATCGCGGCCGGGGAGAGGTACAGCTTCGACAACCTCAAGCAGCTCACCATCGAGCTGTACGATCGCATCGGGGTCGAGGATCGTGCGGTCGAGGAGGAGGTCTGGCGGATCACCGACCAGATCCGATCGAAGATCGACGAGATCCATGATCGGTACTCGGCCAAGGTCGATCGCCTCCGGAAGGGCGACGATCTGCCTCCGGGCGTGATCAAGCTGGTCAAGGTCTATGTGGCGATCAAGCGCAAGCTGTCGGTCGGCGACAAGATGGCCGGTCGTCACGGGAACAAGGGCGTCATCTCGAAGATCCTCCCGGTGGAGGACATGCCGTTCCTCGAGGACGGGACCCCGGTCGACATCGTGCTGAACCCACTGGGCGTCCCCTCCCGGATGAACGTGGGCCAGATCCTCGAGACCCACCTGGGCTGGGCGGCCCGGGGCATGGGCATGGCGATCGCTGAGATGCTCGAGCGTCACGAGCACAAGGAGCTGCGCGAGTACCTCAAGCGCTGCTTCGTCGATCAGGCCGACGTGGTCAGCTTCCTCGAGGAGGCCGACGACGAGGCGATCGAGAGCTTTGCGAGCAAGTACCTCGGTGGCGTGACCATCGCGACGCCGGTGTTCTCCGGGGCCAAGGAGAGCGAGATCCATGACGCGCTGGAGGTGGCCGGCTTCGCGAGGGATGGTCAGTCTCTGGTGTTCGACGGCCGCTCCGGCGATGCGTTCCACCAGCGCGTCACCGTCGGGGTCATGTACATGCTCAAGCTCCACCACCTGGTGGACGACAAGATCCACGCCCGGAGCATCGGCCCCTACAGCCTGGTCACCCAGCAGCCCCTGGGTGGAAAGGCGCAGTTTGGCGGTCAGCGCCTGGGCGAGATGGAGGTCTGGGCGATGGAGGCGTACGGCGCGGCCTACGGTCTCCAGGAGTTCCTCACCGTGAAGTCCGACGACGTCGCAGGTCGGACCCGGATGTACGAGTCCATCGTGAAGGGCGAGAACGTGCTCGAGGCCGGCCTGCCCGAGTCCTTCAACGTCCTGGTCAAGGAGATGCAGGCGCTGGCGCTCGACGTCGAGCTCATCGAGGACAAGGAGGTCCTGCGTCAGTGAGCCTGCCCGATCCCCTCGGGGCGAGCCCGTCATGCGGCAGGTCATTGCCTGGACCTGCCGCAGACGTGCGTCTGCCCGACACAATCTGTATCGCACCCGTCCGCGCACCTGGAGGTCCCCGTGAGGGAGATCTACAACCTCTATGAGAAGCCCAAGAACCCGCTGAACTATGTCGCAGTGAGGATCAGCCTGGCCTCCCCGGAGAAGATCCGGAGTTGGTCGCACGGCGAGGTCAAGAAGCCCGAGACCATCAACTACCGTACTTTCAAGCCGGAGCGCGACGGGCTGTTCTGCGCCCGGATCTTTGGGCCCGTCAAGGACTACGAGTGCCTCTGCGGCAAGTACAAGCGGATGAAGTACCGTGGGATCACCTGCGAGAAGTGTGGGGTGGAGGTCATCCAGGCGCGGGTGCGGCGCGAGCGGATGGGGCACATCGATCTGGCGACGCCGGTGGCCCACATCTGGTTCCTCAAGAGCCTGCCGTCGCGGATCGGCAACCTGCTGGACATCTCGCTGAAGAACCTCGAGAAGGTGCTGTACTGCGAGTCGTACATCGTCACCGATCCGGGGGACACCACGCTCGAGCGGGGCTCGATCCTCGCTGAGGAAGACTACCAGGAGATGATCCAGACCTTTGGGTATGGATCCTTCGAGGTCGGGATGGGTGGGGAGGTCATCCGGGATCTGCTGGCCGAGCTCGACGTGATCGCGCTGGGCGATCAGCTCCGCACTGAGATGAAGGAGACCTCGTCCGCTGCTCAGCGACGTCGGTACGCCAAGCGACTGAAGATCGTGGAGGCGTTCCGGGACTCGGGCAACCAGCCCGAGCACATGATGCTCGAGGTCTTGCCCGTGCTGCCGCCGGATCTGCGTCCGCTGGTGCCGCTGGACGGCGGTCGGTTCGCCACCTCCGATCTCAACGATCTGTACCGTCGGGTGATCAACCGGAACAACCGGCTGAAGCGGCTGCAGGACCTCAACGCACCGGAGATCATCATCCGCAACGAGCGGAGGATGCTCCAGGAGGCGGTGGACGCGCTGTTCGACAACGGTCGCCGGGGCAAGGTGTTCACCGGGCCCAACAAGCGCCCCCTGCGCTCGCTGTCCGACATGCTCAAGGGCAAGCAGGGCCGCTTCCGGCAGAACCTGCTCGGCAAGCGGGTCGACTACTCGGGTCGCTCGGTCATCGTGGTGGGCCCCGAGCTGCGGCTGCACCAGTGTGGCCTGCCGAAGAAGATGGCGCTCGAGCTGTTCAAGCCGTTCATCTACAACAAGCTTGAGGAGCGGGGCTTCGTCACCACCATCAAGGCTGCGAAGAAGATGGTGGAGAAGGAGCGCGAGGAGGTCTGGGACATCCTCGAGGAGGTCATCAAGGAGCACCCCGTCCTGCTGAACCGGGCGCCCACCCTGCACCGGCTCGGGATCCAGGCGTTCGAGCCCGTGCTGATCGAGGGTCGGGCGATCCGGCTGCACCCGCTGGTGTGCACTGCGTTCAACGCCGACTTCGACGGAGATCAGATGGCGGTGCACGTGCCGCTGTCGATCGAGGCGCAGATCGAGGCGCGCGTGCTCATGATGTCGACCAACAACATCTTGAGCCCGGCCAACGGCAAGCCGATCATCCAGCCGTCTCAGGACGTGGTGCTCGGCGCCTACTACATGACCCGCGAGCGCCGGTTCGCCCTGGGCGAGGGGCGCACCTTCGCGAGCCCCGCTGAGGTCCTGGTCGCCTACGACAACAACGAGGTGGACCTGCACGCCCGGGTGAACGTGCGCATGCCCAGCCGTCCGCTGGAGCTCCGCCTGGTGGAGCAGCTGCCCGAGCTGCTGGACGCCCACCTCGTGGTCGGGGTCGACGTGGCGGGCCATGCGGAGGTGTGGCACCTGCACCGGGGCCACGTCGATCGGTTCCCCGACGAGGGGGAGCCCATCGAGCTCGGTGAGTTCGCCGCCCTGGGTGGAGACGGCCTGGCGTTCGTCGCCGGCGAGGGGCGCCACGCTGAGCTGTCGATCAGCGAAGACATCGCCGTGGTGCTCGATCTCGCCCGGCTGGATCATCCCACCGGGGCCCCTAGTGGGTACAAGGGTCGCTCCAGCGGGATCGGAGATCCGGGTCAGTTCGGCGAGGACGTGCTGTCGATGCTCTGTAGCCACCACGAGGATGAGACCGAGGGCTTCGGCCCACCCTCCGCCGGGGGGCGGATCCAGAAGGTGCGCGAGGAGACGATCGAGGGCCTGAAGGTCTACATCTACGAGATGCCCGAGATCCGGGGCGCGAACCGCACGGTCGCCTCGATCAACCCGATCATCGAGGTCGAGGGCGGCCGGCCGAAGATCGACGGGCGGTTCAACGTGGCCTACCGCCTCAACCAGCTGAGCCGGGTGCTGTGCCAGCTGCGCGAGGAGTACAAGGACACCCTGACCCTGATCTCGGCCCCTGCGGGCTTCTTCGGGTACGATAACAAGCTGCCGGTGTGGACCCACGACAACGACCAGGACGTGGTCGAGGCCCGGGGTGAGGTGGTGGAGACCACCGTGGGCCGGGTGCTGTTCTACAACATCGTGCCTCCGGAGCTCCCGTACAACCTCGTGGACCGCCCGATGTCCAAGAAGGCGTTGGGCGAGCTGATCGACAAGTGCTACCGCATCGCCGGCCCGAAGAAGACGGTGTTGTTTGCGGACGGGCTGATGCAGCTCGGGTTCCGGATGGCCGCTGAGGCCGGGGTGTCGATCTGCATGGCCGACATGGAGATCCCGAACAACAAGCAGCAGATCCTCGACGACGCCTACGGCCAGGTCCGGGAGACCGAGACCCAGTACCAGGAGGGGTTGATCACCCCGCGGGAGAAGTACAACAAGGTCGTCGATATCTGGACCCGGGTGACCACCGAGATCTCGGACGCGCTGATCCAGGGGATCAGCGTGGAGGAGGTCACGTCGGAGGACGGCGAGCAGAAGGACGCACAGCCCTCCTTCAACTCGATCTTCATGATGGTCGACTCCGGCGCCCGTGGCTCGCCGACCCAGGTGCGCCAGCTCGCGGGGATGCGGGGCTTGATGGCCAAGCCCAGCGGCGAGATCATCGAGCAGCCCATCACCGCGAACTTCCGCGAGGGGCTGACGGTGCTGCAGTACTTCATCTCCACCCACGGCGCGCGCAAGGGCCTGGCGGACACGGCCCTGAAGACGGCCAACTCCGGCTACCTGACCCGCCGCCTGGTGGACGTCGTGCAGGACACCATCGTGACCGCCATCGACTGTGGCACGGTGGAGGGGCTCGAGGTCACCAGCCTCATCGAGGGGGGTGAGATCATCGAGCACCTAGGCGAGCGGATCCTCGGCCGGGTGGTCGCAGAGGACGTGCTCGATCCCTACTCCGACGAGATCCTCGCCGCCCGTGGGGATCTGCTGGACGAGCACGCGGTGGATCGCATCATCCAGGCGGGCGTCGAGCGTGTCCGCACCCGGAGCATCATCGCCTGCGAGATGCGCTGGGGGGTCTGTGCGAGCTGCTACGGGCGGGATCTCGCCCGGGGTCGGTTGGTCAACATCGGCGAGGCGGTCGGCGTGATCGCGGCTCAGTCCATCGGCGAGCCCGGCACCCAGCTCACCATGCGGACGTTCCACATCGGCGGCGCGGCCTCCGGTGCGGTGGCTCAGTCCAACCTCGAGCTGCGCACCTCTGGGGTGATCCGGTACAGCGACACCCTGCTTACCACCACCAACCGGGAGGGTCAGATCGTCGCGACGTCGCGCAACGGTGAGGTCGCGGTGGTCGACGCCAAGGGCCGCGAGCGTGAGCGCTACGGGGTCCCCTATGGGGCCACCCTGCTGGTCCGGGACGGCCAGAAGGTCGCGGCCAAGAACCGGATCGCCCAGTGGGATCCCTTCAACCTCCCGATCCTCGCCAACAACAGCGGGATCGCGAGGTTCGAGGATCTCAAGGAAAACCTGTCGATGAAGGAGGATCAGGACATCACCGGCCTGATCCGGATGGTGGTCACCGACTTCAAGAACACGGATCTGAAGCCAAGGATCGTCTGCTTCGACGCTGACGATCCCGAGAAGATCCTCGCGCGCTACTTCCTGCCCGTCGGGGCCTACATCCTGATCGACGCTGAGAAGGCGAAGAAGGAGGGGGTCCCGATCGAGGTCGGGGACGTGCTCGCCAAGATCCCGCGCGAGACGACCAAGACCAAGGACATCACCGGTGGTCTGCCCCGGGTCGCGGAGCTGTTCGAGGCCCGCAAGCCCAAGGAGGTGGCGATCATCACCGAGGTCGACGGCATCGTCTCCTTCGGCAAGGACACCAAGGGCAAGCGCCGGATCATCGTCACACAGGAAGACGGCGGGAACGAGGAGTACCTGATCCCCAAGGGCAAGAACATCACCGTCAACGAGGGCGACTATGTGCGCGCCGGAGAGGCGCTGATGGACGGCGCCGCCAACCCCCACGACATCCTGAAGATCAAGGGCGAGGCGGCGCTGGCACGGTACCTGGTGGACGAGGTGCAGGAGGTCTACCGCCTCCAGGGCGTGAAGATCAACGACAAACACATCGAGGTGATCGTTCGCCAGATGCTGCGTCGGGTCAAGATCCGGGAGGTCGGAGACACCGACTTCTTGGTGGACGAGGTCGTCGACAAGCATCGCTTCGAGCAGGTCAACCGCCAGGTGATCGCCATGGGCGGGCTGCCGTCCAACGCAGAGCCTCTGCTGCTGGGGATCACCAAGGCGTCGCTGTCGACGGACTCGTTCCTCTCTGCGGCCTCTTTCCAGGAGACTACCCGGGTCTTGACCGAGGCCGCGATCAAGGGCTCCGTCGATCAGCTCCGGGGCTGCAAGGAGAACGTGATCATGGGGCGCCTCATCCCGGCAGGGACGGGCTTTGCGTCCTATGAGAAGCTCGGGATGTCGTTCGCCGACGACTCCGACGCTGGGGACCTCGAGGTGGGCTTCGGCAAGTAGCGGCAGCCCCTTGACAGGCGCGTCTCGATCCCTTACTCGCGCTTGTCTTTTCGATTCGTGCCCGGCGCCGGTGGCGCCGGGCGCTGCGTTTGAGGAACATCCGAATGCCCACCATCAACCAACTCGTCCGCAAGGGCCGGAAGCGGATCCGCCGGAAGTCCGCAGCACCTGCTCTGAGGGGTTGCCCTCAGAAGCGCGGGGTCTGCACCCGGGTCTACGCCACCACGCCCAAGAAGCCGAACTCCGCGCTGCGGAAGGTCGCTCGTGTCCGCCTGACCAACGGGATGGAGGTCACCTCCTACATCCCTGGTGAGGGCCACAACCTCCAGGAGCACAACTCCGTGCTCATCCGGGGCGGCCGGGTCAAGGATCTGCCGGGCGTTCGCTACCACATCATCCGCGGGCCGCTGGATGCCCACGGGGTCAACGATCGGCGCCAGGGGCGCTCCAAGTACGGCGCAAAGAAGCCGAAGAAGTAGGATCTCGCTATGCCTCGACGTCGTGAAGTTCCCAAGCGCAGGGTCCTGCCCGATCCCAAGTTCCATGAGGTGTTGGTCACCAAGTTCACCAACTGCCTCATGAGGGACGGCAAGAAGTCCACTGCTGAGCGGATCGTGTATGGATCCTTTGAGGTCATCCACGAGCGCACCCGCGAAGATCCCCTGATGGTGTTCCGGCGGGCGTTGGACAACGTCAAGCCCGTGGTCGAGGTCAAGTCCCGGCGTGTGGGTGGCTCCACCTACCAGGTGCCTGTCGAGGTCCGGCCCGAGCGGCAGACCGCGCTGGCCCTGCGCTGGCTCATCGATCACGCCCGCAAGCGCTCCGGCAAGTCGATGCGTGAGAAGCTCGCGAACGAGCTGATCGAGGCCAGCCACAACCGTGGCGGTGCGATCAAGCGCAAGGAGGACGTGCACCGGATGGCCGAGGCCAACAAGGCGTTTGCTCACTACCGATGGTAGCTTCCAGGGGCACCCCGGGTGCCCCGCCGGCACGGTTCGCTGATCGTGCTGGCAGCCGCGGCCCACACCTGCTAAGTGGCCGCGTCGCCCTGAGCCCTCCCGGCGCTCTGGGCAATCAGCTCGGCGGGAACCACTCGCGCAGTTGTTGCGAGACAGGCCCGGCAGCTCATGCAGGGCGGGGATCCGTCCTCCGACCGACCGCAAGGTATCGCCCGTCCGGTACAGCCGGACACCCCGGAGTCTGAGAATGGCGAAGGCAAAGTTCGAGCGCACCAAGCCCCACGTGAACATCGGCACGATCGGTCACGTGGATCACGGTAAGACGACGCTGACGGCAGCGATCACCAAGGTCCTGTCGGAGTCGGGTGGTGCGAGCTTCCTCGCATACGAA
>DRPG01000758.1 GCA_011376105.1 Deltaproteobacteria bacterium
AAAAGGCGGAAGCTGTCTCAGCTGATCGCGGTGTGGACCGATGGGGGAGGGTGCACACAGGTGGCGGTGTTTGGTAGGATGGCGCACCAAGAGAGGATGGTGACATGGCTCGTGAAAGCGGTCCTGGTGGTGGAGCCCTCCGGGCCCTTGTCTTTTTGGCTCTCGCCATCACCATGGGCTCGGGATCCCTCGTCGCGCTGTACAAGTTGATCACCAACTACCAGCTCGAGATCGACAAGGCCAAGCGCCCCGAAGACTTCGTCATGGTGATCGTGGCGGCCCGGGACCTGTTTCAGGGGGTGACGATCACCGAGGAGGATCTGTACGCAGTGCAGATCCCACCCAGGTACCTGCCCGAAGGGGTGTTCCTCTCTCCCGAGCATGTCATCGGGCGGATCCCCAGGGAGCGGATCCTCGCCAACGAGTTCGTCCGGGCCGATCGGCTCGCCGATCCTGAGTCGGGGGTCGGCCTGAACGCGGTGATCCCACGCGGGATGCGGGCGATCTCAGTGAACGTGAGCGACGGAGCGGCCCTGTCGGGCTTCCTCAACCCAGGCAACTATGTCGACGTGCTGGTCACGATCACCCCTGAGCAGAACTCGAAGGTGGCCTCGACCGTCACCCAGACCAGGACGCTGCTCCAGGCTGTCTTTGTCCTCGGGGTGAACAGCCGGATGCAGAAGGAGAGCTCGGACGAGGCCAAGGAGCTCCGGGGGCGGCAGCGCCCCTCGGTCACCCTGCTGGTCACCGCCGATCAGGCCGAGAACGTAGCCCACGCCGAGAACCTCGGCGAGATCGTGCTGTCCCTGCGCAACGACCTCGACGTCAACGTGGCCTCCCTCGAGGGGGTCGACATCGGAGACCTGCGCACCAAGCTCGAGGCCCCGGTGGTCAAGCGCTCCCGGCCGAAGAAGGTCAAGAAGTGCCGGGAGTTCGAGATCATCCAGGGTGGTGAGAAGCGGATCATGCTGGTGGATGCGTCCGGCGCGCCCTGCTGACGCCCCGCTCCGACGATCCAGCCACGGCGACGGAGGCCGGGGAGCAACCGCGCTCCCCGGCCTCCTCTCCTCGGGGTGGAGCCCTCCCCCTGTGGGTCGAGCTGGGCTCCGTGGGCTCCGTGGGGCTCCGGTGTCCTGAGAGCGCTGAGAGCGCTGAGGGCGCTGAGGGCGCTGAGGGGCGTGGAGCCCACAGCAGCGCCAGGGTCGCGAGCGCGCTGATCGCGGCCATGCAGAGGTAGAGCTGTTGGGTGTCGCCGTGGCGGAGCACCGCTGAGGCGAGGGAGAGCCCCAGCAGGGGGCCCGCGCCGAAGGCAGCGGCCGGCAGCAGGGCCTGGGTGCTGTTGCGCAGCTGGGGTGGAGCGACGCCCGCAAACAGCGTGGTGCCCGCGACCCAGAAGGCGCCGAAGTGCAGCCCGTGCAGGGCCTGGGTCGCCACCAGCAGGGTGGGGGAGTGGGTGGTGCCGGTGATCAGGGACCGAGGCACGCCCGAGGCCA
This sequence comes from Deltaproteobacteria bacterium, assembly GCA_011376105.1. Taxonomy (GTDB): domain Bacteria; phylum Myxococcota_A; class UBA796; order UBA796; genus DRPG01. Next base: position 1,494 of record DRPG01000758.1, read on the forward strand.
CCCCCAGGAGCAGCAGGGCGCGGGGACCTAGGCGCTGGAGCAGCCACGGAGCCGCGGTGAGGATCCCGATCTCGACGCCGACCCCTAGGGCCAGGGCTCCCCCGGTCGCGGCTGCGGGGAGCCCCATGGCGTCGACATGCATCGCAAACAGCTGATCGTAGGTCGACAGGGTGGCGCCATGCAGCAGGCAGCCCCCCACCAGTGGCCCGAGCCCCGGGCGCAGCACGAGGGCACGCCAGGGGCGGTGGGTGGCGCCTTGGGGGGTGGCCTGCAGTGGAGGCAGCGCGAGGGAGACCGCCGCGGTGAGCCACAGCAGGCCCACCGCCAGGAGCAGAGGGGCGTCGCTGACGCGATCCCGAAGCAGCCCCCCCGCCAGCGCCGCCAGCAAGAACGCCACCGATCCAGTGGCCCGGATCGGGCCGTAGCCTCGACCCAGGGCATGGATCGTGGAGGCGTCCATGATCGGGAACAGGGGCGCCCTCGACAGGGACCAGCCAGCGATCGTCAGGGCCAGCAGCCACGGGGATCGTGCGAGCAGCAGGGCCAGGCCGCACAGCGCGGCGCTGATCGCGGCCCACCGGAGGATCCGATCGGGGCCCAGCCGATCCGCCACCCAGGTCCACGCCGGCCCGCCCAGCAGGCGACCCACGGGCAGCGCCAGCAGTAGGGTCGCAGCCTCAGATCTGGAGAAGCCTGCGTCCTCGAGGGACAGCCCCAGCCAGGGGATCAGCGTGATCGAGCCAGTCGCGGCTGCGTACCACGCGATCCGTGCACAGCGCGGGGGGGCAGTGTACAGAGTGCTCTCAGGCTGCTGCGTAGCATAACCAGGGGGGATCGCGCTGGAGTCGGGCAGCCGTCGCTGCCCGGGTGCCCTCGCCGAGCTCGATCCAGCGGGGGCGGAGCGCCGCCTGCAGGCGGCGCTCGAGGTCGATCCCTGCGCCGGCGGGGTCTGCGCTGCGCTGGCCCGGCGGGCCACCGGGTGTGCCGCCCGTGCGGCCTGGTCTGCGGCGGTGGAGGCCGCACCCGGGGTGTATGCCTGGCGGGATGCGCTGGTCGAGGTATCCAACACCTGCCCTGGCGCTGGAGTCGAGCCTTGAACCACCACCTCCTGTTGGGGATGGCCCTGCTGATCGGGTGCCCCAAGCCCCCCCCGCAGCCCCCCGTCCCCCGGCCTCCCCCACAGCCCTCTGCACAGGACGCCCTGCTCGATGAGGCCCTAGAGCGGACCGCCCCCGGTCGGCTGCGGGGTCGCTTTGGCTTCAAGATCCACTCTGAGCGCCTCGGGCTGTCGGGGAGCACCGGCGGCGCCCTGATCTTCGATCGGCCCGGTCGGGGCCACCTGGCGGTCCTCGGGCCCCTGGGGGGGCCGCTGCTCACCCTGCAGACCGACGGGATCGGCCTGGCGGTGGCGATCCAGCGCGATCGGCAGCACCTCGTCGTGGACGACGCCGGCGCACAGCTACAGCAGCAGACCGGAGGGGTGGCCGATCTCGACGCGATCCTGGGCCTACTGATCGGCCAGCTGCCCCTCGGAGGGCTGCAGATCGAGGAGCGGGAGCCCCTCGACGACGGAGATCTGCGGATCACCTTCGCTGGCCCTCAGCAGACCACGGTGATCGTGGTGATCGACGATCCCGCGGCGGTCCCGGTGTCCCTGGAGGCCCGGGGTGAGGGCGACGTGCTGCTGGTCTCCGCCACCTATGGCCCCTTCGCCCCGATGACGGAGGGGGGCGATGTGCTGCTGCCCACCGAGGTGTCCCTGCAGATCCCCGCCCTCGATCTGCAGCTGGACATCCAGTACAAGGATCGGGGCTGGGCCGTGCTGACCGACGTGCCCGACGTGTTCGGCCTGCAGCCCCCCGAAGGCTTCACCTCCCGTCCCCTGGACGCATGGTCTCTGCTGGAGCTGAAGCCCCCCGGGGATCCCCCCGGGTGAGATAGGATGCGTGCTCGGAGGATCGGATGAGCGCCGTCGAGGTCGAGTTTGCCGAGGGGGATGAGGAGACATCGCGTGGGCCGGATGGATCCAGGGATCCAGACATCGGAGACGCGACCGATCCGCTGTCCCAACGCGAGATCACCTACCGGGTGTTGATCCGATCGGTCACCAACGTCCTGATGGTGGTCCTGTACATGGCGTTCACCCTGCTGCGGGACCGGGACTCGGGGGTCGTGGTCCTCGACAGCGAGGCCGACGACTGGGAGGGCTGAGCGCCCGCGCTGCGGGGCGACCGGGCGCTGCTCAGCGGTGGGGCTTGGCGTCTTGTACGGTGAGCTGGAGCCTGCGGTTGCCCCGCCACACGTTCTCGCTGATCTGCACCAGCAGATCCATCGGGTGTTCCTGGATCAGCTCAGCCAGATCGGCACGATCCCACCACAGGGCCTCGACGGCGTGCTTGCGGCCCTGGGCCACGAGGAACTTGAGCAGGTTGCCCTGCTTGCCGCGGATCTGGACGTCGGTGGGGGTGACCCCACGCAGCAGGAAGCTGGGGGTGGGGTTGCCCATGCCAAAGGGTCCCAGGCGCCCGAGCTCTCCGAGGAGGCGGAAGGTCAGCTGCTCGGGCAGCACCTCAGCGTCGATCTCCCGGATCGGGACCAGATCCGAGACGGGCAGGGCGTTCTGCACGTAGTCCTGGAGGCGCTCGGCGAGGGCATCCAGATCGGGGGTGGGGACGGTGAAGCCCGCCGCCGCCGGGTGGCCTCCATACTTGACCAGCAGATCCGAGGCATGATCCAGGGCGTGGACCGCGTGGATTCCGGGCACGCTGCGCACGCTGCCCACCGCCCGATCCCCCTGGATCGAGACCACCGCGACGGGGCGGTGTACCTCATCTTTGACCCGAGCGGCCACGATGCCGACGACGCCCCGGTGCCAGCCGTCCTGCTCCCGGCCGGAGAGCACCACGAAGGGCTTGGGATCTTCACCGATCTGCTTCAGCGCTTCGCTCACCAGGCGCCGCTGGATGTCGCGCCGCTCGGTGTTCAGGGTGTCGAGCCGCTGAGCCAGGGCGTGGGCCCTGTCGGGATCCCGGGTGGTGAGCAGCTCCACCACCAGGGTGGCGTCGGCGACGCGGCCCGCTGCGTTGATCCGGGGGCCCAGGCGGAAGCCCAGATCGACGGGCCGGATCTCGCCGGTCTTCAGCCCCGCGACGCCCAGCAGGGCTGCGAGGCCCGCGTGGTGGCTGCCCTGGTTGAGCTGCTGCAGCCCCAGGGTCACGATGGCGCGGTTCTCGAGGGTGTCCAGCGGGACCATGTCGGCCACGGTGCCGATCGCTGCGAGCTTGAGCATGGAGCTCAGGATCCGATCCTGGTTGGGATGATCGACGAGCAGGGCCTGAGCGAGCTTGAGGCTGACACCACACGCAGCCAGGGCGCGGTTGGGGTAGGTGCAGCCCTCCTGGGGCGGACACAACACCGTGGCGCCCCCGGGGACCGAGGCCCCCTTTGGGAGGTGGTGATCGCACACCAGCACGTCGATCCCGGCGTTCTTGGCCGCAGCCACCGCCGCGTGATCGCGCACCCCGATGTCTGCGGTGACGACCAGATCGACACCGTCAGCGGACGCCTGCTCAGCGGCCACCACGCTGAAGCCGTAGCCCTCTCCAAAGCGGTTGGGGATGTGGTAGTCCAGCGCCAGGTGGGGCTCGAGGAGCCTCAGCGCAGCCTGTAGGATCAGCGAGCTGGTGGTGCCGTCCACATCGTAGTCGGTGACCACCCGGATCCGCTGACGATCGCGCAGGGCCCCGCGCAGTCGATCCACGGCCTCTTCCATGTTGCGCATGGCGAGGGGATCGTGGAGGTGATCGAGCTGGGGGGCCAGCCAGCCCCCCTTGACCTCGTCCGCCGGTGCCTCCTGGCGCAGCGCGAGGATCCGGGCCGCGGGGGTGGACAGCCCCGTGGCCCGGACCAGCTCCAGGACGCGATCCGGGGCGACCGCTCGGGGGATCCAGCGCGCGCCGGTGAGGCTCAGGTTTGAATCGTGGACCACATTGGGCACCTCGAGGCCTCGCAGCTGTCGGGGGGGGGGCGCCTGGGGACGCCTGGGGGCGCGGGGGACGGCGTAGGTGGATGCTATGGAGACTACAGGGAGGGGTGTGGCGACTACACAGGGAGGGTGAGGGAGAGGAGCACGTCACCTCCCTCGACAGAGAACTTGACTCACTTTGTTCTCCACCGCCAGCTCCGGGGCCACCGATCTTAGCCGAGCCGAGCCGAGCCGAGCCCCGGAGCTCGGACGTCGCTGGAGCAGGCCCTGCGCGTACGCCTTGTCAAGGATCCCGGCGACGACTTGGTCCAGGACGAGGTCGGAGACGTCGGCCCGACACCCGCTCGAGATCGGCGTCTCGGGCTTTGTCGGTGGGCACGGTGCGCCTGCCTCAGATCAGGATGCCGACGAGGTAGGCTGACAACAGGCCGATGACGATGCCCCCCGCGACACCGAGCACCCCGTACCATACGCCCGGTAGATCGTCTCCTTGGGCCTCCATCCGATCGATCTCGTCTTGATCCGGCAGGTAGTCGAAGACCCGATCCTGGACCTCGGTCTCGGGGGGGGCGGCCACCGGGCTCGCGCGCGGCATCGGGGGGGTGTCGGGGGGGCGGTTGGCCAGCACCACGATCAGGCGCCGGCTAGCGCCTCCGCCCATCCGCTCCATCTCCAGCACGATCCGGACCCGACCCCCCTCGATGCTGGAGCCCAGGACCCGGATCGGGTGGGAGCCCACGAAGTCGCGGGGCTGGAACGGGATCTCGACCGAGGGGACCTCATCCAGATCCGTGTCGCTGTCGTGGACCTCGTCGACGGTGGACTGGGGCGTGGCCTGCGAGCGCGACTGGATGTTCTCGAGGTGGTGCTGGATGACGTCGGCGTCGGAGATCGGATCCGAGTGCACCGCGGTCAGGGTGATCGCGTCCTCCCCGGCGAGGGTGTCGCGCACCCGGGCGAGGACCGCGGCGGCGATCTCGTGGTGGGTCTGCTCGACGCCCGAGCCCTCCTTGGCGATCGCGTCGACCACCGGGAAGCTGTAGGGGTTGAGGTCGAAGGTGACCTCCTCGGTGGGACGGGCGTCGGGGGCGTCGGTGTGGTTGACCTGCAGCACTACGGGCATCACCGACAGCTCAAGGCCGATCCGGGTCAGCAGAGCCTCGAGCTGGAGCATGTGGTCGATGTTGGCCTGGTTGCGATCCGGCCGGGCGTCGGCCACGAACACGACCGCATCTACCCCCGAGATCACCTCCTCGCGGTGGGCGCTGTCTTCGATGCCACCGGGCAGGCTGTAGATCCTCCAGCACAGCTGGAAGCCCTCGACCGGAGGATCCCGCAGCGGCACCACGTCGAAGTACCAGGATCGCTCCTGGGGCTCCTTGGGCCCGAAGCGGTGGAGGGGACTCTTCTTCTTGCCTTTGAGCAAGCTCCAGAGGCGCTCCACGTTGGTGTTGCAGCCTGCGCCGCTCGCACCAAAGTAGACGATCTTGGGAGTGATCTCTCGCGCTGCGAAGTTGATCGTCGCCATCGGGCGCGAGTATACCGCTGTGGGTTACCACTCCCCCCCACCGGGAGCGTCAGCGCTTGAAACCCATGATCCCATGGTTTGAGGTACCTGTCTTCGAAATCCCCATTGGAGACACGATAATTCCACTGCATGGCTTTGGCCTGTTGGTGGCGATGGGGTTCATCTTCGGTGGCAAGGCGGCGATCAGCCGCGCCAACCGGATGGGCCTCGACGGTGAGGCGATCAACCGGCTGATCACCTGGCTGGTGGTGGGCACCTTCATCGGAGGTCACGTCGGCTACGGGCTGATGTACAAGCCCGGTGAGTACCTGTCGAACCCCGTCGAGTTCCTCAAGGTCTGGCAGGGGCTGTCGAGCTTCGGTGGCTTCGTGGTCTGCGTGCCGCTGTCGATCTGGTTCTTCCGCAAGGAGAAGCTGCCTGTCTGGACCTACCTCGACTGCCTGGCCTATGGCATGGCCTTGGGCTGGTTCCTGGGCCGCATGGGTTGTTTCGTGGCCCACGATCACCCCGGCACCCCGGCCGATCACTTCTTCCTCGGGGTGGTCTGCAGGCCGATCGACGGCATGATGATCGATCTGCCCGCGTGGTTGGTCCAGGGCGACGGGAACCTCGCCGCCTGGGGGCCCTGCCGAGACAACAGCGACATCACCGCGGTGCACGACATGGGGCTGTACGAAGGCCTGTGGTCCCTCACCATGTTTGGGGTCCTGCGGCTGATGGATCGGCGGGCCTGGAAGCCCGGCACCTTGGTGTTGACCTTTGGACTGGCCTATGGTCCGGTTCGGTTCGCGATGGACTTCCTCCGTCCCGAGACCACCGATGTGCGCTATGCAGGCTTCACCCCGGGGCAGTACTGGGCCTCGGTGTTCACCCTGGTGTGTGTCGGTGCGCTGATCTGGCGGGTGCGCTCGTCGGACGCCCCCGTCGGTCCCCCGGCCCGTCGAGAGCCCGAGGCCACCTCCAGCTAGCGCTCCGGATCTTCGGCCGCCGTCTGGTGGCCCCGGCCGTCCTCGCCCGGCCATCCCTGCCCGGCCGTCCCTGCCCGGCCGTCCCTGCCCGGCCGTCCCTGCCTGACCGTCCTCGCCCGGCCGTCCCTGCCTGGCCGTCCCTGCCTGGCCGTCCCTGCCTGGCCATCCCCGCCCGGTGGCCTGAGCGGTCAGGGGCCGAGGCCTTGGCGGGGCAGCCGGGTCCCGCAGTGGCCGCAGTTGCGGGCGAGCCCCGCCCAGGCTGCGCCGCACCGCAGGCAGGTGCGGGCGGAGCCGGTGAACCGGTGGGCCCCCTCAGTGAGCAGCTCGTCCCAGTCGGGTAGGCGGGTGGGGGTGCTCCCCCGGGGGCGTCCACAGCTCGGGCAGTGGAGGTGGCTGTCCGCGAGGAGGGGATCGGCTCCACAGCTGGAGCAGGTCCACTGCGCCTCGTAGCGCACGTCGGCCCCGGCCCCGGTCCCGGTCCCGAGGAAGGCCAGGCCGTAGCGAACCCCGACCGGCAGCAGCCTGCGGTGGCGCACCATGCAGCGACGGCTCACCAGGGATCCATCGAGGATCATGCTACACAGCAGCAGCTCGGCCTGGCACAGCCGGGGCTCGGCCTGCATCGGGAAACGCAGCCCCAGCCCGCCGGGGGAGGTGTCCACCAGGCGCCCCACCAGGCGCCTCGCCGATCGAGGCCCCGCGTCGATGTACACCGGGACCCTGGTGTCGGTGTGGGTCTTTGGGTGTCGGGGCCAGGAGCGTCGATCCGAGGTGGGCAGCTGCACGTCGGGCATCACCTCGGCCCACAGGCTCCGATCCTCCAGCTGCAGCTCGATCGCGAGCTTGGAGCCCTGCACCGACACCGCGCTGAGCCGTCCCCGTCCCTGGGCGGGCTCGTCGGTGGCGCGGGAGACCGCGGCCAGCGCCAGGGGGCTCCCCAGGGGCAGGGCGGCCAGCCCCGGGCTCCAGGGAAACAGCAGCCACGGGGGTCCGTCCCCGGAGGGGGGCAGCAGTCGGCCGAGCCAGCGGTCGTCCCCGCTCAGGAGCACCGCGAACATGTCGCTTGGGGAGCCAGCCGTTCGGATCGCCACGCAGCGCCTCCGGTGGAGGACGGCCTGCCCCCCGGTGTCGGATCGGAGCACCCGGGCGGAGGCTTGAGCAGGGCCGGGCTCGCCGTGGTTACCTCGGCTGGCCGTACCAGCGTGCCAGACGCTCCCCGGAGACCCCGAGCCGCCACAGCACCGGGTAGGCGTTCATCGCCACCGCGGCCCGCAGCGGGCGGGCGGCGTAGCGTCGGGCGCTGACCTCGACCGCCTCGGGTCGGATATGTAGGGCCCCGTGGCGCCACAGCCTCCTGCTTAGATCGACGTCCTCCATCAGGGCGACATCGGAAAAACCCCCGACCCGGCGGAAGATCTCGGCGCGGACGAACATCGCCTGATCGCCGTAGGGCAGCCGGGTGTAGCGGCTGCGCACGTCGGCCAGGGGCAGCAGGGGCCTAAGCCAGCGGGGGGCAGGTCCGTCGATGACGTGGTGGGTGCGGAAGGCGCCGCCGACGATCTCGGGGTAGGCGAGGCTCTCGTGGATCCGGGGCACCGCGTCGGGGGGGAGCCTGCAGTCGACGTGGAGGAACAGCAGGATCGCACCTTGGGCGTGCCGCGCGCCCCGGTTGAGCTGCAGCCCACGGCCCGCCCGGTGGCTGTGCACCACCCGCACCCCCTCGACGCGCTGGGCCCGCGCGACGGTGGCGTCGGTGGAGCCTCCGTCGGAGACCAACACCTCGTCGATCCCCTCGGTGGCGACCAGCTGGCGCAGAGCCGCCTCGATCCGCGCTTCCTCCTGGAGGGTGGGCAGGATCACCGACAGCTGGGGCGGGGACGTCACGGCGGTGATGTTACCCCGGTCCGATGGATGCGTCTCGTGGATGGCGGATCGGGGCTGGGATCGGGGCGTTGGCTGGGCCCGCGGTGGTCTTCTGGCTCGGCTACCTCTCCCTGATGGCGTTCCGGGACGCCGACGAGGCGATGGCGGAGCGCAACGCGGGCCGGGTGGTCAACGCCCGGGTGGTCGAGGGCAGCGCGGTGGAGGCGATGGATCGTCTGCTGGCGGCCCGTCCCCCCGAGGTCCTGATCTTGGGCCCGAGCTACGCCAACACCAACGTGCGCCCTGCACAGCTCGCCGCTGCGCTGGGGCTGCCCCCCGAGGAGGTGTCCCTGCTGTCGGTGCCCAACTCGGTGGGGGCCCACTGGTACTCGATCCTCAAGTACCGGGTGTTCGGGGCTGGGTACCGTCCCCGGCTGATCGTGGTGGTGAGCGGGCTACAGTCCATGCTGCTGCACACCCCGCTGACCGAGTCGAGCTTCGTCAACCTCCAGATCCAGCTCCCCGACGGCGGAGATCCCGTGATCGACGAGAAGGTCCGGGGATCCGCGGGGCTGGCGATGGCCCAGCTGCGGGAGCAGCGGGGCAAGGTGCGCGAGGCCCTGTTCTCGTCTCTCCGTCACCGGGCGGTGTGGTGGTGGAGCCCAGAGCAGACCCGTGCGGCCCTGGGGCGGGTCTTCGACGATCGCCACGTCGACATGTCGCTGCACGACAACGCGATCCCGATCGTCGAGGCCAGCCGGGCTCAGGAGCGGGCCTACACCCCGGATCTGCTGCCCTCGCCGGCAGAGAGCTTCCTCAGCGAGATCTCTCGCCTGGCGGCGGCCCACGAGGCCCAGATCGTGTGGGTGCGCCCTCCGATGTCCCCCCACATCCCCGAGCACCTCGACGACGTCGTCCTCGATGGGGTCCAGGAGGAAGCCGTCGCCCTGGTGGAGGCTGAGGGGGGGGTGTTCGTCGACATGCGCTCACTGCCGATGACCTCCACGATGTTCAAGAACGAAGATCACATGAACGAGGAGGGCTCCCGCCGGTTCACCCACGCCCTGGCCACCGCGCTGGAGCAGACCGGGGCCCTGGTGGTGGGGCCCCCCGCCCCGCTGCCGCCTGTGCCGGTGTCGGTCACCGCCCGCCCCCCCGCCCCCCCGCCCCCCCCGCAGCTGGCCGAGCTCGCCGGCCCGGGCCGGTGGATCCCTCCGGGGGGAGCGGTGGTGTTCCATGTCGAGCAGGCCTGGCCCGACGCCCGCGGGTGCTTCCAGATCGCGGTGGTCGCCGAGCACGCCCCCACCGGCGGCGACACCGCCCCGCTGGCGGTCCGCCACGCGGGCCTGCAGGTGCCCCTGGTGTCCGCCCCCCCGGGGCTGGGGCTCGAGCGCTGGACAGGCCTGATGTCGACCTCCTCCCCCCCCGCTGCGTTCGAGGTCCAGGTCGAGGTGCCCCCTGGTGGGCCCTGGGTGCGGCTGTCGGCCCTGGCCCTGGGTGCAGAGCCCAGGCAGGTCTTCCTCCAGGGGGATCGAGACGATCTACAGGGCCGCAGGGTGGCGCTGCGGGGGGTGGAGCACAGCCTGGCCCCGACCTACCTCGCCGCGCCGGTCCGGGTGCCCAGGCACGATCGGCCGGTGACGGATCTGCCCCAGACCCCGGTGGCTGCGTTCGAGACAGAGCGCTGGGCCTTCCTGTCCGACGAGGCCACCCTCGGGGCCACCAGCTGGGGTCGCCCCTGCTCCCCCCTGCGGATCACCGAGGACGGGATCGTGCTGCCCGGCGCCAACGTCTCCTGCACTGAGGTGCGGAGGGCGGGCCGGGGGCGCAGCTGCCACACCACCGATCGCATCTTCTTCACCGCGTCCGACGACACCGATCCGGCCCGCAACGGCCGCACCTACCGCCTGGTCCTCGACGAGGCCCGCAGCTGCGACGGCGACGTCTGGCTCTACCCCAAGGACAGGCTCCGGCTGCCGATCCCCGCTGAGATCCTGGCGTCGCTGCCCCAGGGGGCCTCGGTGCTGACCCTCGATCTGCGCTACCTCAACTTCCGCGAGGCCGACGTCGACGTGCGGCTCCTGGCCGGAGATCAGGTCCGCCTCGAGGCCCGCTTCGACGGACGGCAGGTCAAGCGCGCGCCGATCGCCTGGCGCCTCGATCCACCCCTGACCGAAGCCGACGGAGCGCTGGTCCTGGAGCTGGACAACCGGGAGCACACCTTCTACCTGATCCGGGAGGTGGTGTTCTCGGAGCGCTGGCCGATCGTGCCCGGCATGTCCGCCCCCACCCCCTGATCGCCTCGCGGAGGGGGCTGGGTTGGGGTATAGTCCAGACAGCCTCCCTGCGGACTTCCCAGCCTGCAACCAGCCTCCCCGGCCCGCCCCCACCTCCCTGACGTGTGGTGCGTGCTTCTCCGCCCCTCCCAACCCCATCGATCCAATGACCGACCAGGTGACGTCAGAACCTGTGGCGAGCGCTCCCCCTTCGGAGCGCTCCGGTGTGTCCATCGATGATCGTGTCCAGCGCACCGACGCCCACCTCTCAGCGTGGCGCGATGCTGCGCTGGAGCGTCGCCGGGCCTGGGATGTGGCTCAGGCCCGGGCTGCGGAGGAGGCCCGCAGGGCCCGGGTGCGCCTCGCCTGGCGCGGGGGGGTGTTGCTGGCCGTGATCGCGCTGGCCTCCACCGCTGCGCTGCTGCTGCGGGGAGCCCCCGCCTACCCGGAGACCCGGGCGATGTCCGCGCCGGAGCCTGCGCCCACCGAGGTCGCCATCGCCCCCGACGTGCCTCATCCCGTCGCCTCCACCCTGGGGGAGCCCGACGAGCCGATCACCGTGTCCGTCGTCCCCGCCGCCGTGCCGGTGATCGAGGAGACCATCCGCACCTGGCGAGATGGCTCGTACACCTGGGTGTACTTCGAGATCGGCTCCGACGAGGTCGCGTGGATGCGCTGGCGCGACGCGGCCGGCACCCAGGTGCTAGAGGACATGTTCTGCTCCAAGCCCGAAGGTGGCGCCCACCGTTGCACCGCGGGTCGGAGCGCCCGTCGGATCGCAGCGGCGATCGAGGGGGGCGCGGTCGAGGGCGAGTGGAGCGTGGAGGTCTGCACCAGCGAGGGCTGTGCTCCGGCGACCACGCTGTCCGTCGACTACCTCTGAGCCTGAGCGGCTCCTGAGGCTGTGCTCGGCGGCTCCCCCCGGCGGTGATCCTGGATCAGGGCTCTAGGTGCTCCCGGGCGCGATCGGGGACGACGAGCTCGACCTCGATCTCATCGGCGATCTTCAGGGCACCGAGGAGGGCCCGGAAGGGACGGATCCCGAACGCCGACTGCTGCAGCCGCACCCGGGTGCGCAGCCGCCCGTCCCGCTGCTCGACCCGGGCGACCAGGGGGCGGGTCTCGCCGTGGAGCGTGAGCTGGCCCTCGAGGCGCCAGGCGTTTGGCCCGTCGTGGGTGATCGCGGTGCAGCGCCAGCGGATCTCAGGGTAGCGCCGGGGGTGCAGGATGTCGTCGGAGACGTGGCCATCGATGGTCGCCCGATCGCTGTCAGACAGGGTGCCCCGGCGCTCCTCGCCCTCGTGCATCGCACAGATCACCCGCAGGCTGGCTGGATCGAAGGTGGCGTGGCTGTCGGGGCCATCGAGGGTGAGGGTGAAGCGCCCGACCTCCAGCTTGAGATCGTGGCCCAGAGCAGCCAGCGCCCCCCGCTTGAAGGTGAAGACGTAGCAGTGGCTGTCGCTGGCGGTGAAGTCGTGCATGGCTACCTGTGGGCCAGGGCGCGGAACACGCCCTCGATCGAGGCGGCGATCCGGCGATCTCCGACCCTGGGGTTCATGGTGACGACCTCGACCACGTCTGCACCACGGGCGACCCAGATCCGGCTGAGCTGCTCCCGGGGGCCGATCCCGAACAGCTGGATCGCGATCTGCTCCCGGGCGCTCACGTCGCTCTCGACGTGGGTGAACGGCTCGACGGAGACGTCGAAGGAGCCTCCCAGCGCGCTCGCCTCGGCCTCGGACACCGCGTCGGTGCGCTGTAGATCGTCGACGAACGACATCAGGGCCAGGGTCTCGGCCTGAGTCACGGTGGCGTGGCGACGCATCTCCGCGACATAGGCCTGGGCGCCCCCGGGGTCTCGGAAGCGCAGCAGCTTCACCTCGATGCCCTCGCCGGAGCGCCCCATGAACGAGGCGCTCCAGCCCCCCTCTAGCTCGCTCGCCAGCTCGACCTCACCCCCGGTGCGGATCATCAGATCCCGCAGATCGTAGTCCCCGGTGGGGGAGGCCCCGGGCTCCCAGGCGCTCCGGGTCAGGGCGCGCAGCGTCCGGGTGGGCCAGGCGCGGTAGGTCAGCCGGCGGGAGGCCTGGATCAGGGCGTGCTGTAGCGTTGGATCGATCCCATCGATCAGATCCCCCCAGGTCTCGGGGGAGACGATCTCGGAGGTGCCCACCGGGGGGTGCTGCAGCACCCGCCAGACCTGATCGGTGCCGCCTTCCTGGGCGTGGAATGCGACGAAGTCGCGGCCGAGGCCGTAGACATAGGACGGGTAGAAGGCGTCGGGATCCATCCGCCCCTGGATGGGCTCGTCGTAGCCCATCAGCTGGGCCATCAGCGCCTCCGCCTCGTCCAGGCCCATCCGGGCCGCGACCGCCTCGTGGACCCAGGTGGCGTGCCCCTCCAGGGCGCAGTTGAGGGCCATCAGCGCGTCCTTGCCCGGGGCTGCGTGGGTCAGGCGATCGAGGTTGGTGTGCTGGGCTTGCAGGGCGTGGGCCAGCTCGTGGGCGATCACGATCCGGACCAGGGGCCGCAGCAGACGCTCTGGAGAGCCCCGCTCCCCCAGGGTGTAGCGGATCTCGTCGACGGAGACGTACAGCCGCCCGTCGAGCAGGCCATACTTGCCCGCAAAGGACGAGGCCTGCTCCAGGGATCGGCGCCGGGCGGACGACTCGACCTCCTCGGGTACCGCCCCGTCGGCCGACGCCAGCAGGTGCCGCTGCTCCTCGTAGATCACCTCGGACAGCTGTCTGAGATCCGCGAGCACCACCGGAGGCAGCGACTCGAAGTCCCGTCCGGCGACGTCGGCCACGATCGGAGCGATCTCGTCGACCATCGATCTCAGCTCAGCGTGCCCGATCGCCGACGATCCCTCCGCCGCGGGGCAGAAGATCAGGAACAGCCAGCCTGTGATCGCGTGTCGCATGCTCTCCCAGATCGTGCAGCCTCCCGTCCCCTTGAGTGTGCACAGGATCACAGGCGAAGGGAACGACTATCTTGTCGATCCTGGACATCGGGGGGGCAGGTCGGTTCCCCGGGGATCAGCGTGGGGTGGCGCGGGGCTGCGTTAAGCGGCGGTCCGGAGGGACACCATGCTCGTGCTCGTCGCCCTGATCCAGCTGGCGGGGGCCGCCGACGATGGCTGGCAGGCCACCCTCGATCGCGTCACCCGGGGGGTGGTGTCGATCCGGATGGATCGGCCCCGGGCGTTCGAGGGTAAGGGTCGATCGAACAGCTACGCCACCGGGTTCGTCATCGACGCCGAGCGGGGGCTGATCTTGACCAACCGCCACGTGGTCACGCCGGGCCCCACGGTGGCCAAGGCGGTGTTCCTCGACCACGAGGAGGTGCCGCTGGTACCGATCTACCGCGATCCGGTCCACGACTTCGGCGTGTTCCGCTACGATCCGGGGGATCTGCGCTTTCTCGAGGCCCCCTCACTGCAGCTGCGGCCCGACAAGGCGAGGGTGGGGGTCCCGATCCGGGTGGTGGGCAACGACGCGGGGGAGCAGATCTCGATCCTCGATGGGACC
>DRPG01000759.1 GCA_011376105.1 Deltaproteobacteria bacterium
GATCGCGGATCTCCTGATCGACGGCGGCGTCTTTGCCCCACCACCGCTTCAGCTGGGGATCATCCTCGGCGAGGGGCGCGTCGTCGTCCCAGTCACCGAACCAGTAGCTCAACACGTCGTCGGGGCTCATTGGGGGACGGTGACCTCGACCTCGGTGACGTTGTTGCTGTAGTCGGACTCAGCCAACGCTCGATCGTAGTTGATCTCGATCCGGAGCGTGTAGGTGCCTGGAGCGACGTCGGTGATGTCGACGAACTGGCAGTCGAGATCCCGACCATAGGTGTCGGCCCAGCCGCTGCTGATCCCCTGGTTGCTCGAGCAGCTGGTATACCGAGGCGCACCCACCCCCGAGCGCCGGGGCTCGATGTCGATCAGGCAGAAGGCCTGCTTGTGACCCGGCGCCACCACCGCGCCTGCGTCGTCGAGCAGCTGGTAGTCTGCATAGCCCTCGAAGTGGAAGTGCTGGTGGCAGGGGGACCAGACGAACCCATCTCCGGGGTAGGCCTCGGTGCCCGGATCCCCGAGGAACAGATCGCCGGAGCCCTCGTTGGGGGTGGTGGTGTCGAAGCGCAGCAGCACCCGATCGCCGGGCGCGAGCACACACCCCTCGTAGATCTCGCAGCTGTCGGCGCTGACCTGCTCCTCCACCACCGTGAGGGACTGCAGCACCCGAGCGCCGTCGACGTGGAGATCCGCGAGCAGGCAGCTGGCGGCCTCGGGGCTCCAGCGGGCCCCCAGGGGACAGCAGATCCCATCGAGCCCGCGGCGCTCGGTGGGGCACTCGGCGGCGCAGGTCACGCCCTCGACCGCGGGATGGATCATGCACCACTGTGCCCCACAGGCCTCACACGGGCAGCGATCTCCGATCCCGTCGCCGTCGCCGTCGGCCTGATCGGTGTTCCGATCGCTGGGACAGTTGTCGCAGCCGTCTCCGATCCCGTCGTCGTCGAGATCGAGCTGATCTGGATTTGACACCTCGGCACAGTTATCGAGATGATCGGGGACCCCATCGAGATCGAGATCCGGTGGATCGTCGCACGCATCTCCGGCGCCATCGTCGTCGACATCGGCCTGATCTGGATTTGACACCTCGGCACAGTTATCGAGATCATCGGTGATCCCGTCGCCGTCGGTGTCGATCAGGTTGGATCCCGAGGGATCGACGCCGCCCCCCAGGGGGACGACGACCCCGGTCCCCCGGCCACAGGCGGCCCAGAGCAAGCAAGCCGTGATGGTGTGTGGGCGCATCGGTTCCTCCCCGTGGAGTGGCAAGATAGCGTGCGGCGCTCAGTTCCCCAACCACCCAGGGGGCAGCGGGGCTCAGGTCAGCTCCCTGGGCCGGAGCACGTCGATCATGGCCCAGCTGTCGGGCTCCAGCGCACGGCACCACGGAGCGGGCTCACGGCGCAACAGCACCGCGTTGGCGGTGGTCATGCGCACGGGCTGGCCACACAGCCACCCGACGACCTCCTCCCAGCCGGGGTTGTGCCCCAGCACCAGCAGGCAGCGATCCCGAGCGGGGGCCTGGGAGACCACCTCGGTGAACGCCTCGATGCCCGCGTGGTACAGCCGGCGGGTGAACACGACCTGCTCGATCTCGGGCAGCGCATCGGCCATGCGGGCCCAGGTCTCCCGGGTGCGGGTGCTGTCCGACGACAGGACCCGATCGGCGACCCACCCAAGCTCAGCGAGGCGCTGAGCGATCAGGGGCGCGTCGCTTCGCCCCCGGGGGTTGAGGGGGCGCCTGTGATCGGAGGCGACACCGCCGGACCAGGAGCTCTTTGCGTGCCGCATCACGATCAGCCGCAGGAAGCGATCGGCCACTCACCCCCCCTCGGCGCTCGAGCCCGTCGCCGTCGATCGGGCCTCCTCGGTGAAGGGCTGGTGACGCACCCACACCCCGTCCACCAGCTCCAGCACCTGAGTCGGCCAGTAGTGCAGATCGAGCTTCAGGGTCTGCACCATCTCGGATCCATCGGGTTTCTCCAGCACCAACCGCACGGGCTCGCGATCGGCCTTGCCCTCCACCGCAGCCAGGAAGGTGTCGAGATCGGGGGTCGGCAGATCGTCGACCTGGACGATGCGGCGGGTGGGGCGGATGCTGTAGCGCTGCGCCGGGGAGCCGTACCACAGCCAGGCGATGTAGGCCCCGTCGGCCTCGATGCCCTTCTGTGCCTCGACCTCGTAGTGGGGCTCGTGCACGATCAGCCCCGCCCAGGACACCACCCGATCGACGCCATGGCCGGGCACCGGGAAGGTCTCGACGGTGACGGTCAGCTCAGCTGCGTCCCGCAGGACGGTGATCTCGACCGAGTCGCGCTGCTGCAGCGACTCCAGCCGCCGTGCGTCGGTGACCGGCTCCCCAGCGATCTCGAGGATCAGATCGGTGGGTCGGAGCTGATCGCGGGCCGGAGCGCGGCCATGGATCCGGAGCACCTCGAACAGCTCGCGGCCGTCTCGATCGTGCTCCAGCAGCCGCCGGATCCGATCGTCGGACAGGCCCCGGTCCCGGGCCTGAGCGAGGGAGAGCGGGACGAACTCGACCCCCAGCGTTCGGTAGCTGGGCTCCTTCCCCTCGAGGATCGGATCGAGGACCGGGTGGAGGAACTCCACCGGCAACCCGTAGAACCCCCGTTCCCCGCTGCGCTGATCGAGGAAGCTGCCCCACAGCGCCACCACCTGGCCCCTGCGATCGACGATCACCCCACCATAGGAGTCGACCGCCTCCTTGAGCCAGACGCCGGTGATGTTGGCGTCCCGGAAGCGGGGGGTGTTGGAGGCCCCCATGTGCAGGTGCTCCACCAGCTCGACCCGGGTCTTCTTGCTGACCACGAGGTGATCTCCATCGAGGCCGACCAGCCACACCCGATCCCCCTCCTCGGGGCCTTCGGGGGCGAGCCCGACGTCGGTGACCTCGAGATCCCCCAGCGCCGCTGGATCGTAGGCGAGCACCGCGAGGTTGTGGGTGGGGTGGAGGTAGATCAGCCGGCCGGGCACCCGCACCGTGCCCGCGAAGGTCAGCATGAGATCCCCGAGCCCCACCGGCACGGTGTCCCGATCCACCAGCACCAGACCCCGCTCGGCGTCGATCACCGTGCCAGCTCCGACGTAGTTGAGGTCCTTGACCCCCGCGGTCGGGTGGGGGATGTCGAAGTCGACCATCACCAGCGAGCGAGCCACCTTCTTCGCGACCCGATCGTCGGCATCCACCGGGAGCTGGGCCGCGGGCTGAGGCGGAGACGGGCTGGGGGGCGCAGCGCTCCCGCGACAGGGCCACAGCCCGGTCTCGTCGTCGCGCCGACAGCGCTGCATCGGGTACCAGCGCCGGTCCATCACCGCCACGGTCTCATAGAGCTGCAGGGGATCGTTGACCATGAAGAACCGCACCCGCATCCGGGCGCCGTCGGCCTTGGTCTCGAGCTGCGCCTCCAGGGCGTCGAGATCGGGGACCTCGATCCCGTCGATGTGGGTAACGAGCGCCCCCTCCGGGACCTCGGCGGTGGCCCACATGTAGCCCGACACCGCCACATATACGCCCTGGACCGGGAGGTTGTGGTTGCGGGCCTGGTGGTAGGACAGCGGGTTGAGCACCCCCCGTCCCACCTCGAGGTAGTTGTCGGGGGTGATGGCGTGCAGATCCCCGACCTCGAGATCGAGCTCGAGCTCCTCCCCACCACGCACGATCTCGACCGTCAGGCTGCGACCCACCGAGCTATCTAGCGCAACCTCCAGGGAGACGAACTCAGTGACGATCTCGCCGTCGAGCCGCGCCAGGATGTCGCCGGGGCGGAGCTTGCCGTCGCCGGGGCCGGAGGGGACGACCTCGTCGACCACCAGCATGCCCGCTGATCCCCCGGTGGACAGCCTGCGCACCGAGTCCTCCAGCGCGTCGGGCAGGCCCAGCCTGCGCAGCTCGTCGAAGGGGGTGTGCACGAACACGGTCTGCAGCGTGCCCCGGGGCACCGGCTCGCCCTGCTGGATCAGCGCCAGCGCCCGCACCACCCGATCGAGGGGGAGGTAGAAGCTGCTGGC
>DRPG01000760.1 GCA_011376105.1 Deltaproteobacteria bacterium
CCTGCGTCCCCTGCGTCCTCCGCGTCCCCCGCGTCCCCCGCGTCCTCCGCGTCCTCCGCGTCCCCTGCGTCCCCTGCGTCCCCCGCGTCCCCTGCGTCCTCCGCGTCCCCTGCCTCCCCCGCGTCCCCGGAGCAGCTCCCGAGCCCCGCGTCCCCGGAGCAGCTCCCGAGCCCCGCGGCCCCGGAGCCCCGCAGCCCCCGCGGCCCCCACCCTGCAGAGCCCATGGCTGTAGAGCCCATGCCACCCGAGGGGTCCCCGGCCCCCACAGAGGCGGAGGACGCGGTCGCGATGCTCGACGAGCCCGACTGGCCCGATCCACCGTTCGAGGAGCTGCGCAGAGGCAGATCCAAGGGGTTCGCCGATCTCCGGGCCGCTCAGCTCGTGCTGTCCGGCGTCGGCGGCGGCGTCTCGGTGGGCGACACGGTGCAGCTCACGGTGGTGGCGTCCAGCCCCACGGCGCTGGCGGTGTGCGTCTCCGGCCCCGAGCGTGGCGTGGTGTGGCGCGGCGGTGTGCCCGCCGGGCGGGTGGCGCTGACCCGAGGCGATCAGCTCCAGTCCTTTGCCTTCGGCGCCCCCGGCACATACCGCTTCTCCCTCGCTCTCGAGCCCGATCCTCTGCAGCGCTGCCGCTGCGACGCCCCCGTCCACGTGGTAGAGGTGGAGGTGGAGGTGAGCCGGTGATCATCGGTTGGCTCCTGGCCACAGCCTCCGCCGGCCCAGTGCTGCAGCAGGTGACGGATCCTCTGCGGCGCTGCATCGACGCCGCTGCGTCGGAGACTGACGGGATCCCGTTCGAGACCCAGCCGCTGCCGCGACGCGCCGATCGCGTCGCGGTGGTGGTCGGTGTGCCCTGTCACCGCAGCGACGGGATCCCGTCGCTGGCCTACAGCTCCCGCGACGCGGCCCGGGTCGCGGACGTGCTGCAGCGCGCAGGCTACGCGGTGATCCGGCTGGTGGATCTGGTGGATCGGAGCGCGTTCTCCGACGCCCTGGATCGGGCCGAGGCCACCTTGAGCCCCGGGGGCACGCTGGTGGTCTACTTCTCGGGGCATGGGGTGCTGCGCGAGCAGGCAGGGCGCCTGAGGCGCTACCTGGTGTTCAGCGACACCGAGCTGGGCGCGGTGCACACCACCGGGCTGCCGGTGCTCTCCCTCGACGATCGGATCAGCCAGATCGAGGCGGAGATCCGGGTGGTGATCCAGGACACCTGCTTTGCTGCCCACCCCGGGGGCAAGTCCCTGGGCCTGCCGGGGGTCCACGACGGGCGGAGCAAGGGCGTGGGGCTGCCCGAGCCCCGGCTCGAGCTGCTGGACGGGGACATCCGGCTGTATGCGTCGCGGTTCTTCGAGCTGGCGCTGGAGAGCCCCGAGCACCGCAGCTCGCTGTACACCCACCACCTACTGGCGGCGCTGGAGGCCAGCGAGGCGGATCTCGACGGTGACGGCTGCGTGGGCCTGCTCGAGGGCCACCTGTGGGCTCAGCGCCAGACCCACCTCGAGCGCGGCGGGTTCCAGACCCCCCAGGGCCGGTTCCTCCAGCCCCACAACCCGCTGCTGGCCTGCA
This sequence comes from Deltaproteobacteria bacterium, assembly GCA_011376105.1. Lineage (GTDB taxonomy): Bacteria > Myxococcota_A > UBA796 > UBA796 > DRPG01. Next base: position 1,564 of record DRPG01000760.1, read on the forward strand.
CCCCCAAGGCCCCCGTCCGGGGGGTGTTGCAGATCCCCGAGGACGACTCCTGGCGTGTCGAGATCCGGGATCGGGACGGCGCTCTGGTGCAGCGCACCGGCGGAGCCATGCCCGCCGGGCGCTACCAGATCCACGTCGATCGCCTCGAGGAGACCGAGTGGGGCGAGCTGACCCGGACCGAGCTGCTCGACGCACCGCTGCGGGTCCACGCCGGAGAGTGGATCGATCTGGAGTCCGAGCTGGCGGCGCGGCGCACCCCGCTGGCCACGGTGGGCCTCGACGCGGGCTGGCGCAGCGCCGGAGATCTCCCCTCGCTCAGCGCAGGCGTGTCGGCCTGGTACGCGGGCGCGGCCCACCGCCTCGGCCGGACCGCCCTGGGGCTCCGGGGCTCCCTCGGGGCTGGGCCGGTCCAGCAGGATCGCTGTGGGATCATGCGCAGCACCGAGGTCATGGGCATGATCGGGCAGCTGTGGACCACCCACGACCCAGGCTCCACCTGGGGCATCGGCCCGATCCTCGGCACCGGCGTGGTGCTACAGTCGAGGGAGCACACCTGCACCAACGGCGTCCAGAAGCGTACCTTCCCCGCCACCACCGGCACGATGGCCCTGCGGACCCAGTGGTCCCTCGGGGACACGATCGCGCTGAGCCTCGAGGGAGGTCTGCACGGGATGCTCGTCGAAGATCTGGGTCGGACGGTCATCCAGAGCAGACCAACCCTTCGCGTCGGGGTCGGACCGACGCTATAGTGCGCGGTGGGGTACCGATGCACGATCGACTCATCCTCTCTGCGCTCCCGATCGCTGCCTGTGTCCTCCCCGAAGACTGGGACGGGGATGGCTTCAGCCTACAGGCCGGCGACTGCGACGATCTCGATCCCCGGATCCACCCCAAGGCCCCCGAGATCGAGGCCGATCTCATCGATCAGGACTGCGACGGCTCGGATCCAGCCCAGAGCGTGGACGGCCTCGATCACCACTGCACCCTGTACAACGCCGGCACCATCGAGTGCTGGGGAGACAACTCCTACAACCAGCTCGATGTGCCCACGGGCGGGTACTGGATCCAGATCGCGGCGGGCTCCTACCACACCTGCGCGCTCGATGTCGATCACCGCGTGACCTGCTGGGGTGACGATCAGTGGGGCCAGTCCAGCCCCCCGGTGTCGGGCCCCTTCGTCTCGATCGGCGCGGGCCCGTTCTCCTCGGTGGGACACCACGAAGACAACCAGGGCAGCCTCTGCTGGGGTGCCTGCTTCGTGGTGGAGTAGCGCAGCGTCCGGAGGCCTCAGAGCCCCAGCCAGCCCAGGAAGCGCTGCCACAGGCCCACCCGCCCACCACGATCGAACCGCCGCATCCACCCCATGCCCGGCCCCGGCTTGCCCTCGGCGGCCGCGATGAAGTTCGCGAGGCCCGCGATCTCCAGCGCGGTGGCCCGGGCGTCGGGGAAGCGCTCTTCGGGCCTGTAGGCCATGCAGCGCAGCACGAACGAGCGCAGGGCGACGTCGATCGTCTCCATCGCTGGATCGTCTTCGTCCACCATGTACAGGAAGCCCGGGCGGCGGCTGGTGAGCAGGAAGTATAGGGTGGCCCCCACCCCATAGATGTCGGCCCGGTGATCGACGTTGGCGGCGTCCACCGCCTGCTCCGGGGCGCGGTAGTTGGGGGTGCCCATCGACTGATCCGTCCGGGTCCGGTAGGGCACCCCGCCGTGGACGTGCCGCACCAGCCCGAAGTCGGTGAGGATCGCGTGGCCCGGCTCGCTCAGGAGCACGTTGTGGGGCTTGACGTCGCGGTGCACCAGCCCGGCCTTATGGACCACCGCCAGGCCCTCGAGGATCTCGAAGGTCCAGCTCAGGGCGACGAGGGTGGGCATCGGCCCCTGAGCCTTGACCCGATCCCGGAGGCTGCCGTTGGCGTAGTAAGGCATGACGAACCAGTACAGGTCTCCGTCGTTGCCGCTGTCCAGCACCGGGACCAGCCGGGGGTGCCGCAGCCGGGCCATGTCGTGGGCCTCGGCGATGAAGCGCACGGGCTGCTCCTGCTCCTCTGCGTGGCGCACCTTCACCGCGTAGCGCTGCCCAGTGTGGCGATCCCGTGCGAGGTAGACCGCGCCCGAGCTCCCCGTCCCCACGGACTTACCCAACAGGTAGCGCCCTCCCACGATCTCGGGGGGCTGGGGGACACGGCCGGTGACGTCGGTCACGGTCATCACTCGCAGGGTCCGAACCATGGGTGACCCATCGGTCCCCGTCCCCGGCAGCTGAAGGCCGTGGCGTCAAGGGGGACAGCGGACCCTGGGCGGATCGCGGCGATGCGATCGCCCTCGATCACGGCCGTGACCGCTCCACGCGCTCCGCCCACATCCGCCACGGTGACGTCGGGCAGCACCAGGGCGAGCGGCGGTGGAGGGGTGTCTGCGGTGGGCAGCGGTGGGGATGTCGGCGTCTCCGACGGACCGACACATGCCAGTGTGGAGAACGGGGGAGGGGTCGACATAGCAGCACACATAGCCAGGCCGTCGCCCCCGACCACGGAGATCTTCAGCGAACCGCTCGCGGATCCCGTGGATCAGCGAGCGGCTCGCCACCGGGCCGACGGGGCGACGATCGGTCGGCCCCATGAGGCGGACAGGGCCCCGAGGGGCGCGAGGACGCGCCGGCGCAGCGGGCGGATCCGTCGGGCCACCGCCGGCACCTCCCGCTCCAGCCAGGCGAGCGCGGCCGCGATGGTCAGCAGGCCCGGGCCGGGCAGCACCAGCATGGCCACCCCGGCGAGCAACATCCCTGTCGCGATCGTCACACGCAGCAGCCAGATCATCTCCCCTCCCGTGAGCTGATACGCCCATCGGCGGGGTCGCGTTCACCGCTGAGTGTCCCGGGGTGTCACGGAGGTGTCGTGGGGCTGGGATCAGGCTCCAGCTCGACGCTGATCGGATCTTCGTCGGTCTCGTCGTCCCAGTCGACGCCCGGGACCGCCTGGCTGGGATCGAACGGACGGTGCTCGACCAGGGTGGAGCGGGGGGTGGAGAGGAACCGGAGCAGGTCGATGCCGCCGGGCGTTCCGTTCGAGGAGCGCCCCAGGCCCACCGACGGCAGGCGCAGCGACGAGCCGATGGTGCCGCGGTTGATGTTGAGCGAGCCTGACTTCAGCCGCCCGATCAGCTCGGGCAGATCCGCGAACTCGGGGGAGATGAACAGGCTGGTGGAGACGCGGTACAGCAGGCGGTTGTGCAGCGCGACGGCCTCCTCCCAGCTGCGGACGCGGTACACCAACACCGTGGGCCCCGGGGGCTCGTCGTTGATGAAGCCATGACCGTTCTCCCAGTCGACCTGGTAGATCGCGGGCTCGACGTAGAACCCGCGGCGCCCCGGGATCTCCCGGTTCTGGGCCTTGGAGACCGCCCGGTGGCCCCGGGCCACCAGGGCCCGACCATACCGCCGGTACCGAGTGCGGAAGTTCTCGCTGATCAGCGGCCCCAGGAAGCACTGGGGCTCAAACCCGTAGCCGATCCGGACCCGGGCCGCCCGGCGGGCGAGCTCCTCGACGAACCAGTCGTGCACATCGTCGGTGACGATCACCCGGCCGGTGGAGTTGTTGCGCTGGCCCGCGGTGAGGAACGCGCCGACCAGCACCTCGTAGACCGCACGCTCCAGATCGCAGCCCCCCACCACGATCGCCGCCCCCTTACCCCCGCACTGGAGGAAGGTCGGCAGCTCGGGCCGCTCGAGGCTGGCCTTGCGCAGCTGGACGGCCGTGGCGTAGGCCCCGCTGAACAACAGCGCGTCGATCCCCGGGTGGGTCGCTAGCTTCTGGCCGATGCTGGTGCCCGAGCCCTGGATCAGGTTGAAGGTGCCCCGGGGCAGGCGGCAGCGATCGAAGGTCTCGGCGAGCCCCTGGCCCACGCCGGGGGTGAACTTCGAGGGCTTGAGCACCACCGTGTTGCCCGCGAGCAGGGCCGCGGTCGTGTGCAGGGTGGGGATCAGCAGGGGCAGGTTGTAGGGCACCAGCACCCCCACGACCCCCCGGGGACGGTAATCGCTGCGGGCGTTGCGCTCGTTGAGGACCCGGGGCTCGAGCAGGGACATGCCCTCCTCCAGCAGCAGATCCACCGCCCGGATCGAGGCGATCACCTCCTGGCGTGCCTCCCATCGGGGCTTGCCGGTCTCCCGGGTGATCAGGTTCGAGAAGTGCTCTTGCTCCTTGCTCAGCACGTCTCGGTACTTGCGCACCGCCTTGCCACGATCCCCCCGGCCGACCCGTCGCCAGTAGATCGCACCCCGCTGAGCACACTCGACGGCGTCGTCGACCGAAGAGGTGCTGAAGGGAAACCGACCGAGCACATCACTGCGATCTCCCGGGTTCACGCCCACGATGAATCCGTCGACGCGCTCTGGCTTGACCCAGGATCCCCAGATATAGTCGCCACGGCGGAGTAGCCGCTCGCGATGGCCTTCCAAGCACGCTCCAGCTGGATCAGCCGTCACCCTATCACGCCACATCTCCCCCCACCCCCGCGGTCGGTGCCGCGGTCGGTGCTGCGGTCGGGCAAGCACGACCGCCTGTGGTCAGCGAACGCGACCAAGACAGCCCCGCCCCACGGCGCATCCCTGCGAGCGACGAGCGACACCTCCGGGGCCCGGGGCGCCGATCCGCTCTGTCCAAAGACGCCGCCCCATGGCGCCGGGGATCGGGGTGGGCCAGCTTGGGGATCCGGGCTACGGGAGGCGCCCCAGAGGGAGGTGCCCGTGCACAATGTCCACGACCACGTCCTGCAGTGTGTGGGGCAGACCCCCCTCGTCCGCCTCAACAAGGTGACCGCAGGACTGGCCAGCAACGTCTACGCCAAGCTCGAGATGCTCAACCCGGGCAGCTCGGTCAAGGACCGGATCGCGCTACAGATCATCGAAGATGCCGAGGCGTCCGGGCAGCTGAAGCCCGGCGGCACGATCGTCGAGGCCACCAGCGGCAACACCGGCGCGGGCCTGGCGATGGCGGCGGCGATCAAGGGCTACCAGTGCATCTTCGTCCTGCCCGACAAGCAGTCCGAGGAGAAGCGCGCGGCCCTGCGGGCCTACGGGGCCAAGGTGGTGGTCACCCCCACCAACCTCGAGCCCGAGGATCCCCGCTCCTACTACAGCGTCGCCAGGCGCCTCTCAGAGGAGACCCCCGGCGCGTTCTACGCCAACCAATACCACAACCCAAGCAACCCCCTGACCCACTACCGCAGCACCGGCCCCGAGCTCTTCGATCAGCTCGACGGCAAGATCGATGCGTTCGTCGCGGGGCTGGGCACCGGCGGCACGATCACCGGCACGGGCCGCTACCTCAAGGAGCAGCGCCCGGACATCCAGATCGTAGGTGTCGATCCGGTCGGATCGCTGTACTACGACTACTTCAAGACCGGCCAGCTGACGGACGCGTTCAGCTATGTGCTCGAGGGGATCGGAGAGGACTTTCTCCCGTCCACGATGGACTTTGCCTTCGTCGACGAGGTGATCCGGGTCAACGATCGCGAGTGCTTCGCGATGACCCGCCGGCTCGCCCGGGAGGAGGGGCTGTTCGCCGGGGGCTCCTGCGGAGCAGCGGTGGCCGGCGCCCTGAAGTGGGTCCGGGCCCACGATCGCGAGGGGCAGAACGTGGTGGTGCTGCTGCCCGACTCCGGCAGCCGCTACCTGTCGAAGATCTACAACGATCAATGGATGTCCGAGAACGGCTTCCTCGAGCCGGAGACCCCCCTGGGTCGGGTCGGCGAGATCGTGGATGCAGCTCCCAGGGAGCCGATCACCATCCCCGACACCACCGAGGCCACCGAGGCCATCGGCCTGCTCAAGGTCCACGGGATCAGCCAGGTCCCCGTCCTGCGGGGCGGAAAGGTGATCGGAGTGCTCCACGAGCGCACCCTGCTGGAGGCCGCCCTGAGCCGGGGTCCCCACGACGCCCGGGCGGGGGAGCTCGCCACCCACGACTTCTGTGTGGTGGATCGAGGCACCGAGGTCGCGGTGCTCTCGGATCTCATGCGCAAGGTCCGCACCGCCCTGGTGATGGAGGGAGACACGCTGGAGGCCGTGCTGACCCGCATCGATCTCATCGATCACGTCGCGCGGCGTACCGCCGACGCTGGAGGCAGCCGTGAAGGAGCGTAGCGAACACCTCGACACCGCCGTGGTCCACGCCGGTCAGGCGCCGGAGCCCACCACCGGGGCGGTGATGCCTCCGGTGTTCCAAACCTCGACCTATGCCCAGCCCTGGCCCGCAAAGCACACAGGCTACGAGTACGCCCGCACCCAGAACCCCACCCGCGAGGCGCTGGAGCGCTGTGTGGCGGCCCTGGAGTCCGCCGAGCATGGGATCGCGTTCGGCAGCGGGCTGGCCGCCACCTCCACCGTGCTGCAGACGCTGCCCGCGGGCGGGCGGGTGGTCGCCGGCGACGATCTGTACGGGGGCACCTTCCGCCTGTTCCACCAGGTCTACAGCAAGCGCGACGTCTCGTTCTCGCTCGCGGATCTGACCCGGATGGATCCCGCCGACGCCATCCCCGAGGGCACGCACCTGGTGTGGCTCGAGTCCCCGACCAACCCCCTGCTGAAGGTGGCCGACATCGCAGCCATCGCGGCCCGGTGCCAGGCGATCGGGGCCAAGCTGGCGGTCGACAACACGTTCGCGACCCCGATCTTCCAGCGCCCCCTGGAGCTGGGGGCGGATCTGGTGGTGCACAGCAGCACCAAGTACCTCAACGGCCACAGCGACGTGGTCGGCGGGATCGCCCTGACCTCGGATCCAGAGCTGGCGACCTCGCTGCGCTTCCTGCAGAACGCCGCGGGCGCGGTGCCCGGCCCGTGGGATGCCTGGCTGACCCTGCGGGGGGTCAAGACCCTGGCCATCCGGATGGCCAAGCACCAGGACAACGCCCGGGCGGTGGTGGCCTGGCTCGCGGATCACCCCGAGGTCAAGCGGCTGCACTACCCCCTGTGGGAGTCCGATCCAGGCCACGCGGTGGCCAGCCGCCAGATGGACGGGTTCGGAGGCATGGTCTCGTTCGTGCTCGACGCCGATCTGGCCCGGGCCGAGCGCTTCGTCTCCGCCACGAAGGTGTTCACCCTCGCTGAGTCCCTGGGCGGCGTCGAGAGCCTGCTCGAGCTCCCGGCGGCGATGACCCACGCCTCAGTGCCGGCCGAGCAGCGCCGGCAGCTGGGGATCGACGATGGGCTGGTGCGGCTGTCGCTGGGCATCGAGCACCCCGACGATCTGATCGCTGATCTGGCGCAGGCGATGGAGGCAAGCCGCGCGGGCTAGCTCGCAGGGCCAGAGCACCCGACGGCCGGCGGGAGCTGGCCGGAGCTGGCCGGAGCTGGCCGGCGGGAGCTGGCCGGAGCTGGCCGGCGGGTGCTGGCCGGCGGGAG
>DRPG01000761.1 GCA_011376105.1 Deltaproteobacteria bacterium
CTGGTCCGGTCCTCCGGGGACGCAGTCGATCCCGTCGGTCACCACCGCCTCCAGAGCAGCATCGTGCGCGATCCAGCGCTCGATGATGTCTTCGGGCACCCCCCGCTCCGACAGCAGCGTGCGCAGGATCGCCAGCCGCCTGCGGAAGTGGCCCCGGTTGATCCGCAGCGGACGATGCACCGCTCCGATCGGACGCCCGGTGTAGCTCGCCTCGCCCCCGAGGTGGCTGATCGCGAGCTCCGCCTCGTGCTGCACGATCCGATCGAGGGCGCGCCCCTCGAACAGGTAGCCCACGATGAAGTCACCGTGCATCCGCGAGACGAACGCCCCCATCAGGGCGTGGACCTGCCCCCGCCCGCCGATCCGATCGAGGTCGGTGCCTGCGCCGCTCAGGGCCGGGCCCGCTGGTTGAACTCCGACAGATCATAGAACGCGTCTGCGTCGTCGAACTGGTACCGCATGGTCTGCCAGGTGCCCATCACCCGCTTGACGTAGCCCCGCGTCTCCCGGTACGGGATCCGCTCCACCCACTCATCGGTGGGGGGGTTGTCGTTCTCGTCGACCCACTTGTTGACGTTGCGTGCGCCTCCGTTGTAGGCCGCCAGCGACAGGTAGGGGCTGCCCGAGAGCTGGCGGTGCATCGCCTCGAGGTAGCGCCCCCCGATCTTCAGGTTGGTGGCTGGATCCTCCAGGCTCTCCCTCGTGATCGATAGATCCAGCCAGCCCGCGGTCTGCTGGGCGGTCTTCCACATCAGCTGAGACAGCCCGATCGCTCCTGCGAACGAGATGATCTGGCGGTTGAAGTTGGACTCCTCCCGGACGAGGCCATGCAGCAGCCTGGGCTCGTAGTGGTAGCTGTCGGGCACTGAGGCCTGGACCTCCTCCCAGTAGCGATCGGGATAGGCCACCCGGATCACCTGCGCCTCCCGCGGCCCCAGGGTGGTCAGGGGGTGGTGGTGGATCCAGCTGCGGAGATCATCGTGGGCGAGCAACCAGTCGCCTGCGGCGATCCGGAGCTCGGTCAGCCACGCCTTCTCGTCGGCGGTCCACTCGATGTCGGCTCCCCGCAGCGTCTGCAGCGCCTCGGTGGACAGCGCCAGGCGCATCAGGGCGACCGCGTCCCGGACCGCTGGATCGGTGAGCACCGACAGCCGGATCTGCCAGGGCCGGGGGGTGCTGCCGTCGTCATGATCGTCGGGCCTCCGGGCGAGGGCCTCGGCCAGCGGCGGGGCCTCCTCCAGCAGCCTGGAGTAGGCGAGGATCGCGTAGAAGCTGTGGGGCAGCTCCTCGCACAGATCCCGCAGCCGCGCGATGGCCTCCTCCCGGGCAGCCGGATCCGAGGTGCGGCTGCGGGGTGCGTCCGCGTCGGGGTACAGCCGCCACCGGGCCGCCCAGTAGCGGCCGGCCTGGACGTTGTCGGCGTTGCCCGCCGGTGACAGGGCCGCCAGCCGCTCCGCGACCTCGATCGCGGTGGCGGTGTCGCCTGCGTCGTACCGGGCGAAGGCCAGCCGCAGGGTGGCCTCAGGCACGGTGTCGCCCTCGGGATGATCCTCCAGGGCCCGCCCCCACCAGGCCTCCGCCTCCCCGGGCTGACCCCCCTCGAGCAGCGAGATCCCCCCACGGGTCCAGGCGTCGTCGGCCATGGAGTGCTCGGGGTACAGGGTGGCGAGCCGGCGGTAGGCCTCGGCGGAGTCGATGAACCGCTTGCGACGAAACTGGGCCGTGCCCAGGATGTACAGCCCACGCTGCCCGTAGGTGCCTCCGGTGTCGACGCACTGCTCCCCGATCCCCGAGAGCTCGGCGACCGAGTCCGACAGCCGGTTGCGCTTGTAGGCACTGCGGCCCCGGACATAGCGCAGCCGACAGCCATCGAGGGTGGCCTCGTCGGCGTGGCTCTCGTAGGGGGCGGTCTCGGCCAGGGCCTGATCATAGGCCTCGGCGTTCATCAGGCGCTCAGCGCGCAGCGCCACCTGCTGCCAGGTCGGTGGATGATCGATGTGCTCCCCGAGCAGCACCTCGGCCTCAGCCCCCTCCGGGGTGTCCGGGTAGTAGGTCCATAGGCGGCGCAGCAGCCCCGCGATCTCGGCGTCCGCTCGCCCCTCACGCTGAGCCAGGGCCAGCAGCGCGGCCTCGTTGCCGAGCACCGGATCGGGACGCGCCGCCACCGCCTCGACCCTCGCCCAGGCCTCATCCCCCCGGCCCAGGGCCCGCAGGGTCTCGATCGCGCTGACCGAGGCGGACGGGTGGACGCTGCTCCCCGGCTCCACCCGATCGAGCCAGCTCAGCGCAGCCTCCGCGTCCCCCACCGCCCGGAGGATCTCGCCCCGGACCCAGGCCGCGTGGGACTCGGGGGCGCTCGTCCCCTCGTCGAGCCAGGGCAGCACGTCCGCAGCCCGCTCGGGGGCATCGCCGTGGGCAGCACACCAGGCCACGAGAAACGCCCAGTCTCCCCGGGTGCCCCCGGGCAACGTGGCGGGATCCATCGCCCGCAGGAGCTGCAACGCGTCCTCCCACGCGCCGAGGCGCAGCGCCTCGATCACCGCCTCAGACAGCGGCAGGGCCAGGCCACGCAGCGCACCATCGACGGCCAAGATCTCCTCGCCCCCAGCGAGCACCTCCGGGGATGGCACCTCCGGAGAGGAGGCGCTGGAGGGGGTAGAGAGGGTGGAGAGCACGGCAGCACAGAAGATGATCACAGATCCCATCCAGAGCAGCTTGATCCAGATCGGCCGGGGGGTCGCGGGAGGATAGCAGCAGGGCACAGGCTCCAGGATCCTCCCCCCGGGCGCAGGCCCGGGGCCCTGAAGGCCGATGATCGAGGCACCCCCGTAGAGGAGCAGACCCCAGAGGGACCCCACGACCCCCCAGAGGGGCCCACGACCCTCCAGAGGGGTACCACGACCCCCCAGAGGGGCACCACGACCCCCCAGCTCCAGCGCGAACCTGTCGAGCAAGGACCCTCCCTAGGGGAGCTGCTCCAGCGCAGCCGCCAGCTCCTCGGCGGGGATCCGGAAGGGAGCGCCGCCGTCTGCATCTACAGCGTGGTGATAACCCTCGATGACCGGCTCTCCGACGATCACCCGCCGGACTCGATCTGCCTCGTGTACCTCGAGCTGGCCCCAGGGGGCGCCGGGGGGCTCGGGGGGGACCCGGGCATAGGTGATGCCCACGTCTGCCAGGGCCTGGACCAGATCGTAGGCAGCTCCCTCGCTCAGCGGAGGCGCGCTCCAGGTCGGGCCGCTGCGGGACGCCTCCACCCGCGCCTCCCCAAAGGTGGCGATCACCCGATCACTGCGATCGAGGTGGATCCGGAACGCGGTGCGGATCCCCACATCGGTCGGGCCCCGGCCCAGCTGCAGCAACAGCTCGGGCAGGATCAGGCCGATCCGGCGCCCCACCTCTGGATCCCCCCAGGCCTCGACCCGGGTCCCCAGCGGCGTCTCGACCCCGGTCCTCAGCCGGTGCACCGTGCCGTCCTCCAGCGTCACGTGGACGTCGTAGGTGGGCGACTCGATCCCCTCGGTCTCGTCGAGGATGTCGGCGAACTGCATGTCGAGCAGACCCATGACCAGGTCGTCGACCCGATCGGGCTCAGCACGGCTGAACCCCTCGATCCACCAGTCGTGACCCGATCCCGAGACCTCCAGCTCACCGGAGGGCCCCACGATCCGGACGCTCCGAACCGCGCCAGGATCGAACCGGAAGATCCGATGATCCCGGAACCGGGAGGCGGGCACCTGCAGGGCCGCGTTGGCGTCGCCCCGGACCGCCACCACCCCACCGCCAGCCCCCCGGGCGTAGGTGCGGTAGCCCACCGGCGCCCGATCCCCGACCTCCAGCGTCTGCTCGCCGGCTCCGGTGGTGATCACCACCCGGGTGGTCGGAGGATCCCCCAGCCCAAACGGCGCCAGATCGCCGCCAGGGGCCTCGATCGGGATCCCGCGCTCCATGCTCGCCAGGGTCGAGAGCAGATCCTGGACCTGGCCCCGATCCGCGAGGGAACGAGCCGGCGCGGTCACCCACCAGGTGCCCCCGAGCTGCTCGAGCCGGACGGTGTCGCCTCTGCGCTGCAGGGTCACCGCCTGGATCTCGTCGGCGGAGACCGCCCACACGGGCTCGGTCGCCTCAGGATCGCTTGGGTCGTCTCGGGGCTGCCGCCCCTGCCACCACAGGATCCCGCTGACCACGATCAGGATCGCGGACAACACCAAGATCAACCGGCTCTGAGTGCGCTCCACCGCCCCCCCCGCCGACGCGATCGGCTCACGCCCCGCCGGCGACGTCGGAGGTGTCGTCGTCGGAGGTGTCGGAGGTGTCGGAGGTGTCGGTGTTGTCGCCGGGGACCTCGGCCGCCTGGTGCTTGCCGATCACCACCTGCGCCGCCTGCAACACCTTGCCCTTGACCGAGTAGCCGGCGGTGTAGACCGTCAGCACCCGCCCGTCCTGAGCGGGATCGTCGACCGGGGTGACCGCCAGCGCCTCGTGCACGTTTGGATCGAACACCGAGCCCTCTCCGGGGACCTCCTCGAGGCCCAGCTTGTTCAGAGCCTCCATGAACTGGTGGTGCACCATCTTCAGCCCATCGACGAAGGGATCATCTCCCTCTGGAGCGGTCTGCATGGAGCGCTTGAGGTTCATCACCGGATCGAAGAACGCCTTCGCCATCGAGAAGCTCGCCAGCTCTCGATCGAGCTTAGCCCTGGATTCTAGCCGCTCTCGGTAGGACTTCATCTCCGCCTGGAGATCGGTGTAGGCCTTGGAGACGGTGCGCAGCCGGGCCGAGGACGCCTGGGACTGCTCCTGGAGCTCTGCGAGCTCAGCCTCCAGCTCGCGGATCCGCGCCTGCTCGGGGGTGAGCAGCTCTACGATCTCCGCCTCCTCGGGCTCGCCCTCTACAGGCTCGCGACCGCCTCCGGCCGGATCCGCGGCGCCGGCGGCATCGGCGGCGGCCTCCGTGGTGGTGGAGGGAGGCGGTGGTTTGGGTGTGGAGGGCAAGCCCTCCCCATCTTTTTCGACCTCGCTCATCGGGCCTCCATCACCGCGGACACTAACCGCGGGTGGGCCTGCGGCAAGACCCGGCGCTACGAGACGAGGGGCCCGGTGCGTGCATGGCGGTGGAGCCGACGGAGCCCCTGGCTGATCTCCTCGAACCGTTGTCGGGCGATGATCGCCTCGAGTTGACGGTGGAAGGCAAACCAGCCCAGCCCAGCGAGGAACGTGCCGAGCAACACCGCCGCGAGCCCCAGGGGGCTGAGGC
>DRPG01000762.1 GCA_011376105.1 Deltaproteobacteria bacterium
GGCGAGCACCAGGTAGGTGCGTTCATACCGGGAGAACCGGGCAGGCTCATCGACCATCTGGGGATCCAACGCCGAGGGTGGTGGTGGCGCCCAGCAGCCCCACCAGGGCCAGGAACTTCAGCTCCCTCAGCGGGCCGATCAGGCCGGACATACCCTCGGGCAGGGCTCCGGCGATGCCCTTGATCGACTGTAGATCGAACAGCAACGCGGTGAGACACAGCCCCAGGGGCACGATCCAGATCTCGGGCAGCCGGCCCCGGCAGACGCCGAGGATCGAGATCACCGCGGCGGGGATCGCAAAGACCAGGTGGTGCTCGTAGGTGTACACCGGCACCAGCAGGATCAGCACCCCGACCGCGGATGCCTGGGCCGCCCGGCTCAGGGCGTCGGGCCTCGCGGTGGCGAACAGCCAGCCGAGCCCCCCCACCAAGGCGAGGTTCACCACGGTCGACAGCGCCTGTGCCGCGGGCGCCAGCGTGCGCCCGTCTCCAGGGATCGCTCCATCGATCAGGTTCGGGATCGAGTGGTTGCCGAACAGCCCGATGGGGACAGCCAGACCGTTGTACGAGCCGCTGCCGAAGGTGGGCAGGATCTCGAGGTAGAACCGTAGCTGGGTGCCGAGGCCGACCAGGGGCAGGGACAGCAGCGACAGCGCCACCCCGGTGAGGATCGCGGCTCCGGCTGCGTCGAAGCGCCGACGAACCAGCCACCAGGCCACGAACAGCGCCGGGCTCATCTTCAGCATGCAGGCGGCGCCCATCAGCCCACCCCCCAGCCAGGGACGCCCCCGATCAACCTGCCACAGCCCGGCGAGGGCCAGCAGCAGGCCGGGGAAGTTGGCCTGGCCCATGGCGTGGTTGTTGGGGATCGCGGTCATCAAGGCGACCACCGCGGCGATCAGCCACGGGACCTCTTCGCCCAGGGGACGCCACCAGCGCCACAGGACCAGGGCGGCCCCCAGCGCACACAGCTCGTGCAGCCAGAACCACAGGTGGTAGGCGAAGGACAGATCGGTGGGCAGCGCCCAGATCATGCCCAGGAGGAAGGGTGGTGCGTACAGGTAGGGGTGCACCCCCCGGCGCACCCCATCGGCCCTCGCCGCTCGGTTCAGCGCGGCCCGATCGTAGGGATCTCCGCCCTGGCCCGCGACCTGGACCGCGTAGTAGTACGAGGCAAAGTCGCGACCGCGCTCTTCCTCGAAGGCCTGGACCCAGGCGGGAGAGAGCACCGACAGCGCGTGCCACACCACCGCCGCCACCGCGACCAGGGTGCCCAACCTCCGTGTGCCCTCGTGCATCGGCCCCGGGGGTAACCCCGGACGGGCAAGCTTGCCCTGGATGACAAAATAATACGCATCTATCGTGCGTTATCAACTTTCTTAACTTTTCCCTCAACCCAGGCGGGGGGTGGCCGATTGGGGGTGCGGGGGAACGAAGAATGTCCGAGACGTGTTCGGGCCGACAATCCATCGAGCGGACCCAGGGTGCCCGAGGCACCCACCCACCGATCCAGCGATGGATCGGGTGGGGGGTCTGTGGAAGGCCGCGGCGGGGGTGTGGTGTAGGCCCCTGGGGGGGGCTTGTCCCAGCACCCTCGCCGCTGTGGCCCGCAGCGATCGACACAGGATCGTTGTGGGCTCGCGCCTCCGCGGCTCTGGGGATCGGGATCGGCACGCGACGGACGCTTTACCTCACCCGGTGTGCGCTGGGCGTTCGGGCGGCTTAGCTCTCCTCCGTCTCGAACGCTCAGCGCACAGGGTCATCCCGGTGGAGCCGGGTGATCCGTGTAGGATGAGCTGGCGCAGTGATCGGGTTTGGGTTCTGCGGACATGATCTGTCGTGGAGCTCGATCATGCGCCTCTTCCTCCCGAGCTTGGTGCTCGTGGCCTGCACGCGGCCCCGGCCCTGTGCGCTGCCTGAGCCTGAGCTCGTCGAGCAGCCCAACCTGCTGGTGGTGTTGATCGACGACGCGGGCGTCGATCAGTACGCGCCCTGGGGGGTGGCCCCCGATCCGGCGCCGGCCCCCACGATGGACTGTCTGTGCGAGGCGGGGCTGCGCTTCGATCGGGCCTGGGCGAGCCCGTACTGTAGCCCGGCGAGGGCGGCCCTGATCTCGGGCAAGCACCCGAGGCGCTACGATCTCGGGCGCTACGTCAACGTGGCGCAGGACACCTGGGAGCTCCCGCTCGAGGAGATCTCGCTGGCGGAGGGGGTGGAGGCAGCGGGCTACAGCACGGCGTTCCTCGGCAAGTGGCACATCAGCGCGTTCAACAGCGCGACATCGTTTGGCCACCCCGAGGCCCAGGGCTTCGACATCTTCAGCGGCACCCTGGGCAACCTCAACCACCGCTCCCTCAGCGAGGACGTCGGCTCTTATGAGGAGTGGGAGCACATCTACGGCGACACCCCGTTCCCCCGGCGGGGGTACGCGACCTCGGCGCTGATCGACGACACGCTGGAGGTCCTCGACACGCTGCCCGAGCCCTGGCTGGTGGTGGTGGCGCTCCATGCGCCCCACAGGCCCCTGCACGTCCCACCGAGGCACCTGCTGTCCGAGCCGCTGGGAGCTGATCCAAGCGAGCTGGAGCAGTTCCAGGCGATGGTGGAGGCGGCGGACACCGAGGTGGGGCGGCTGCTGGCCGAGATGGAGCCGGGGGTCCTGTCGCGGACCCAGATCTGGACCCTGTCCGACAACGGGACCCCGTCCCACGGGATCGCCCCCCCCCTCGATCCAAGACGGGGCAAGGGCACGGTGTTCGAGGGGGGGCTGCGGGTGCCGGTGGTGGTCACCGGCGCGGGGGTCCAGGCGGTGGGGGGCTCGACCGACGCGCTGGTCTCGATCGTGGATCTGTTTCCGACCCTGCTGGCCGCCGCCGGAGCCCCGGTGCTGCCGTCCGACGGCGCCAGCCTGCTGCCCCTGCTCGCCGATCCCACACTGGATCACCACGACGTGCTCTATGGGGACCTGACCGGGGGCGAGGGGCGGGTGGTCCGCGCCGTCCGCACCGTCCAGGGCAAGCTGGTGCAGCAGGACGGCGCTGAGATCGCCTACACCCTGGGGGAGGGCCTAGAGGAGGAGCAGGCCCCGGAGCCCGAGGCCGGGCTGCACGAGGCGATGGAGGCGTTCATCGCAGCCTACCAGGCCGAGTGAGCGCTGCGTCCAGGCTCGAGTCGAGATCGATCGTGCGCTCCAGCGCCCGCACCACCGAGCCCGCCTCGATCCACAGCCGCAGCTCGCCGAGGCGGGGGGTGGCCTCCCAGGTGCGGACCCACACCGCCTCGCCCTCGACCCAGGGGCCCCACCGGGCGTGGTAGCCCCCCGCCTCGATCACCACGTCGACTCCGGGTAGCCCTGCGATCGTGCGTGCCTCCCGGGGGAGATCGTAGATCAGCACCACCACCACGTCGGCGCGGTGCTGTAGCTCGGGCAGCAGCGCCTCCAGCGCCTCGACCGGGGGCTGGGCCGAGAGGCCTGGGGGCTGCAGGTGGGGCAGCCCCACACGGGTCACCCCCGTGATCGCGACGGTGTGTTCGCCGGCGGACAGCAGGCGGTACCGGACCACCGGGATGTCGGGGGCGTGGGTGTTGGCTGAGACCAGCCCTGGTCGGGGCCCCGAGGCCACGTCGGGCCAGTCCCGGAAGGTGACGTTGAGCACGTCCCAGGGATGGACCCGCAGGGCTGCGTGCACCCGGGCGTTGGCCTCGTGGGTCTCGTCGAGCAGCTGGAGGCCCAGGGATGTGTTCGACAGCCAGGCGCCCGCGTTGAGCAGCAGCGCCGGTGTGTCCGGGGCTGCGGCGCGCACGGCCTCGGCGTAGGTGGTCGCCCGGGCCAGCCCCCCCAGCGGCGCCAGCGCGCAGCCACACGGCTCGGTCTCTCCCCGCTGCTCGCCCCCATACAGCAGCACCAGGGACGCATCGTCGGACGCGAGCCGCTGGGACAGGGGCACCCTGGGGACGTCGAGCCCCTCCACCTCAGGTGCCGCGACGGCGAGGCCCAGCCAGGTCGAGAGCATGCTGCAGCGCAGCTTATACACGTTACGGAGCCGCGACGGGAGACATGATGGCCATCCTCAAGGTCGCCCAGCTAGGGCACCCTATCTTAAGGACCGTCTCACGACAGCTCACCGGCGACGAGATCGCCTCCCCCGGGTTCCAGCAGTTCTGCGACGATCTGCTCGACACCATGCTCGAGTACGACGGCGTGGGGCTCGCGGCACCCCAGGTCCACGTGCCCCTGCGGGTGGTGGTCTTGAGCCTCACCGACGAGCGCGGCCCCGAGTTCTTCATCAACCCCGAGATCACGGTGTTGTCGGAGACCACCCGCCGGACCTGGGAGGGGTGTCTGTCCGTCGAGGGGCTGCGGGGGTTGGTCGAGCGCCCGGATCACGTCCGGGTCTCGGCCCACGATCGAGACGGGGCCCGAAAGGCGTTGGAGATCCGGGGCTTCGGGGCGGTGGTGCTCCAACACGAGCGCGATCACCTCGACGGCGTGATCTACGTCGATCGGATCCTGCCTCGCTCGCTGGTGTTCACCCCCGAGTTCAGGCGTTGGGGTCCCCCAGAGGAGTACGACGACGAGGCATACGAGGCCGAGGCCGAGGCCGAGGCCGAGGCCGAGGCCGAGGACGCCTCGTTCCTCCGCGAGATCCCCTCCTGAAGCGAGGCAAGCGATGGGCATTCTCTCCTGGCTCTTTCCGTCCCCCGACGATCGCGTTCGGCGAGCACGATCCTTCCTCGAGGGGGGCCGACCCGACGAGGCCCGCATGGAGGTGCTCGAGCTCGATCACCCCGAGGCCGCCGAGATCCTCGAGGTCGCTGAGCGACGGCTCGCGGAGCAGAACCTCGAGGCCGCCGTGTCCTGGGCCCAGGCCGGGGACGACGAGCGGGTCGCGATCCACCTCGAGCTCGCCGAGCGGTTCGATCATGGAGGCCTCGAGGAGGCGTTCCGCGGGGCGAGACGTCGGCTGAGGGAGATCCGCAGCGAGCGCAGCGAGGCGGCGCGGCGCCGGAAGGAGGAGGAGCAGGCCCGCCTGCTGGCCTCCGATCCCCTTGGCCTGACCGGTGGCCCCAGCTGGCTCGATCATCAGGTCCCCTCCGATCTGCTCGATCCCGATCGAGAGGAGATCGAGCAGCGCCTCGCCCTGCTGGTCGAGAACTACCCCGAGGCCCTGCGGGAGCAGGTGCGTGGGCTCGGGGTGGGCTTCGCCCGGGCGGTGCTCGAGCTCGAGGACGGCCGGGCGGATCAGGCGCTCCAGGGGCTGCTGTCCCTGCCCGACGACCAGCCCTTGGTCCAGTGGGAGCGTGCACGCGCCGCCCACGCGCTGGGGGATCCGGCGGCGGCGGCCCGGGCGGTCCGCGCCTTCGCCAGGCATGCTCAGGGGCACCACCCCATGGGCCGGCTGCACTCGGGCGTCTACCTCGCCCAGCTGCTGACCGAGGCCGGCGATCCCCACGCGGCCCTGCGGGCCCTGCGGGAGGTGAGGCAGGCGAGCCCCCAGGAGGGTGGCGGGTTGTTTGCGCAGCTGCTGCTGCTGACCGGCGCCCTCGAGGAGGCCGAGGCGACCACCCGGGAGCTGATCCGCGACAGCCCCAGATCGATGCCCCTGTACGGGCTGCTGGCCCGGATCCGGCTCGCCGGCGATCATCGCTCGGAGGCGATGCGGGCCCTGGAGGCGGGGCTCGAGGCGACCCACTGCTCGCCGGGGCAGTGCGGGTTTCGCCCCCCCGATCTCGACGCCAACCGCCTGCTGGCGATCCTGTACCTCGAGGACAAGATCGAGGTCGAGCGCGCGCTGGAGCTGGCGGAGACCGCGATGGGCCTGGTGCAGCAGCCGGTGTGGGAGGATCTGTACCTGCGGGCTCTGGTCGCCCAGGTCCGGGCCGAGCCCGGGGCCTCCGAGATCGCGGAGCAGCTGATCGCCCAGACTCCCCGGGATCACCCCAGGCGCGGGGCCGCCCTGGCCCTGCTGGGGTAGCTCGTGGCCCGCTCCACGAGGCGATCGGGGTGGACGGGCCCGGCACAGACCTGACGGTGGCGTGCGATCCCGGTACAATCCCCTGCGGAGTGGGGGGGGGCTCGTTAAGCAACGGCCTCCACGGCCCGAGACGGGAGGACACACATGTGGTTGGTGTTGGCGCTGAGCTGTAGCGGGAACCCGTACGGGAACGACGTCGAGCTGGGGGAGGATCTCGGAGAGTGGGGGGCCGCGGACCTCACCTGTAGCTCCTCTGAGGACTGCTTCTCGGGGGAGACCTGCACCGACGGCACCTGCCAGGTGGAGCGCTGTGCGATCAACCTCGCGTCGTCCGTGCCGCCCATGGGCAAGAGCTTCCCCTTCTTCCAGGAGGTCGAGCTCGGCTTCGCCGACACCACACAGTACCAGGGCTCCTACTGGATCGATCAGTACGCCCCCGAGGCCGGAGAGTACGAGAACAGCCTCGAGGCCGACGGCCGCATGACCGACATCGCCGGCGGCAACTTCGACGGAGATCGGTTCGAGTCGTACGCCGCCGTGGTCAACAACCAGAGCCGGATCAAGGTCCTGGGCACCAACTTGTCCGCGGATCCCGGCTTCGTCCCGGTCGCCATCGACGCAGGTGATGTCGACGGTGATGGCCTCGATGAGGTGATCGCCATCGCTCAGGAGACCGACATCGCCGTGTGTCACCTCGACACCGGCGGCTGTGATCTGTGGGCCTTCGAGGATCGCACCCGGCTGCAGGACGTCGCGGTGGCTGACATCGACGGCGATGGCTTCGAGGAGCCCGTCATCCTGATGGGGGCCGGAGATCGCTACCTGTATGCGTTCCATCCCCACGCCGAGCTCACCGGGGAGGAGATCGACTACTACCAGCTGGTCGAGAACGACGAGCTGTTGCGGATCACTGCCGGCGACATCGACGGTGACTTCAAGGCTGAGGTCATCGGGCTGAAGGATCCCTACTGGTGCCTGTGGTGCGAAGACGAGCTGCACGTGTGGGACTCGATCCCCGACGGGACCTGGGCGCTTCGCTTCTTCTCGGGTGTGGCCGACGACCTCTCCGACATCGCAGCGGGTGACACCGATCGTGACGACATCATCGAGGTCGTCACCGTCGGCGCGGGCAACAGCATCACCCTCGAGGATCCGCAGGGCAACCGGTTCGTCCAGCGGTATGCGGCGAACCTGTCGGTCTCGAGCAACCCCAACCGGGTGGCGATGGCCGATCACGACGGCGACGCGCCTCGGGCCAAGCTGGTGGATGGGCCCCTGCCGGTCGAGGGGGGCATGGTCCCGACCATGGTGATCGGGATCCCCCCCTACCACCGGGACTACAGCGCGGGCTCCTCGAGCGCGGGCTACGGTGAGGGGGAGTCGGTCAACGAGTCCCTGACCGACACGGTCTCGATGGGGCTCGACGCCAGCGTGGGCACCAGCCCGAGCTTCTTCGGCCTGTTCGGCACCGATCTGTCGGCGAAGACCAGCTACGGCTCCTCGACCTCGGCGTCCCGGAGCAAGACGCTGGCGATGGGCAACCGGTACTCCGTCAGCGCCAACGAGCAGTATGGCCCCAACTACGGCGCGGTGGTGATCGGCTGGGGCTGCTTCGATGCCTATCGGTACGAGATGGACGATCCCGCGGGCCACGTCGGTGGTGACGGCGAGCCCATCGTGATCACCGTGCCCACCGGCGGGGGCCAGGCGCTGTACAGCACCACCCGCTACAACGCGATCGCCGAGGCGCTGGGCAACCTACCGCGCATCGAGATGCCCTACACCGTGGGAGACCCCTCGTCGTATCCCTCCCGGGCCGAGCGCCTCAACGGCGAGAAGATCGCCGGGGAAGATCTCGTGTTCGTCGAGAGCAACACCTACACCGTGTCCGACGTGGGCAGCGTGGGCTGGTTCAACATCATGGACGAGTCCAACGCCAACAGCGAGGCCACCAGCTGGTCCCTCGGAGCCTCCGCCGGGATCACCGCCTTTGGGGTGAAGGTGGGCGGTGGCTACACCGAGGGCTGGGGCTCGAGCTACTCGCTGACCATCGGTGAGAACGCCCTGTTCTACGGCAGCATCCCCCCGATGCCCGACAACCTCGCCACCCCCGAGGACGAGTACGCGGCCAACGCGTTCAGGGTCACGCCCTGGGTCTACCGGGAGAGCTGGGAGGATGCAGACGGAAACCCGCTCGACTACCTCGTCATGACCTACAGCGTCGAGGAATAGTCGGGCTCGAGCGGGGTCTAGGTACAGGGAGGAGGAGACATGTGGTTGATCGCGCTGTGGATGTCAGCGGCCCAGGCCGGAGAGCTCGCCGGGGTCACGATGCCCGATCAGGTGAGCGTCGGAGGCACCCAGCTGGTGCTCAACGGGATGGGCCTCCGCGAGAAGTACTTCATCGATGTGTATGTGGGGGGGCTGTACCTCCCCAGCAAGACCACCGAGGCCAGCACAGCCATCGAGCAAGATGTCGCGAAGCGGATCATCATGCACTTCGTGTACAGCAACGTGCCCGCCGACAAGATGCGCGACACCTTCCGTGAGGGCTTCTCAGGGGTCGGGGCCACGGGCCTCGACGACAAGATCGAGCAGCTGAACGGCTGGATGACGGATCTGACCTCAGGCGATCAGGTGATCCTCGACTACGTGCCCGGCACCGGCACCACCGTGACGGTCAAGGGCCAGCAGAAGGGCACGATCGCCGGCGCCGACTTCATGCGGGCGCTGTGGGGCGTGTACCTGGGGGCCAAGCCCCCCACCAACAAGCTGAAGGCCGGTCTGCTGTCTGGATAGCGGGGCGCCGCTCCTAGAGCGCCCCCCGCGCCGGGGACGCCGCCCCGAGCCGGGCCCGCCTCGTCCGGGCCCAGGGCCCCGTCCGTTGTGACGAGATAGGGGCCCCGGTGTCGAGGAGAGACCGCGATGTCGAGCTACGATCACCAACGGATCGAGTCGAAGTGGCAGGAGCGCTGGGAGGCCGAGGGGACCTTCGTGGCCACCGAAGACCCCAGCAGGCCGAAGTTCTATGCCCTGTGCATGTTCCCGTACCCCAGCGGCTCGGGGCTCCACGTCGGGCACCCCGAGAGCTACACTGCGATCGACATCGTCGCGCGCTACAAGCGGATGAACGGCTTCTGTGTGCTCAACCCCATCGGCTTCGACAGCTTTGGGCTGCCCGCCGAGCGCGCGGCTCAGCGGGAGAACCGGCACCCCGCCGAGATCACCCGGGAGAACATCGCCTACTTCCGCAAGCAGCTGAAGAAGCTCGGGTTCTCGTTCAACTGGGAGCGCGAGATCTCCACCTGTGAGGTCGACTACTACCGGTGGACCCAGTGGATCTTCCTCAAGCTGCACGAGCGCGGGCTCGCCTACCTCGCTGAGGTCCCGGTCAACTGGTGCCCGGCTCAGGGCACGGTGCTGGCCAACGAAGAGGTGGTCGATGGGCGCTACATCGAGACCGGGGATCCGGTCGAGCGCCGCAACATGAGCCAGTGGATGCTCAAGATCACCGCCTACGCGCAGCGGCTGCTCGACGATCTCGAGGGCCTGGACTGGCCCGAGGGCGTGCTCGAGATGCAGCGTCAGTGGATCGGGCGCTCGGAGGGGGCTGAGGTCCGCTTCGCGATCGCGGGCCACGACGAGGGCTTCGTGGTGTACACCACCCGGCCCGACACCTTGTTCGGTGCGACCTACTGCGTGCTGGCGCCGGAGCACCCGCTGGTGGCGTCGATCACCACCGAGGCACAGCGTGGGGCGGTCGACGCCTATGTGCAGCGGGCCGCCCACCGCTCGGAGATGGATCGGCAGCTGGCCGCCGAGAAGGAAAAGACCGGGGTCTTCACCGGGGCCTTCGCGATCAACCCGGTCAACGGGGAGCAGATCCCGGTGTGGGTGGCCGACTATGTGCTGATGACCTACGGCACCGGGGCGATCATGGCGGTGCCCGCCCACGACGAGCGCGATCACGCCTTCGCGAAGAAGTTCGGCCTCGAGATCCGGCCGGTCTACCAGATGGATCGCGACCACGACTTCTCCGAGTCGGCCTGGCCGGGGGAGGGCACCGCGATCGGCTCGGGTGCGTTCGATGGCATGTCCGTGGCCGAGCTCAAGCCCGCGATCATCGACTGGCTCGAGGCGCACAAGCACGGCGAAGGCAAGGTCAACTACAAGCTGCGGGACTGGCTGTTCTCCCGGCAGCGATACTGGGGTGAGCCGTTCCCGATCGTGCACACCGCAGACGGTCAGGTCGTGCCCCTCCCGACGTCTGAGCTGCCGGTGGTCTTGCCCCATGTCGACGCCTACAAGCCCACCGACGATGGGCGTCCGCCCCTGGCCCGGGCCGACGCGAGCTGGCTGCAGACCACCCTCGACGGGCAGCCGGTCACCCGGGAGACCAACACCATGCCCCAGTGGGCTGGATCCTGCTGGTACTACCTGCGCTACACCGATCCCCACAACCAGGATCTGCCCTTCAGCCCCGAGGCGATCCAGTACTGGGGCGACGTCGATCTGTACATCGGCGGGGTCGAGCACGCGGTGCTGCACCTGCTGTACGCCCGCTTCTGGCACAAGGTGCTGTACGACGCGGGGCTGGTGCCCACCCCCGAGCCGTTCCGGAAGCTGTTCAACCAGGGAATGATCCTGGCCTATGCCTACCGGGACTCCTCGGGTCGGTACCACCACCCCGACACGGTGGAGCAGCGCCCGGGCCAGACCTCGATCCTGGTGAGCGCCTGGAGCCAGGAGTCGGTGCAGACCGACTGGTACGTCAAGGACTCCGACACCCCGGTCGAGCAGAAGCTCGGCAAGATGGGCAAGTCCCTGAACAACAGCGTCGATCCCCTGGACGTTGTCGAGCGCTACGGGGCCGACACCCTGCGCATGTACGAGATGTTCATGGGGCCGCTGGAGCAGGTCAAGCCCTGGCAGACCTCGGGCTGCGACGGCATCCACCGGTTCCTCCGCCGGACCTGGCGCCTGTTCGTCGACGAGCAGGGTGCGCTGCGTCCCTTCGGCCAGACCTCTGACGAGGTGCGCCGGGCGCTGCACGTCGCGATCAAGGAGACCACCGCGGGGATCGAGTCGCTGAAGCTGAACACGCCGATCAGCCGGATGATGGAGCTGGTCAACGCCTGCAAGGGCTCCCTGCCCGCCCGAGAGGACTGTGAGGCCTTCGTGCTGATCCTCTCCCCGTACGCCCCCCACCTCGCTGAGGAGCTGTGGGAGCTGCTGGGGCACGACACGAGCCTCGCCGATCAGCCCTGGCCCGAGCACGACGAGGCCGCCCTGACCACCTCGATCGTCACCATCGCGGTGCAGGTCAACGGCAAGCTCCGGGCCAGGATCGAGGTCGGGGCGGACGCCACGAAGGAGGCGGTGCTGGCCGCCGCCAGGGCTGAGCCCAACGTCGAGCGCTACCTCGAGGGCAAGCAGATCCGCAAGGAGATCGTCGTGCCGGGGCGGCTGGTGAACCTGGTGGTGGGCTGAGGTGGGGGCGGACGCACCGTCGCGGGCGTGCTCACGGTGCCGTCCCGGCGCCGCGTGCGGTATCCTGCCCGTCGATGGTGCGTGGTTGACGGGCCGAGGTGGAGACCCTTGAAGCTGGACGTGGGCCAGGTCGTGGAGCACTACCGCGTCGAGCGTGTGCTCGGTGCCGGTGGGACCGCCATCGTGTACCTGGTGCGCGATGAGCGGGATCAGAGCGCGCACGCCCTGAAGGTGCTCACGATCAGCAGCCCCGCGATCCGGGAGCGGATGCTCCGGGAGGGGCAGGTCCAGGCTAACCTCCGCCACCTCAACGTGGTCCGGGTCACCGAGGTGCTCGAGGTCGACGGTGCGCCCGCCCTGCTGATGGAGCTGATCGAGGGGCCCTCGCTGGAGGCGGCCCTGCAGCACTATCGCCTCACCATGGGCGATGCAGAGCTGCTGTTCGGTGGGATCCTCGCTGGGGTCCGGGCGGCCCATGGGGCGGAGCTGGTGCACCGGGATCTCAAGCCCGCCAACGTTCTGCTGGCCCACACCCGGGAGGGCTTCGTCCCCAAGGTTACCGACTTCGGGCTCGCCAAGGTGCTCGTCCAGGAGCCCGGGGTGGCCCACACCCGGGCCGGGATCTCGATGGGTACGCCCTCGTACATGGCACCAGAGCAGATCCGCGACGCACGGACCGTCGATCAGCGCGCCGATATCTGGTCCCTGGGCTGTGTGCTGTACGAGCTGATGACCCGCCGCCGGGCGTTCCCCGGAGATGAGGCGCTGGCGATCTACAACGCGGTGGTCGATGCCGAGTTCGAGCCCCCCCGGCGGTTCCTCCCCGATCTGCCCGATCGGATCAACTCAGCGATCCTCGGCTGCCTCGAGCTCCACCCCGACGATCGGATCCCCGACTGCGAGACGCTGAAGGCGGTGCTGCGGGGGGAGATCGCCTGGGAGCACGACGCCGAGGTGGATCTCGGGCCTCCGCTGCTGGGGCCTCCGACCCAGCAGGTGGTCCACATCCCAAGCCTCCCGGATGTGCCGCCAATGCCGCTGGCGGGGCGGGGCGATCGGACCCCCTCCTTGCCCCCTCCTCGTCCCTCGCTGGGAGGAGATCTCAGGCCCCCGGTCAACCTCTCCCCGCCCGGGAGCGCGGCGAGCTCTGGAGGCTTCACCCGTCCGCCCGCCCCCTCCCGTCCGCCTGCTCCCTCCCGCTCGCTCCCTCCCCAGGAGCCCGCTGCGCCTCCAGGGCTGATGATGCTCGACGCCGATCTGCTCTACCCCGATCCCGTCGCCTTCGAGGATCAGCAGGACACGGTGGTCTTGCCACAGTTCGACGGCACCCTGTCTCCCCCTAACTCGTTCGATCGAGAGGAGCGGGGGGGGGTGGGCTGGCTCGGCTGGCTGTTCCTCGCCGTGCTCGGAGCGATCTTCCTCGCGGGAGCGGGCCTGGTGACCGCGGGGGGCGTGGTGGGGGTGTTCCTCTCCTCCGAGAGCCCC
>DRPG01000763.1 GCA_011376105.1 Deltaproteobacteria bacterium
CTTCCCCGCCGGTCATGCCCAACGCCTCGAGGTGCTCGAGCACATCCCGGAAGTAGGCCCGGAGTCGAGCCCCTTCGACATCCAGGCGCCTCAGGGGGAGCCCTCCCTCACAGGCGAGCGTCACCAACCACCTGCGATCGCCGCGCTCGGAGCGCAGCACCGGCCGCTTCAGGAGATCCAGGCCCGACTCCGCGGCCCTCGCGATCGCGGTGTAGGGCTCGCCGCCGAGCCCGAGCGCTCCTCGGATGCCCTCCCAAGACCAGGGGCCACACTCGTGCTCTCGCCTCCACCACTCAGCAGAGAACACACAGAACAGCGCCTGGTTCTCTCGGCTCGTGCTGCCGAGGCCGCTGCGGAGTGACTCCCGGAGGTACCTCCTGAGCTCGTGGTAGCGCTCGTCGGGGAGACGGTAGCGGTAGATCTCTCGCCCGTCGGGGGCTTTCCCGAGGAAGTGTCGCAGTCGGTCCATCGGGTCTCCTCGGAGTCGGGGGAGGGTAGACGGACCACACCCGATCGATCGGACACGCATCGAGGTGATCAGCTCGTGCGGGTGATCAGGTGCATTCGTGCGTCGCTGGATCGCAACGGCTGGAGGTGTCCTGCACGACGGGGGAGACGGCCCATGCCCGACACCGCGACGCTGCCCCATGTGGCGTCATGCTCGTTACGCCCAGGGAGCGCCTCATCGGGCGCACACGCCAAAAAATCGCCACACCCCTACGTCAAGATCTGCCGCACAGCAGATCCCGAAGCGGAATTGGCGATTTCTTGGTTTCTATCTGATGGAGCTGATGGGACTCGAACCCACGACCTCTAGAATGCCATTCTAGCGCTCTCCCAGTTGAGCTACAGCCCCTGGCATGTCGCTCACCTAACGAGCCCCTGTGATCGGGGCAAGGGGCGAGCTCACGGTTGTTGGAGGGCCTCGATCTTAGCCTCCAGCTCGTCGATCCGGGCGATCGCCTTGCGCAGGGCGGGGTGATCGATCTCGCCCGCCTCGACGAGGTGGTACGAGGTCTTGCCCAGCCTCGCCCAGAAGTGATCGAGATCGCGCCTGAGCTGGCGCAGCTCGAGGCGCTCCCGGCTTGAGCGGGCTGCGCGGCCGAGCTCGAGGCGGCTGCGGCCCACCAGGCGTCGCATCACGCGGTTCAGCGCATCGCCCAGGGGCTCGAGCTCTGGCCTGTCTGCTTCGTTGTTGGGCATGTTCATCCGCTCTCTGCGCTCACCAGCGCGAGCCAAGGGGGGATGCCCGGAGCGGGGGTCGAACCCGCACTCCCGTGGAGGGAAGGAGATTTTAAGTCTCCTGTGTCTACCGATTTCACCATCCGGGCGGAGGGCTACGGTAACGCGGCGAGATCGGCGTCGGTCAGGGCGGTGTGGAACCGCTTGGTGATCTCGCCCTCCTCGCTCACCAGCAGGGTGACCGGGACCGTGTCGGGCCACGAGGGCACGATCCGGGCCAGGGCCCGGGCCGGATCGGGATCGTCGAGCTGCCAGTGGGTGAGGTGGGCGATCCCCTGCTTGTGGAGGAAGGGCTCGACCCGCTTCTTCCGCAGGGACGGGAGATCGAGGCTGACCATGATGACCTCGATCTCAGGGTGCTCCCCGGCCCAGGCGCGCAGCCGTGGGATCTCCTCCTTGCACGGCCCGCACCAGGTCGCCCAGAAGTTGTACA
Organism: Deltaproteobacteria bacterium; assembly: GCA_011376105.1. Classification (GTDB taxonomy): domain Bacteria; phylum Myxococcota_A; class UBA796; order UBA796; genus DRPG01. Next base: position 1,676 of record DRPG01000763.1, read on the forward strand.
GCCGAGCGCGATCGGCGGCGCTGAACATCCGCACCCGCATGGGCTCTGCGGCGATGAGCTCGATCCGCTCGTGGTCTTCGTCGGGGGTCGCGCAGGCCAGGGTCGACAGCACCAGCAACATCAAGACGTCCTTCCTCGGCGCCACCGATCGAGCAGCGCCAGATCACTGATGGGGTAACCCGGCAGGGCCCCTGCACCGCAGGTCAGCGCACCGAGCAGCACCGCGAGATCCCCGAAGCCGACGAGCAGGGCGGCCGCCAGCGTGTCCACCGGCCCCCGGATCGCCGAGCGACGCAGCGCCTGGATCGCCGAGCACCCCCGGAGCAGGACCTCGAGCGGAGCGTAGGCAAAGATCGCCCGGATCACGAGGGCCGCCAGCGTGCCCCCGAGCCAGCCGAGGAACCAGGCGAGGGTGGCGAGGGTGGGCAGGCCGTGGGCTGCGATCCCCGCCGCGATCCCGGTGCCCAGGATCACGGACCCCGTGGCCAGGCCGAGCTGCAGCGGGCCCACGATCAGGTGGACCCCCAGCAGGGCGATCCACCGATCGTTCGTGTCCAGGCCCATGCTGCGGGCCCCGGCCTTCAGCATCCGGGCCCGCAGCGGCGCCCCCAGCAGGATCCGGATCAGGCTGGTGGCGAGGAACACGGTGAGCAATGCGTCAAGCCGGCCGCTGTGCAGGATCCGCTGGAGCGCCAGCGCCCCCACCGCCTGCAGGGACAGCATCGCGGCGGCGGGCCACAAGACCCCGACCGGATCGTGACACAGCGCTCGCCAGGCTCCAGCGATGTTGGACACGCTCGTCATCGGGGCCCCCCGCCGGGCGGGTACCCCCCGGCCCCCGAGGAGACTATCTCCTGGAGGTGTGGTCCTTCCTGATCGTCGCCCTCCTCGGCTGCCCCAAGGCGGGGCAGAGCGAGGCCCTTCGGTTCCGCAACGAGCTGCAGCAGATCGATGCGCGCTGGACGCTGCGGGGGGAGCTGGGGCTCGAGGGGGCGGTGGAGCCCCTGAGGGCCCTGTGGGCCGAGCGACCCGATCACCCCGAGGTCAGCTGGCGCCTGGTGCGCCTGAAGATCGCTGAGGGGCTGACGGAGGATGACCCCACCGACGCGCTGCGGCGCTTTGCTGAGGGGCGGGCCCTGGGCATGGCCTGCCTGACCGGGGACGAGGGCTTCCTCCTGCGGTGGCGCCAGGGGGCCTTCAGCGACGCGGTCGGGTCCCTGGAGGCGAGCCGCCGGATCTGCCTCGGCTGGACGGCGCTTGCCTGGGTGCGCTGGATGCAGCTCCAGGGCCCGGAGGCCGCCGCGCTGGATCTCGAAGCGATCGACGCCCTGCTCGGGGGGGCGATCGATCCCCAGCTGGACGGGACTGCGGTCTGGGCCCGGGGGCTGCTGTTGGCGATCCGCCCCGTCTGGGCCGGGCGGGATCTGCAGGCCGCCCACAAGCTGCTGCAGCGCGCCATCGCCCACCGGCCCGCGGAGCTGCCACAGCGGGTGGACTGGCTGCAGCTCACGGTGGAGCCCCTCGGGGATCCAGCGCAGATCGCGAGCGCGAGAGACGCGGTGCTGACCCGGGAGGCCCGCACCCCCGAGGATCGAAGAGCACAGGAGCGGCTGCGGCCTTGATCGGATCGTGGAGCGGCTGCCTAGCTCGGGCGAGAGGACTGCTTGGCTGCACGTCGGGCCGCACGCCTGGAGGCCTTGCGACGCCGCTTCTCGGCCAGGCGCTGCTTCAGGCGCCGCTTCTCGCCGGGCTTTAGGTAGAAGCTGTTCTTCTTGATGTCCTTCCGGATCCCCTCGCGCTCCACCTTGCGCCGGAACCGTCGCAGCGCTTTCTCGAAGGGCTCGTTGTCTCGAACGGTAACCAGAATCACGTCTCGATACTCCCACCGGCCCTCGCCGGGTCCTCGTCGCCAAACCCGTGGGGCCTATCTCGGCGTGGACCCCACCGCCAGCTCCCAAGGCCCGGCCGGCGGGGGAGAGGGGCCGGGCCCCGGCCCGTCGCGTGGGCTGTGGGCTGTGGGCTGTGGGCTGCGCTCAGAAGGACGTGCCAAAGCTGGCGCCGTAGTACAGCAGGGTGTGCAGCCCCCCCTCGAGGCGCAGCGAGGCTCGATCGCCGAAGCTGAAGCGCAGGCCAGCGTTGACGTCGACCAGCGGATACATGCGGGGGATGCTCCGATCTTCGTCTGGGGGGAGCCCGTCGAGGTAGCGCTTGTAGGAGGGGTTGCCCTGGGCGTCAGGCCCCCAACGGTCGAGGCGGCCGGTGAGGATCCCCAGGCCCAGGCCCCCTCCGATCAAGAAGGACATCCCGAACACCTCGTTCGTGGCATCGAGCGGAACGATGTAGGTCTCGTAGGCATAGTCGGCGCCAACCCCGAAGACCCCTAGGCCCTTGGAGGGGACGAGGTAGGCTCCGTCGAGGTGATCGACGGGGACCTCGATGTCGTCCCAGTAGCCACCGGGCATCGCAGAGTCGAGGTACTCCAGGTAGAAGATGCCGTCTGCGCTGTCGCCCCTCAGGACGTACTCCAGCCCCACCACGTGGCCCTGGATCGTGGGCCTGGGCTCGATGTAGGCCCAGTTCCCGTCGTCGACGTCGAAGAACCAGACGTCGAGCAGGCCCCGGGGCACCGAGACGGCCCGCAGGCGGAGGTTGACCTCCATCTGGATGCTGCGATCGTGCTCCGGGGCGGGGGTGATGTCCTCGAAGGCGAACCTGAGGGGCTCCCTGGGGTCTGAGCCATAGCCGTCATCGAGCTGGGGTGCGGTGTGGCCGAGCCTGGGGGCGAGGATCGCGGTCGCGAGGCTGCAGGATCGGAAGAGGTGGCCCATGGGAGAGTGCTACCGGACAAGCCAGGTCGACGTCAACCAGCGCCGCCCGGGCTCAGCCCCGGGCCGTCACCCGGCGTGCCGTCGGGCCACCGCGCCGCAGGGTCGATGAGGTAGAGGTGGGGCGGGATCCGGGGAGCGGACGAGGGTTACACCGGGGCGAGGAGCGGAGGACACGTGTCGCTAAGGTCGCTGGCGGAGGAGCTGAAGCAGGGGCTCGAGCCGGTCTACATCGTCCTTGGAGAGGCCCATCCCCTGGTGGATCAAGCGGTCGAGCAGATCGTCGCACAGGTCACCCCCAGGCTGGGGCCGGTGGCCTTCAACCACAGCCGCCACCGAGCCTCGGAGCCCGAGGGGCCAGCCGCGTTCTCGGCCGCACGTACCCTGCCGATGATGGCGGATCTACGGCTGATCGAGATCCGGGAGCTGTCCGAGGGAACAGCGGCGTTCTACACCGCGTTCATCGACTACCTCCGGTCCCCCTCGGCGGGATCGATCGTCGTCGCGTCCGGCTCGCGGTTCCCAAAGGTCGAGAAGGGAGGCTCGAACTGGGGCGCCCGGATCAAGTCCGCCCTGAAGAAGGCCGGGCGGGGGCAGCTGATCCAGATCGGGAAGAGCGAGGTCTCACCAGCCGCCTTTGCCTCCTCCGCCGCCCGGGCCCGGGGCAAGGAGCTGGGGCGCAGCGAGGCGGCGCTGCTGGTGGAGGCGGTGGGCGACGATCTGGGGCTGATCGAGCAGGAGATCGAGAAGCTCTGTCTGTACGTCGGGGACGCCACGGTCATCGACGCCGCCGCGATCGCTGCGGCGACCTCGCTGGTGGCGGAGGCGGTGATCTGGGATCTGACCACCGGACTGGCCGCGCGCGACACAGGGTTGACCCTGGCCGCCCTGCACCGGCTGCAGGAGGGGGGCGACGATCCCCGGAAGCTGCTGGGCATGATCACCTGGCAGGTGCGGGAGCTGCTCCGGGCCTCGGTGATGATCCGGTCAGGTGTGCCGGATCGTGAGATCAGCAAGCAGGTCCGGCTACGTCCGGGCATCCTCCGGAGGGTCCGGCCCTTCCTCGCCTCGGACTTCCCCGACGCTGCCGATCTGATGCGTCGGATCGCGACGGCCAACCGGCAGATGAATGGGCATCGGGCCGGAGCTTCCGCCGTGCTGGAGGGGCTGGTGTTGGAGCTGCTCTCCGGGGGCCTGCGCCGACCCCCGCCGCTCCCTGTGGTGCCCTGATCGCTGCTGCTTCCTTGCCCCCCCGGAGCCCAGCGACTAAAGGTGCGCGTTCCACCCTGGAGAAGGATCCCGTGGCCCACCACAAGGATGCGATCAAGCGCATCAAACAGAACGAGAAGCAGCGGACGCGAAACCGGCACTATCGCACCAAGATGCGGAACCAGATCAAGCGGCTCCGGGGCGCGGTCGAGTCGGGCAACACCGAGACCGCCCAGACCGAGCTGCGTGCAGCGGTCAGCATCATCCAGCGGCTGGCCTCGAAGGGTGTGATCCACCGCAACCAGGCCGCGCGCCGGGTCCAGCGGCTGGCGAAGGCCGTCAAAGGCATGTCCGCATAGCACCGGCCGCCCCTCCGGGGGCACCCGCCTGAGCTCCGTGGTGTACAGGGGGCGCCCGCCCAGGCCGGCCCCCCAGCCCCCCTGGGGAGCCGGGTGGGCCCACAGCGCCCTGGACTCCAGCCTGCAGCCCCCGGGCCACGGCACGGCGGGGCGCCGGCCTGGAGCCTGGTCCCGCGGCGACGTGGGGGCTCTTGTCTGGAGGGGGCTGACGACAGCTCTGTACCGGCTTACGAACCTCCGGCGGTGCCAACGTGGCGCCCGGAGGGAACGTGGATCGCCGTGCGCGCACCCGAAACTTTGCGATCATCGCCCACATTGACCATGGCAAGTCCACCCTCGCCGATCGGCTGATGGAGCGCACCGGCGCCGTCAGCGAGCGCGAGATGAAGGCTCAGCTGCTCGACTCGATGGACATCGAGCGCGAGCGGGGCATCACGATCAAGGCCCAGACCGCCAGCCTGCGGTACCAGGCCCGAGACGGCGAGCTGTACGAGCTCAACCTGATCGACACCCCCGGCCACGTCGACTTCACCTACGAGGTCAGCCGATCCCTCAAGGCGTGCGAGGGCGCGCTGCTGGTGATCGACGCAGCGCAGGGCGTCGAGGCCCAGACCCTGGCCAACGTCTACCTGGCGCTGGAGGCGGATCTCGAGATCATCCCGGTGATCAACAAGATCGATCTACCGGGCGCTGATCCCGATCGCGTCCTCGAGCAGATCGAAGACGGGATCGGGCTGGACACGGACAACGCTATCTTTTGCTCGGCGAAGACGGGGGTCGGGATCGAAGAGGTGCTCGAGGCCATCATCACCCACGTGCCCCCCCCGGTGGGGGATCCCGAGGCGCCCCTGCAGGCCCTGATCGTCGACTCCTGGTTCGACACCTACGTCGGGGTGATCATCCTGGTGCGCGTGTTCAACGGTCGGCTGCGCCTGGGGGAGCGCATGCGGCTGATGGCCACCGGCGCCCGCTACGAGGTCAACCGGATGGGGGTCTTCATGCCCGCCGCGGTCCAGCGCGAGGTGCTGGAGGCCGGAGACGTGGGCTTCATCGTCGCATCCATCAAGGACATCCGGGACGCGAGGGTGGGCGACACCGTCACTCACGTGATCAACGGCGCCACCGAGCCGCTGCCTGGCTTCCAGGAGGTCAAGCCCATGGTCTGGTCGGGGGTCTACCCCGTCGAGTCCGGGGACTACGAGTCGCTGCGCGACGCGATCGAGAAGCTCAAGCTCAACGACGCCGCCATCCGATCGGATCCCGAGGTCTCCGACGCGCTGGGGCTGGGCTTCCGGCTGGGGTTCCTCGGCCTGCTCCACATGGAGATCGTCCAGGAGCGCCTCGAGCGGGAGTACGATCTCGATCTGATCACCACCGCCCCGAGTGTCGTGTACCGGGTCCACTGCCGGGGGGGGGAGCTGATCGAGATCCGTAGCCCGTCCCAGCTCCCCGAGCTGCAGCGGATCGAGCGGATCGAGGAGCCGATCGCCCGGGTCACGATGTACTGTCCTGAGGCCCACATCGGTGGAGTGCTCAAGCTGTGCGAGGATCGGCGGGGCACCCAGGTGGTGTTCGACTTCTCTGCGCCGGGCCGCGTCCAGCTGGTGTATGACATCCCCTATGCCGAGGTGGTGTTCGACTTCTTCGATCGCCTCAAGAGCGTGTCCCGTGGCTATGCCTCGATGGACTACGAGATCCAGGAGTGGCGGGCCGACGATCTGGTCAAGGTC
>DRPG01000764.1 GCA_011376105.1 Deltaproteobacteria bacterium
CCACAAGAAGAGCGAGCGGGCGCTGGTGCCGGTGGAAGAGGTCGACGTGCTGCATGCGTGCGCTCCACAGACCCGCCGGTGTTGTGGGGAGGCGCTGGTGGGCTGCGACGAGACGCCCCGCAGGCACCAGGTCACTTGCCTCTTGATCTTGACACCGGCCTTGATGGAGTCGTCTTTCCCGAGGAGGTTGAGCGCCATGTGCCTGACGCGGGCGGTGTTTTCTGCGGCGTATCCGGCGCTATCTCAATGCCGATAGCCCTACCGACCGCTGCAGGCGAGCCTGCGGAGGAGTAGACCGCTCAGGCTCTGACACAGCGCGAGCAGGCCTTGGAGCAGGGTCGACTTGCCCGAGGGGTTGGGACTCAGGATCAGCGTGATCGGTTCGAGATCGATCTTCTGCCTTCGCCCGAAGCACTTGAACCCCTCCAGCTCGAGCTTGTGTAGAGGCACGATCACTCCCACCCGAGCTCGATCGCAGCCCTGCCGGAGGCGCGGATCACGACCACCTCGTGCTCGGACTCCTCGGTCACCTCGCCGGGAGCATCTCCCTGGATCAGGGTTCCGGTGCCCGAGCCGTCCAGCAGCTCCGCTCGCCACCGCCCCCTCTTGTTCTGGCCAGAGATCCTGACGCGCACCCGTTGGCCAGGAGAGGGGAGGGGCGTTCGGCCACGGGTGGTGGGGCTGGGGACGCGCGTCGTGAGCTGACTACCTCGGGGCGATGCCGCGCTGTGGCTCGCTCCGGGCGCGGGTGGCATCAGCGCCCCCTCGGTCGCCGAGGGATCGAGCACCAGCCCTCTGAGCTTGGCCTGCTGGAACTCGTTGGGCCCGTTGATCCTCATGTGGCGGGCGTCGTCTCTCGGCATCGGTCGAGCGAGGGCGCGCAGCTCTGTGATGATACGCGATTCCTCCCACGGCCCCTCACCACCGAGCCGGCGCCAAGCTCTGTCGATCCACTGCCGGAAGGCGTCGATGCATTCTTCTCGGGTGGCCTGTACGCCATCGTTCCGGTGGAGCCGCGACAGGCCCGATGCACGCAGGCAGATCGTGCCGTAGCCGAGGGAGCGGGCGAGCCCCAGCTTGTGGTACGTGTCCTCGCTGCCACCGTGATCGAGGGCCCACAGGATCGCACCCAGCTCGACCGGGCGCACGTTGTGCAACCGCACATCGAGCTCGAACCTGGTACCCGCCGGCAGAGGGCAGAACGAAGTCCCCACCTTGGATAGATCCAGGGGCTTGCCGTCTCCGCGGGTGGGGTGGGGTGGAGTCACCGGCTGGTGGCCCTCGATCGGGCGATACCGCTTCCAGCCCCGTGGGAGCGCGTCAGGCTCCATCCAGGTCTTCCAGTCGGGCTTCTTCTTTGCGTCCCGCCGGGGAGGAGCGCCGGGCTGGTCTCCCTGCTCTAGGTAGCTCGGGTAGTACGATGCCTTTGGTGCGCTGAGCACCACCGGGCCCACCCTGTCGTCAGGGTGGACAGCACCCAAGGCACGAGCGACCCCGAACGATACCCGGCCAGCCAGGGCGAACGAACCCTCACTCGCCCCGCGTCGTTCGTCGGGTACGGTCCCGAACAACGTCTCGGCGAAGTCCGGAGCGGCCTTGTCGCAGTCGGGTTGGTGGTTCTGGATCGCCTCGCGCACAGAGCGGCACGAGCCTAGGCGGAACATCATCGCGAGCCCCATCGCGCGAAGGTCGCCGCGCTCGTCGAGCAGGAAGAACACGGGGACGCCTCGCTCTGGGTGCCCCTCGAACCACTCGAGCGGATGATCCCACACCAGCGACCTCCAGAACCCCCACTCAGCGTTGGGTTGGAGCGAACGTCCGAGGTTGTTCTGTTGCCCGCGATTGGAGTGAGCGAACTCGAAGTCCTGGAGCTGGTGTTCGGCCACGACGATCGGAGAGCCTGCGCTGCCGTGGAACACGAAGTCGTGGTGCTTTGGGTTGCCCGAGCCCTTCTCCTTAGGTCGGTTCGGCACATAGGGCGAGGGCTGTCCGGTCATGACCACGTGGCACAGCATCTCGCCTGGCCCAGTCACCTCCCCGTAGTTGCTCCGCAGGCCCCTGAACGGCCTCTCGATGCGTTGGAGCCCCATCCGCACCGGGTTGGGTCGGCGCTCGGTCCAGCCCGACGGGCGCCCCCCGGGCTCGGCCGGCCATCCGAGGATCCTCAGATACTTGTCCACTGCAGACTGTTGTCGACCCGGGTCGAACCCCTGGACGCCCCATGCTTGCGTTGAGATCTCCACGAGCCTGGCGTACTCGATCTTGGCGAAGTGGCATGGGTGGAGGAGCGCGGTCCCAGGCTCGGATCCGGGCACGAGCCAGCCCGCGTTCACCAGCGGGACCGTCCACTTGCCTACGATCCGGGCCATCTGGGAGACGTACGACTTGTGGTTGTGTAGATCCCGCAGCGTGTACCGGTGGTCGTTGACACGAGACAGTTTCCCGAAGGTCGCGATCTCGATCACGTTGCGCAGCATGCCCCTCACCGACGTGCCAGGGATGCCGTACATGCCGTCGGGGAGCTGGAACGGTCGCTCCGCTGCCTTGGCGTCTCGGATGAAGATCGGCGACACGGCTTCGATCTCCAGCCGGAAGTTCCCGTTGATCCCGTCGGCGAACGGCAGATCGCGAGAAGCCGACAAACCCCACTCGGGAAACACCACCTGGGGGTTGAGCGGGACGAAACCATATGGTGCCCGGATCTTGTCGACCCTGCGGGAGGGGCTCTGGGGACGTCTCGGGCCGCTGTGTCCGGGTTGGTGCCTCCGGCTCATGTTTCCTCCCATCCCGTGAAGCGGGCTGTGAAGGGTCGGTAGACACAGAGCTCGTCCAGCCCTAGTTCGAGTCGCCAGTAGATGGCGTAGGCGAGCCGTTGGTCGCTGTCTGGCACTGTCCCGAGCAATGTCTGCCGGAACCGCAGCAGATCACCCGAGGGGAGCTCCCGATACCGCCACCCGCGCCAGGTACGGCCGACCCTGCGAACATGGAGGGTGGTCCCGTCGCTGTCTACCAACTCTGCAGACAGCAGCGGGCCACTCGGCTCACCCCCGGGCCACTCCGAGACCTGCTCGGGGCGGCAGAGCCAGCCCTTGCTACCTTGAAGCGCCACGATCGCACTCCACACGGCATCGGCCGTGTCCCACTCCAGCGCCTCGATCTCGAGCCCCACGGTCTCTGGGGCCTGCCCCGGCCATCGGTCGAACAGATCGTTCATGCGTCCAGTCCTCGCCCGCCGCTCCACTCGATCCGGCCGTGGCAGTGGCCGTGGCCCCGACTACCCCCGGCCCCGATCGACAGCCGCTGGTGACACAGATCGTCCAGGGCCTGCCGCAGGGCCTCGCGTGGTGCGTCACCGAGGCCCTGGGTGTCGACGGCGAGCTCCAGCTCGATCTGGCCACCGTACAGGGGGGCTTCGGAGAACAGCAGGTGATCCACCTGCCCCTGCGTGAACCGATCGAGGCTCACGTGATCGAGCCGGCCCCACCGGTACTTCGTGGCGCGGCCGTCCGAGAGCAGCAGGCGCCCGGGCTGCCCCTCGTCTTCGTCCCGGATCGTCCCGAACAGGTCGTTGACCTCGGCCACGCGATCTGCCGCCGTGACGCCACCCCCTGCCTCGAGTCCCTCAGACCAGAACTCGCCCCCCGCGCGCCGCGCGTGGTAGGCCACACGGTGCCTCAGGGCGCCTTTGATCGCGCTCGCGGGTACGGTGGGCTCGGGCTCTGTCAGCTTGCCCTGCCCATCCTCCCAGACCACGCGGCGCGCCTCTGCCGGGACTATGTCCACGTACTGGACCCGATCGCTCCCGGCCTGCCGTCTCTCGTGCTCTGGTCGGTGGGGATCGCCGCGCCCGATCATCCAGAAATCGGTTGGCTCCAACACCAGCGTCCCCGTGCGCCACCGATCGCCACCGGAGGAGCTATCGATCGATAGCTCCTCGAAGACACCGTCTGAGACAGGCTCGTGGAGGCCGCGGGGAAGGCGACCAAACGCCTGGCGGCTCGATGGATCTGTGAGATCGAACCTCCGGCCTGCGGCACGCACCACCTCGAACCGGCCAAGCCCCTTGCGGCTCCCCGCACCGAGTCGCATCGAGGGCCGGATCAGCAGACTGAGCACGTCGGCCATCGAGCGCTCCGAGCCCTCGTGCAGGACCAGCTCGAACGTGAACCGTGCCCCCGCGGGCACCATCAGCTCGTCGAACTTGCCGCGATCGTCGGCGGTGCCACGAGCATCGATCCGGACGTGGTCCCGGATCACGCCGGCGGAGAGAAAGGCCAGCACCTCGTCGTCAGCTTGGTCCGCGCCGAGGAACGGCACGGGGTGATCCTTGTTCCCGTGGACCTGGCCCCACGACACCTCGAGCCGCGACGCGCGACCGTCGGTGCGCTGCTGGAAGCCAAAGACCGCCCTCACAGCGTCTGCCTCTCCCCAGGCGTCAGCGGCTGCGTGGCGAAGCGCTCCGGCGATCGAGCTCCCGGGGAGCGCAGGGAGGCCGTTGGCGTCCGTGACGAAGAACGCATCGTGGAGTGGATCCCAGCCACCGGCTCCGACCCTCATCGGCGTTCTGAACTCGATCGTCACACGCGCGAGCTCGAAACGGGTTCCGCGTGCCAGGCTCATGGTCGTGCCTCCTGCTGCCGGGCCAACATAGTGCTGGCGCGCTCGACGATATCGGGGGTGGCGGCACGGACCTTCTCGATGAGGGTCTCTCGGGCCTCCCTTGGCCACACGTGGAGGCGGGCACCGTGGCTGAGGAAGGACTCGATCTGTGCCCGGAGCCAGCCCTCTCCGCCTGAGCGGAAGCGTGCCTCCCGGGCCAAGCGCCGGATCTCACCCCACTGAGAGGGCTTGATCTTCCACCTCTGCATCGACTGGACCATCTCGCGGGCGTGGTGCTCGGCCCCGAGCCCTCGATTCAGCGCGGTACGTCGGTCTCTCAGCCAGCGCCCCAGGACGTCGTCGGGCATCGGGGCTTCTCCAGACGGCCGCATTGGCTGAGGGCGGGTCAGCTCGAGATCACCTCCGGCGAGAAGGAGCGGGTTCACGACGATCCGGCCGAAGCCTTCCTGGACGTGCTCTCCGATCCCGGCACGCAGGCGCTCGCGCAGTCGTCTGGCCTCGTCGGGATCGAGCCCGGGGCCCTCCAGCACCAGGACTGAGCCCGGGCGAAGGACCTGTCGCTCCAGATCAGGCCGGAGCCGCTTGCCGTTGAAGGGGGAGTAGCGCCTCGTGCGCACGAAGCTCTGCTCCCAGAGCACCTCCCAGTCGTCCGAGAGGCCGAGATCGGCCGGAGTGAGCTGGAGGCGGGGGGCCCCAGAGCGTAGATCCCGCAACGCCAGATCCGAGATCGCCCACAGCACCAGGCGCTCGCCGATCTCGCCTCGTTCGGGCTCGGGCCAGGGCTCCCGGACGCGCACGGCCACGTGGCCGAACTCTGCGCTCCTCGAGCGCCCCACGGTGATCTCCCGACCATCGAGGCAACTTCGAACTCGCTTTAGGAGATCGGGATCGGTCGCGTCGATCCGTGCGAGGAACCGCTGGCCAGCATCGAGGGCCTCGATCCCGAACAGGAAGCCCTCTCGTGCCCGTCCGTGCTCCCCGATGGCGGTCCGCAGCGTGTGCCCCCGTCGTGGTTGCACCACGTGTCGATTGCCCGAGATGTGCAGATCTCGCACCTGCTCCAGCTGGCCTTTCCCCGCACGTTTCGCGATCACCAGGTTGTAGATTGGATCCTCCGCCCCCTTAGGGCGATGAAGCGACAACGGAGCACAGGGGGCGGGCTGGCCATCGATCTCGGGCCAGGCGTCCCCGAAGCTGACCTCGCCCGAGAGCAGGATGCGCCAGATCTCGTCGGGGAGGGCTGCGTCTTGGCTGCGCAGGAGCGCTGCTGCGGTGGCGCCCAGCAGCTGCCCCCCCGGGATCCAGGTCAGTGATTCGTGACCACCAACCGTGGCGGATCGGGCAGTGATGGCGACCGGCGACAGGAGCTCGAGCTCGAGGTAGAGGCTGTTCATCGGAGCTCCTCCACGGTCATCTGGACACGCCCGAGGCCACGGTTGCGCTCCGAGCCGAGTGTCCTGAGGAACGGCGCGATCTCGGCGAGCACGGTCGGCCATCGTCCGTCGGGTCCCTCTGCCGTGGCCTCGAGGGTCATGGGGACCGTCACCTCGATCGTACGCAGGCTGCGCTTCGAAGCCACGCCCCGGTCGTCGATGGCGGTCCGGGCCAGGATCGCGAACAGGGGCTCCAGTGCGCGGGGGCAGTCGTCCGAGGTCCGCGCCCAGTCCTCCCATCGGCGGCCAAGGGTGGCCGACGAGAAGCGGAGGGAGCCCTGCTTCGTCCGGAAGCGGATCTGCTCGAGCTTCTGGACCCGATCCGAGCCGTCGTCGAGCAACCGGCTACCGAACCAGCGCTCGGCCTCGTCGCGCGAGAGCAGCTTTGCTTCGAGCCCGATGGCAGCTGCCGAACGGACCAGCCCCTTGACGGTGCGACCGGGCAGATAGGGTAGCCCGGAGCGGTCCCGTTGGACCACGGCATTGCCCTGAGCTCCGCTGCCGCGACCGGTCCCGGCGTGCCAGTAGGACAGGATCTCGAACCGCAGGGTAGCCCTCACTGGTTCCTCCACAGACGGTAGGGGCTGAGTCCAGGGTGGATCCGTCCCCACTGCAGAGCTGCACGGATCGCGGATCGACGGTCTTCTGTCGGGAAGGACTCCAGCACCTGCTCGAGCCGATTCCATACCGTGGGATCTGCGACCTCACGCAGTCGCGCCCAGCGTTCGTTGGCTCGATCGGAGTCCGTCTCAGCCATCCACTGGAGGAGGTTGCCTCGGGCACCGATCCGCTCCGCGAGATCGACCAGATTAGCTAGCTGCACGGTCTGTTCGAGGGTCCAGGCCCGCTCGAGGTCGTCGCTGTCGTGGAGCGAGGTCGTCACGCGCTCGAACCGTAGCAACGAGCCCTGAGCACTGAGCCGCCGGTGTTGCTCCTTCGCCGATCTGCACAGTCGCTCCGCGATCTCGTGGGCCTGATGGAACGGAAAGCCCCTGCGGACCAGCACGACACCAGCACATGCGGTCAACGGTTTGATCCGAGCCGTCACGGACTCTTCTTCGAAGGCTCGGAGCCAGATCTCTGCAACGGCGAGCCCTGCGCGGCCTCGGACCAAGAACGTGAAGTCGTCACCGCCGGCGACGATCGGGCGACCGTTGATCACCAGGGCACCGTTGCTGTCGTAGGTCGGACGATCCTGGTTCCGCTCGAACGCCACCAGCCCGGCTAGCGTACGGCGGGCCGCTTCTCGGGAAGCCTGGCTCAGCGCCTTCGAGAAGCGCTCGAGTTGCTCGGTGTCCATCCCGTGGATCGCCTTGCCGAGCTGGTTCCCATCGGCATGGACCACAGCGATCCCCTCGTCCTCGGGATACTTCTGGAGCGCCCTGCGGAACCTCACCCCGGGTGGAGCATCTGGGAGGCGCACTTCCAGATCCTCGGACATCCACTCCCCGAGCAGATCTCTGCCTTCTCCTGCCCGGGCTCGGGCCTGGGTCCCGCGATCGAGCATCCCGCCATCGGCGTCGCGTCCGATCGCGGGCAGACCCGATCTGCCGGCCCTGGCGACCCAGGGGCCCGCCTCGGGGATATCTGGACGGGGACGGTTGCGCTCGGTGCCGAGTCGCTCCCGGAGCTCGGCGAGGCCCCGGTCTGACCACGCCTGCACCAACTCGATCCCCGGGGCATGTCGGGACACGTACATGGGCCACCAACGAACAAACTCCCCGAGCGAGCGCAGGTCGTCGAAGGTGGCAGTCGCAGATCCCGCTGCCGCGTATCTCAGCTGGCCTCCGGCCCGATGGATGGCGTCACTCGCGATCACCTGGAGCTGCTCTACCAGAGTGGAGCCACCCTGCAGCTCGATCAGGCGGTCGGTCGCCAGGATCCAGCTCTGGATCGACTTTGCTTCGTATCGGTACAGCCAGCCCATCGTGCTCCTGCTCTGGAGGTGAGGTGACCCCCATCCGACCCCCAGACGCCACGGCCTCCGCCGGTCGGACACCGATCCGGAACTTTCTCCTCGTTCCGGGGTCCGAGCCTCACCTGGAGCCGATCTCCGGACCCTTCGTCGCTCCACTGTCCGATCCGACCTCCCGCGCGTCCAGGCCCCGGAGGTGTGCGTGACGTGGATGGTCGAGCTGCCCGTGACGTTGTGGACCGCGGGCCTCCGGCCTGAGGCAGGCGGCATAGCGGAAGACCGGATCGTCGGGGGCCTAGCCCCGGGGCCAGGCCGCGAGCAGCGCCTCGTAGATCTCCAGCGCTCGCTCCGGCGCTCCACCCAGCTCTCAGGAGCGTGCGATCAGGTGCTGGGCCGTGCGCGGGTGATCCCCCTCGAGCTGCAGCGCCCGCTCGGCGAGCAGGCGCGTGCCCTCGTGATCTCCGTGGCGGGCGTCGTGCAGCAGGGGCTCGGCTGCGGAGGGCTCGGCCCCGGCGGCGATCGGAGCGCAGGACAGGACGAGCGAGGCGAGCAGGCACGCGATGGAGCGGTTCACGAGACCCCCGGATGTTGGACCATCGATCCTGTGCTGGGGTTCTCTATGAGGGATGGGTCCCCCTCCCGGAGGAGGGGGGTGCCGTTGTGGCCGTGTGGGGAGCGTCCGGCCCCCTGCAGCTCAGCAGGTGGGCCTCGTTTCATCGCTTCCGGCTTCCCTTCCAGAAGGGCATGCACTCCACGACGAGGGACAAAGTCCGTAAAAGCACTTACCAGGGAGGCTTGTAGACGACCCACAAGCACGAGCCACCCAGCCCCCGGATTGTAGGATCGGGAGCTGAAGAAGGCAAGGGGTGCAACAGAACGCGGACCTCGGGATACCAGGCCCCTCCCGGAGGCGCTAGATGGGTCTGTATGAGGTGGTGCTCGTCGCGTACCTGAGCTTGCTTGGGTTGCTCTCCCTCAACGGGCTCCACCGCCTGTGGATGGTGTGGGCCTGGTGGCGTCGGCACCACACCGTCTCCCCTCCACCCCCGGAGCGCTGGCCCCAGGTCACAGTCCAGCTCCCGGTGTTCAACGAGCGCTATGTGGTCGAGCGCCTGATTCGGGCCTGTGCTGAGTTAAAATATCCTAGGGATAAGCTGCACATTCAGGTTCTGGACGACTCCACCGACGACACCACCGAGATCGCCCGCGCCGCGGTGGACGCGCTCGTCGCGGACGGCCTCGACATCGTGCTGATCCACCGTGGGGATCGCGTGGGTTTCAAGGCCGGCGCACTGGACGAGGGGCTCGAGCGTGCCCGGGGCGATCTGATCGCCATCTTCGACGCGGACTTCGTGCCTCAGCCCGACTTCCTCGAGGTGATGGTCCCGCACCTGATGGCGGAGGGGATCGGCATGGTCCAGGCGCGCTGGGGCCACATCAACGCGACCGACTCCTGGATCACCCGGGCTCAGGCCACGCTGCTCGACGGGCACTTTGTGATCGAGCACACCGCGCGCAACGCCTCGGGGCGGTGGTTCAACTTCAACGGGACCGCGGGGATCTGGCGCCGCCAGGCGATCACCGACGCGGGGGGGTGGCAGCACGACACCCTCACTGAAGATCTCGATCTGTCCTACCGGGCTCAGCTGGCGGGGTGGCGCTTCGTCTACCTGCCCGAGGTGGTGACCCCCGCCGAGCTCCCGCTGGACATGGCGGCCTTCAAGACCCAGCAGCACCGGTGGGCCAAGGGCTCCATCCAGACCGCGAAGAAGCTGCTGGCGATGATCTGGCGCTCTGGGGTGGGGCTGCCGATCAAGCTCGAGGCGACCGCCCACCTCTGCGCCAACTTCTCTTATCCGTTGGTGGTGTTGCTCTCGGTGCTGTTGCCGTGGGCGGTGGTGGCCCGGATCGAGGGCGGTGGCTCCCTGCGGGGGCTGCTCCGGATCGATCTGGTGCTGTTCATCAGCGCGCTGTTTCCGTTCCTGCTGTTCTACGCCGCCGCGATCCTGGGGGCGAACGCGGGGCGGGAGGGCCGCCGCCTGCTGCTGCTGCCGTCCGTGCTTGCGCTGGGGCTGGGCATGGCCCTGTCCCAGACGCGGGCGGTGCTGGAGGGGTTGTTCGGCGAGGTGGGGGTGTTTGTGCGGACGCCAAAGTCCGGCGGGGTCGGGGCCTCGGCGTACCGGGCGGCGGGGCGTGGGCTGGTGGGGCTCGAGGTGTTGTTTACGCTGTACCTCAGCGCAGCCTGTGTCTATGTGATCGCGGCGGGCTACATCGCCAGCCTGCCCTTCCTCCTCCTGTTCGCAGCGGGCTATGGCGCGGTGGCGCTGGGCTCGCTGCGGTAGGCCAGGGCGAGGAGCAGCAGGGCGGGCGGCCAGGTGATCCACCACAGCCAGGGTGCCTCGGCCCACTGGCCCGTCTGTGGATCGTAGGCGAGGAGCACAGCGTAGCTGCCCAGCAGGGGGAGGCTGGCCCACGCCCAGCCCCGGCGCCCACACAGCAGCGAGGGGACCAGGGCCCACAGGACGTACCAGGGGTGCACCGTGGGGGACAGCAGCACGAAGGCGGCCCCCACCAGGGCCCACACCTCTCCGGGATCGGTGTGTCGCCACAGGGCCAGCGCCCCCACCGAGGCCCCCAGGCCGACCAGCGGCCAGCGCACCGCTGGACCCAGGGGCTCGAGCCAGGGGTAGACGCAGCCGTTGAACGCCCAGCGGCTGGCGTAGGCCCCCGCCCCCTGCAGCAGGGCCGGGCCCGCCGGCAGGACGGGCAGCGCCAGGGCGGTGGCCAGGGCCAGCAGCGCCACCAGCTGGAGCTGCCGGCGGGGCAGGCGACGCCACAGGGCCGGGAGGAGCACGGCAGGGAGCAGCTTCAGCAGGCCCCCCAGCCCCAGGGCCCACCACGCGCCCCCGCGGTGCCCCCGGCGCCAGGCCGCCACCCCGACGGTCGCGGCGACGATCGCGGGCACGTCGATGTGACCTCCGCACGCCGCCTCGATGGCGGGCAGCGGATGCAGCGCGTAGATCCAGGCCGGCCACGCCCGACGGGTCGCGATCAGCAGGGCGGGGGGCACCACCAGATCCAGCAGGGCGGTCGCGCCCTGGACGGCGGTGGGGGTGGCAGCCAGGGCGAGCAGGCGGAACCACCACAGGGCCAGCGGGGGATAGACCGTCGGGATCTCCGGGTGGTTGACTTGTGCCCGCAGGGCGTCGTCGAGGCCCGGCAGGCCCGCCGGGGCCTCGGTGAACGGGTTGTGCCCCGCCGCCAGCGCCAGGCCCTCGAACAGGTAGCGGTACAGGTCGTCGGACAACAGCGGGGGCGTGCCCACCAGGGGGAGCCGCACCAGGGCCGCCGCCAGCAGCAGCCAGCCCCAGTGGCGTAGCTCGATCCTGCTCCCCAGCGCCAGCACCGCAGCCCCCCAGGCCAGCCCGACGGGGACGATGGCAGCGGCGGCTCCACGATCGGGCGCCTGGTGGAGGATCGTGGCACAGATCACCGAACCGGACACCGCAGCGGCGACACCAAGGAGTGCAACAACGTGGTCACGGGCGTTTGACACGGTCGGACTGCGGACTTAATCGCGAGACCCGAGGACGCCAGGTCTTGGTAGGAGGAGTCCGATGTCTCGACGAACGGTGCACACGACTTGTGTCGTGCTGATGACAGCCCTGCTCGCCGGGGCAGGGTGCAAGAAGAAGCCGCCGCCGCCGCCGCCGCCACCGCCGCCGCAGGCCGTCGACGTGAACCTCCAGGTCACCTCGCTGTCCCCGTCCACGGTCTCTCCTGGGCAGGAGACCCCGGCGAAGGTCTACGGGAGCTCCTTCGAGGAAGGCGCCACCGTGGAGTTCGTGGGTCCCCAGACCGGTCGCGGGGGCAACATCTCGGTGGAGGGCAGCAACACCCTGTCGCTGACGATCCCCGGTCTGCCCCCGGGCACCTACGATGTCACGGTGAAGAACGCGGGCGGTGAGTCCTCGACCCTGCGAGGTGGCCTCACGGTAAAGTCCGCTGAGTTGACCTGTCGGAACGTGACGGTCAACTTCGAGCTCGATCGTTCCAGGATCCGCCCCCCGGACCGCAAGGTCCTCGACTCCCACATGAGCTGCTACCAGTCCCTCACAGGCCAGATCCGGGTCGAGGGGCACTGCGACGAGCGGGGCTCGGTGGACTACAACGTAGCGCTGGGCCAGCGACGGGCTGAGTCGGTCAAGTCGTACCTGGTCTCGAACGGTGTGTCGGCCAGTCGTGTTAACACGGTGTCGTATGGCGAAGAGCGCCCGGTGGATCGCAGGCACAACGAGACGGCATGGGCCAAGAATCGCCGCGCTGAGATCTCTGCAACGGAGTGACCCCCTGTCCGTTCTCCGATCATCCTCCCGGTTGTGGCGACAGGGTCTGCTGATCTTGTCCCTGCTCTCTGCCCTCGGGGCGGTATCCCCCGCCCGGGCTGGAGATCCCTCGGCAGAGTACGCACGCCAGGTCAGCACCGCGCAGGTGCGCCTGGCCCAACTCGAGGCCCTGCTGGTCGAAGCAGAGCTGAGGATCGAGCAGCTCGAAGAGGTGATCCGACAGCAGGGCCGGACCGAGCAGAACCGCCTCGAAAACCTCGATCAGGTCAACGCTGAGGTCACCCGGCTCCGCGGCGCCATCGAGGTGCTGCAGTTCGAGACCAGCGAGATCAAGCAGGCGCTCTCCGATCAGCAGATCTCGTCGGAGCGCCGCCAGCTCCACGCTGAGATGCGCCTGGCTCAGATCGAGAAGTTCCTCGGGGTCAAGCCCCCCGACGCTCCGACCGACGAAGATCTAGGAATCACCGCTGACAGCTCCGGAGGAGCCGGTGGGATCGCTCCCCCCGGGACGAGGCCCACGGCCAGCGAGGAGACGCTCCCGTCTCAGGTCCCCGACGACGCTGTGGGCAAGCTTGAGCTCGCGATCGAGCACATGAAGGGGGGGCGCCAGGGTGTCGCCCGGGCCATCCTGCGCTCCGCCATCGAGGAGCATGCGGGGAGCCCCCGGATGGATGAGATCCGGTATCGCTATGCGGAGACCTTCTTTAACGAGGGGGACTATCGGACCGCGATCAGCGAGTTCAACCGGGTGGTGAACAACCACCCCGAGTCCGACTGGAAGTGCTGGTCGTTCTTCCGCATGGGAGAGGCCTTCGAGATCCTCGGCAAGGCCGACGGAGCGAGGGCCTTCTTCAAGGGCGCGACCGAGCGGGAGTGCAGGAGCTCCGAGGCCGCGAAGAAGGCCAAGGACAAGCTCTAGGCTAGATCCTGGGTCCAGGCCGCCCCGGCCCCGACGTGGGTCCGTGGACGCCCGGACCACAGCGGGCCGTCCTGTGGGGTGTCTCCAGCGTCCACCGTGTGGTGCTGGTGCTGGTGCGCAGGGCGCGGTGGCCTGTTATATCTCCCACAGCAACGGCGAACCTACCTGGGGGGCGGTCTGACAGACCGGTCCCTTTTTGTGTTTGGGTCTGAAACAGATGGAATCCCTCTCACTCCAGATGAAGATCCGGGAGCTGGTCGAAGAACCCATCCAACGGCTGGGGTTCGATCTGGTCGCCGTGGAATGGCTCGGGGGGCGCCGTGGGCCGATCCTGCGTCTGTCCGTCGAGGCCCTGGGCGGTGTCACCGCCGAGGACTGTGTGCGGGTCTCCCACCACGTCTCTCCGCTCCTCGATGCAGAGGATCCCATCCGGAGCACCTACACCCTGGAGGTGAGCAGCCCGGGGATCGCCAGGCCCGTCCAGCGGCTGGCGGACTTCGAGCGGTTCCAGGGCTACCGAGCCAAGATCAGGCTCGCGGAGGGCCCGCCGCGTCGCCGCTACACCGGGGTCATCGGGCCCGTCGAGGACGGAGAGCTCCTGCTGTCGGTGGATGGCCAGGAGCACCGCGTCCCGATCGATCTCATCGAGCGCGCACACCTGGTGCTCGATCTCGACGAATACCAGCAGCTTGCGGAGGGAGAGCCGTGATCACGAGTGATCTGGAGAACCTGATCGAGACGATCCAGAAGGAGAAGAACATCCCCCGCGACGTGGTGATCGAGATCCTCGAGAGCGCGATGGTCGCCGCCGCCCGGAAGAAGTTCGGGATGACACGAGACATCGAGGCGATGTACAACCCCGATCTGGGTGAGGTCGAGCTCTCCGAGTGGCGCACCGTGGTGGAGGAGGTCGAAGACCCCGACATCGAGATCGAGCTCGGGGAAGCCCGCGAAGAGGACGCAGGCTTCCAGGTGGGGGACTCCTACGGTCGCATCATGGACGCCGCAGCGCTGGGGCGGATCGCCGCCCAGACCGCCAAGCAGGTGATCATCCAGAAGATCCGGGACGCTGAGCGTGAGCTGACCTTCAACGAGTTCAAGGATCGCAAGGGCGAGCTCATCACGGGCATCGTGCGGCGCTTCGAGAAGGGCAACATCATCGTGGATCTCAACCGGGCGGAGGCGATCCTGCCCAGACGAGAGCAGGTCCCCACTGAGACCTACCGTCCAGGAGATCGGATCCAGGCCTACGTGCTGGACATCACCCGGGCCACCCGACAGCCACAGGTGGTCCTGTCGCGGACCCACCCGGTCTTGCTGATGAAGCTGTTCGAGATCGAGGTCCCCGAGATCTACGAGGGCATCGTCACGATCGAGGCGTGCGCCCGGGAGCCCGGGCACCGGGCCAAGATCGCGGTGTCCTCGACCGATCCCGACGTCGATCCGGTCGGCGCGTGCGTGGGCCTGAAGGGCTCGCGGGTGCAGGCCGTGGTCAGCGAGCTTCGTGGGGAGGCCATCGACATCATCCCGTGGCACCCCGAGCCCGCGCGCTTCATCGTCTACGCCATCGCGCCGGCGACGGTCAACCGGGTCTACATCGAGGAGGCCAACCACACGATGGAGCTGATCGTGCCCGATGATCAGCTCGCGAAGGCCATCGGTCGCCGGGGCCAGAACGTGCGCCTCGCGGCCCAGCTCACCGGCTGGCGGATCGACATCCACAGCGAGACCAAGCACGCAGAGATGCTCGACGTGGCGCGGGCGGAGATCAGCCGGATCGCCTCCGCCGACGACGCCCACGTGGAGCAGCTCGTGCGCAGCGGCTTCCAGAAGGTGCTCGAGGTGGCCGAGTCCGACGCCGGAGAGATCTCGGCGATCCTGGGGATCGAGGAGTCCCTCGCTCAGCAGATGATCGACGAGGCCGACGAGGTCGTCGATCAGATGGTCCTCGAGGAGGCGCAGCAGCGCAGGGGGCAGACCACCGGCGCCCAGGGTGATCGAGTCGGTGCGCTCGATCAGAGCACCGGCGCCGACGAGCCCAGCGCCGACGAGCCCAGCGCCGACGAGCCCAGCGCCGACGAGCCCAGCGCCGACGAGCCCAGCGCCGACGAGCCCGGCGGGGCATCCGGCGGAGAGGAGGTGTACGAGATCCTCTCTGAGGATGTCAGCGTCGAGTGAGCGGGCGGGGGCCGATACGCCAGTGTGCTGCCTGTCGGGAGCGCGCTGGCCGTGGCGAGCTGATCCGCTTGGTCTGTGCGCCGAGCGGCGCCGTCGTGGTGGATCTACGGGCGCGTCTGCCTGGGCGTGGGGCGTGGGTCCACCCTCGGCACAGCTGCCTAGAGCGCCTCGAGTCCAAGCCCGGGCTGTTGGCCCGGGCGCTGCGGACTCCGGTCTCGGCCGAGGGGCTGGAGCGCGCTGTCCGGGACGCGATCTGGGCCGCTGTCCTCGACGGGCTCTCCCTCGCCGCCGCCGCCGGTGGCCTGATCGGAGGCCACGATGCGCTCCGGGACGCGCTCCGGTCTGGGACCGTGGTCGAGCTGATCTCTGCCTCGGATGCCTCTGAGCGCACCCTGCGCTCGCTGTTGGAGCTCGGAGGGACGACCCACACCCCTCTGCCCATCGATCGTGCGAGCTTGGGAAACCGGGTGGGGGGGGGAACCCGCGCAGCGTTGGGGATCCTCGATGTCCAGGCGTCCACCCATTTGCGGCGGCAGTTGCAACGGCTGAGGCAGCTGGGTTAGGTCTCTCACCGACAGGTGGGGCGGCGACAGGTTCTCCTCTCCAAAGGGTGTGACAAGACCCAGGGTAGACCTTGTTCACTGGGTTCAGTTTCAGTCTGATCATCCCTCCCTGCGAACCGACCGCACACCAAGACACGCGTTGTCGTGGTATGAGCTAGAATAAAGGGATTCATGTCGAAAAGGGATCTGATCGATCGACTCAACCGTGCTTCTTCCGGATCCAGGCGAGGCCGCGTGGAGCCCGAGGAGAGCACCCCCCGACGCACCGACGGGGTGACGACGCGGGTAGGCCAGCGCGTCCTGCGTCGCCGTCACAAGGGTGGGTCCGCCGAGGCCGAGGGCAGGCCCGCGGTCCGGCGACGTGCGGGGGGCTCCCCGGCCCCGGAGGTCAGCCCCTCCGAGGCCGCGAAGACAGAGACGAAGGTCCAGCTCCGGCGCCCGAAGGGGGCGCCCGCTGAGGCACAGGTCCCTGCGCCCACCCAGCCCGAGGCGGCGGTGGCGCCGGCTGAGACAGGTCCCCCGCTCGAGCCCACGAAGCCTACAGAGGTCGAGGCGAGCGCGGCGCCTGCGCCCACCGAGGCGAGCGCGGCGCCTGCGCCCACCGAGGCGAGCGCCACCGAGGCGAGCGCTGCGTCCGCGCCGGTCGGGGCGAGCGCCACCGAGGCGAGCGCTGCGTCCGCGCCGGTCGAGGCGAGCGCTGCGTCCGCGCCGACCGAGCCCGAGCCCGCGCCGGCGCGGGCCGCACAGCCCGCGCAGACGCAGCAGGCGAGCGCTGCGTCCGGGCCCCCGGGCGACACCGTGGCGCCTGAGCCCGCTGAGGTGAAGGCCCCCGCCAGCTCCACCGGGGCTCAGCGGCGGCCTCAGCCCGCTCAGGTCCAGGAGCCTGCAGTCGCCGAGGCCGCACCGGCCGAGGACAACAAGAACGAGGTCCCTCAGAAGCCCAGGTACGTGGGCCTGGGGCCCGCGGTGGTCGTCCCGCCGCCCGGCTATGATCCGACGAACCCGATGGAGTTCCGTCGCCAGCAGGATGCTGAGAAGGCCCGGGCTCAGGCCCAGCCCGCAGCGGCAGCCCCCAGCCGGACCCGTGGGCGCCGTCGGGTCGAGCCCGGGGGCACCCGCGCTGACTTCCGCAACACCAACAGCCGCGGCCGTCGAGGCCGCGGCGGTCTCGGCGGGCGGGGCTACGATCGTCGCCCGTCCCGGGGGAAGAAGCGCAGGAGCGGTCCCAAGCAGGCCTCTCCGACGCCAAAGGCGCAGAAGCGGAAGGTGAAGGTCGACAACGTCATCAGCGTGCGGGACCTGGGCATGCAGCTCG
>DRPG01000765.1 GCA_011376105.1 Deltaproteobacteria bacterium
CACACCAGTGACCGGGGTCAGATCGCCGTAGCCGACGGTGGTGATCGTGACGATCGACCACCACATGCCATCGGGCAGGGTCTGGATCTTGTCGTTGTGGACGTGCTCGGTCAGGTAGAAGGACAGCCCCCCCAGCAGCACCGCCATCCCGAGGACGGACAAGCCGAAGACGTAGAGCAGCCGGTTCTCCTCGAACGCCCGCGCGATCCCCCCAAAGGGGTTCGCGTAGCGGAAGATCTGGTTGCTGCGCAGCAGCCGCAGCAGCCGCAGGGCCCGCAGACCCCTCAGGACAGGTACGCTGCCCAGCACCGTGAGGATGTCGATCAAGATCATCGGCCGGAGGCAGAACCGGAGCCGGGCGGTGAGGTGCAGCTGCAGCCGCGAGACCGGCGTCAGCTTCCAGAAGTCGAGGCCCGGTGGGTGGAAGCTGCCCACCCGCAGCGCCAGCTCCAGGGCGAAGGCCCCGAGGATCAGGTCGTCGGTGAGCTGCAGCCAGGGGCGGATCGGGTGCAGCTCGGGCAAGATCAGATCCATCACCAGCAGCCCGGTGGACAGCAGGATCAAGATCCAGACCAGCGCGTTGACCCGGCGCCAGGCCGCGGTGTTGGGTCGGTGGAAGGCCTCGTAGACCCAGGATCCAGGCTTCATGGCCGGGGGGGTACCACGTACGACACCCGCTGTCATGCCCCCAACATCGACGTCCTCGACCGATCGGTTAGGAGCAGCCTCCGATGGCCTTGGAGATCGTCCAGATCCTGGCTTCCGGTACCTTCGGCCACGTCGCCGTCGTGCGCGACTCCAGCTCCGGCCGGCTGCTCGCCGCCAAGGTGCTGCGCGACGCCTATATCGCCAACAGCCGGGTGATCCGCAGGATGCGGGACGAGGCCACCCTGCTGGCGCGGCTGTCCCACCCTAACATCGTGCTCCTCGAGTCCACCCGCGAGGTCGAGGGCCGACCCCTGCTGCTGCTGGAGTGGATCCGGGGCGCCCCCCTGAACGCGGTGCTGGCCCGGAGCCCCGGTGGCCTGCCGGCGCCCGAGGCCGCCGAGGTGATCCGGCTCGTCGCCGGGGCCCTGCACGCGGCCTGGAGCACCATCGATCCCATCTCCCGCCAGCAGATGCGGGTGATCCACCGCGATATCAAGCCGTCCAACCTGCTGCTCTCGGCGGACGGGGTGCTGAAGATCGTCGACTTCGGGATCGCCAAGGGCGACTTCGAGGGCAGGGAGTCCGAGACGATCTCGGTGGTCCTGGGAGCAGAGGGCTATGTGGCCCCCGAGCGCCTCGACGGAGCCCCCGACAGCCCGGCCGGCGACATCTACGCCCTGGGCTGTGTGTTCTTCGAGCTGCTGACCAGCCGGAGGCTGGCCCTGTCCCTGCAGCGGCGTCGCCACGAGGATCAGCTGCAGCGGGGGCTGATGCTGGTCCGACCCCCCGACGCTGCACCGAAGATCGTCCGGTCCCTGGTGTACCTACTCTCTGCGATGGCCGCCTACGAGCCCCGGGATCGCCCCACCCACGCCCAGGTGATCCGCTACCTCGATCGCCTGATGGCCGAGGCCGCCTGGCAGCCCCGACTCGACCAGCTCGCTCATCGACACGTCCTGCCCCACCTCGCCGATCTGGCCCTCACCCGCCCGGAGCAGCACCCGGCCTGGGCCGAGCTCCAGTTCCTCCAGCTCCCCACCGGCGAGACCCCCACCGTGGCCCCCCCGCGCCGGATCGACGAGCACCTGCGGCGCCTGCTGGCCGAGGAGGGCTGGCACCACCGCCCCGAGGCCCTGAGGCACACCCTCGCGATCGACCCCTCGTGGACGCCCGCGCCGTTCATCGAGGCCCTCGATCGCCTGCTCGAAACCCGCCCCTGGTGGCGCAGGCGGGACTGGGAGCACGATCCCCGGATCCGGGATCCGATCGTGGTGATCCTGGAGTTCCTCCAAACCCGACCCAACGACGAGGTCCGGCGACACGTCCGCCGGCTGCTCCGCCACGGCGATCCAGAGGTCAGCGCGATGGCACAGCTGGTGTTCACCGCACCCTGATCACGGGCACGGGCCCGGGCCTGCGGGGTCGGCCCGCCGGCCCGCC
>DRPG01000766.1 GCA_011376105.1 Deltaproteobacteria bacterium
AGACGTCGATCTGTTCCACTCCCCCGCCGACGCCATCGGCAGCGTGGCGAACTACCTCGCGGCCCATGGCTGGGCCGAGGGTCCGATCCTGCTCGAGGCCACCGTGACCCGCGACCCAACCCCCCTGCTCTCCGGAGGCCTCGCCCTCGATCGCACGATCGCAGAGCTGAGGGCCGCAGGGGTGGTGGTCGAGGGAGCCGGCGACGACGCGAGGGCCCGCCTGTTCAAGTTCGACGGCCCCTCCGGCCCCGAGTACCGCGTGGGCCTCCAAAACTTCTACGTGATCACCCGCTACAACCGCAGCCCGCTGTACGCCCGGGCGGTGACCGAGCTGGCTGCGTCCTACTGATCTGCACTCCAGCTCGGCACAGCTCCGCACTGAAGCCCTGCCCGCGCCGAGCCCCACGATCGCCTGGATCGAGGAAGGCCGGCCATCACCGACGAGGCCTCCGTCAGCCTCCAGCGCATGCCCAGGATCGTCAGGCTCGCTCGAAGCACCAACGAGCTGCTGCACCCTGTCCCACGATCCGTCGCGGTGTCCGGATCGGTGAGCCGAGACCGAACCCCCAGGGCTGGGTACCGGCCGGTCCCGGGGCCTGGATCGTGGTCCAGGGGGGCCCGGGCACCGTGACATCTCCGGTGAGGGCAGGATCGGTGTCTGTCAGGTAGATAGCTTCGACACCCCACCCCACGACCACGCCCACGCCCTCCGGGGAGCCCCATGCCCACCCTGTTCCTCTGGTCCGTGCTCTCGGCCTGCTCCGGCAACGATCCAGCTCAGCCGCCGCAGCCGCAGCCGGCCCTGACCACCGCCGCCCCCCAGCCCACCGCCGCCCCCCAGCCCGTCGCCGCCCCCCAAGATCCCGGCCCGCTGCGGGTGGTGCCCGCCTCCATCCGCTGGGACGATCAGGGCAAGACCCTGTCGGTCGAGGCCAGCCTGGCCGGCGGAGATCTCCAGACCCGCGGGGAGGTGATCCACGTCGGGGTCACGGTGGTCACCCAGGGCCACGAGGAGATCGATCTGATCGTCCACACCCTGTTCCCCGGAGCCTTCGATCAGCCCCTGTGGTTCTCGACAGAGCTGGCGGAGAGACCGATGCACGTCCTGATCGGGGCCTGGGACACCAAGGTGGAGCCCTGCGAGGTCGAGCGTCCCGGCTGCAAGGAGTTCGGGTTCGTCCTCGACGACAGCCTGGCCGCCTTCCCCGCCGAGCTGTACACCGAGGGCATGCGCCAGCGGTTCCTGCCTGAGACCTACACGATCGCCGTCAGAGGCGATCACCAAGCCGTCGAGGGAGCCGCCGGAGGCTTTGCGGCCATCTTTGCGTCGACCGTCGAGATCGTCGACGCCCCGGAGCTGGAGCTGGAGCCGGGGGTGTGGGTCGGGGTCGACGACGATCTAGGCTTTGCCCACGCCGTGGCCTCCGCCCTACCGGGGGAGCTGCCCTACCGGGTGGCGCCGGGGCTGCCCGCCCCCATGGTGGTGATCCCCGCCGAGTAGCGAGGGCTGGGTGGACACAGCAGGAGCCGAGCCGGACGCTACCCAAGCAGGGCCGTGTTCCTGCGCTCGATCTTTGCCCAGGCCCGGGGCGCGGTCACCACCACCGACCAGAACACGCCCCACAGGAAGCTCGGGAACACCATCCGCTGTACCGGGGCGTGCCACAGATCGCGGAGATCGGCCCGATCGGCCACATAGAACCCGATCAGGCCGATCAGATCCAGGGCGAGCGCGACACCACCGAGGAACACCAGCGGCTGCAGCGCCACCCCGCCACGCCCCAGCCCGATCCAGGCGGAGACCACCAAGGGCAGCAGGTACACGCCGACGTGGGAGAACCAGAGGTTGGGGAGCCCCAGGAGGCGGACCCGAAGGGGCGCCCCGACGCACAGGCCGTGCTTGCGCAGGCAGCTGAGGTTGCCCGAGAGCCAGCGCCGACGCTGACGCCACAGGGCCACCGGGGTCACCGGGGCCTCGGTATACGCCAGCGCCCGATCCTGGAACACCAGCCGACAGCCTGCACACAGCAGGGTGACCGAAAGATCCGTGTCCTCGGCCAGGGTGTCCGACGAGAACCCCCCCTGGGCCAGCACCACGTCGCGTCGCCACAGGGCCGCGGCCCCCGGCACGGTCGTGATCACCCCTAGGCGGTTTTGGGAGCGCC